>CAUZEQ010000315.1:0-5640 GCA_963578885.1 Planctomycetota bacterium
TAACTCAGTCGAGAGGCCAGTTCAAAGTCGGTCAGTGTCTGTTGGCTCTTTGCGTCGTTGCCGGTTTGCGGGGTTCCGTGTTCGACCCGGAACAGGAAGTGAGGTGAAACGAGGACGGCCTGCAGTCCGATCTGCATCGCGGCTGCGAAGGGTTCGTCGTCGGCGGTGGCGTCGGCGACGAACTGGGCAATCGGGTTGACTTCATCCTGGGTCACCGGCCGCCGGAACGCGCGTCTCATCAGTGGCGTGAGATTGGCACGAGCGGCCTCGAGAGCGGTCCGGTTCTTGTCGGGGCTGAATTTCACCAGTTTCCGATGCGACTCGGGCAGGTCCTCGGGCTTGACCTCCAGCGGGCCGATCACCTCGATCGAGTGGATGTAGGCGTTGCGGTCGCCCTTGAGTTTCGGGTCGGGATCCTTGGGCTTGTAATAGTCGTTGATGAAGGCGACCTGCAGCGGCCGGCGTCCCCGGGAGACCTTGAGCTTGTGCTCGTGGTTTTGCCGGTCGTCGCGGTTCTTGCTCTTGATGTCGAGCGTCTTGACCGGCTTGTTGTCGATCGAGATCGTGAGTCGGGCGGGGTCGGGGCCGGCCTGGTCGGCCGAGGCATTGACGCGGAGCACGTATTCTCCGTCGGCGGGGAACTCGACCACCGCTCCGACGTGCCCCTTGGAGAACAGCCCGAAGCTCGAGCCCCGGGCGTTGGCCCCGGCGTTCTTGTTGAGTTGTCCGCCGCTGAGCTTGCGGCTGCGAGACGAGAAGGGGTCGATCGGGACGATCGCCTTCTCGGCAACCTGTTCGGCCGCGTCGAGGTACTTTTCGATCAGCAACGGCGAGACGCTCAGTACGTCGCCATTGTTGTCGAAACCCTCACCCACGTCGTCGCTGGGAAAGTTCCTGGCCGGATGGAAATCGACTCCCAGCAGGTCGCGGATCGTGTTGTCGTATTCGGCGCGATTGAGCCGGCGGATGGTGACTCGGCCGGGGTCTCGGACCAGGTCGCAGTCGATGTCGAAGAGCGTCTTGTCGAGATAGCCGACGACGGCCTGTCGTGTCTTGGCGTCGGGCTGAGTGTCGTGATCCGGAGGCGGCATGGCACCCAGTTCGAGGTACTGCAGCGTCTTGGCCCAGGTCTTGCGGTCTGAGGTGACATCCTTGCTCGAGGCGTACTTGTCGAATCTCAAGCCCCCGTTGTCGGTCTCCGGGCCGTGGCATTCGAAGCAGTAGGTCTTGAGGAACGGGGCGATGGTCTTCTTGAAGGGATCGGGCGGCTTGGGAGCCGGCGCTGTGTTTGTTGAGTCCGGGGCTGCCTCTGAGGAGTCGTCAACAGGGGCTGCGGTGGCTGCGGTGGCTGCCATCAGCGAGAGTGCTGAAGAGGAGTCGCGGCCTGTGGAGGTTGAGTAGATCCAGGAGGCCAGCAGTGCCAGTGCCCCGGTGCCTCCAGCGGCGATCAGGTGCCGATGCCAGGCAGGTCGACGGGACGGTCCGCGGCGGGGCGTTCGAGTCGTCACGAGCGGCACCGGGGGGCGGGGGGTGGATAAAACGGGCGGGCGGGGTCAGCGAACCGGGAGGTCCGCCGGCAGGGAGTTTGATTATAGACGTCGCGGGTCACGCCGGGACAGACCGCGTCGGCGTGTCCTGGTCATCATGGTCATCATGGTCATCATGGTCATCGCGTCGCCGCCAAGTCCGGATGGCCTCGTGCAGGTCGGGGTGTCCGGGCCAGCCGAGTGCCAGTCCGAGGTAGGCGATGGTGGCCAGTCCGATCGCAGCCACCGCCGCGGCCGGACCGCCTCCCAGCCAGGAATTCAGGCCCCATCCCCCCAGCCCGGCGAGCAGGCTGAAGCCGGCGGCTCGCAGCACCCCGGCGGCGATCCCGCGAGGGTCTTCGAACCCGATCGTGCGGTTCACGGCCCAGGCGGCGATCCCCAGCAGCAACCATGCGGTGACCGAGGTCGAGAGTGCCAGGCCGACTTCCTGCAGTGGCACGATCAGCAGCAGGTTCAGCAGCAGGTTGGGAAGGAACAGCCCCAGCAGCCCGATCACCGCCAGCTGCCTGAAGCGGCCCAGCACGAGCAGGGCCTGCACCAGTGCCAGGCCGGCCAGTTCGGGGAACAGGCCCCAGGCGTAGCCGCCCAGCGTATGGCCCAGCCGCCGGCAGTCATCCTGATCGAGTGCTTTCAGCGAGAGTTCTGGCAGCAGCGTGTGTCCGGCGAGCAGGACCAATGCCGAGACCGGTAGCAGCAGCACCGCGGCGAAACGGACCAGTCGGCTGCAGCCGTTTCGGAGTCCATCCTGGTCCCCGGCGGCCACCTGTTCAGAGAACCTGGGCAGCAGGACCCAGAGCATCGAGGCGATGAGTGTACCCGAGAGGAAGTCTTTGCCGAGCGCGGCCCAGTAGAGCACGCTGAGTCGTTTGGCGGGCAGTCCGGCAGCCATGGCGCGATCGACGAGCACGTTGAGTTGCCCGATGACGTCCATCCAGAGAAACGGCAGCACCAGGGCCACGAATCCGGCGGCACCGCGCCAGGGCGATCCGTCACGGGCCAGGAAGCGGTGTCCGGCCCGGTGAACCAGTCGGGCCAGGACCACCGTCTGGAGGCAGGTGCCCAGGAGCAGTCCCCAGGCCAAAAGGGCTGCGCCCTGGGCGGTGTTTCCCAGCAGCACGGCCGCGACGATCGCGGCGGTGGGCAGCACGTGGGTCCATTGCGGGCTGGCAAAACTGTGCCGCGCGTTGAGCACCGCGGTCAGTGCCGACACGGCCGCTGTGGGCAGGATCAGCAAGGCGATCGGGACGTTGAGTCGTGCCAGTTCTTCGCCCAGGGACTGGTAGCGATCCGGTGTCAGCAGCAGCGGCCAGGCAGCAGGCAAGAGCCACCAGGCCAGCAGGGCCAATCCGCCTGAAAACACCAGGACCTGGGCCAGGTAGCGGTTGGTGAACGACGCCAGGTCCAGGCTGTCGATCCGGCGGGGGGCTTCGACCATGTACCCGCGTCGGACGGCCGAGAGGTACAGTGCCAGCGCGAGTGCGGGCACCAAAAGCGCCAGTGCGTAGGCGTCGATCTGGTCGCCGGCTCCGAACGTTCCGGCGACCAGGAGTTCCTTGCCGAGGGATGCGATCCGGCACAGTGCCAGGACCGCGGCCAGCAGCAGGCCTGTTCGAGCGACGCTGCGTCGAGCGGGCATCCCGTCTCCTGGCCTCAGAACGCCTCAACATCAACCCGGGCAGATGGTACAGTAAACGCCTTGGGCTGTCTTCGGACGGCTGCCGGTGGTGGGGGCCACCGGGCTCGCTGGCCAAGCTGCTGTCAATTCGAGCTTCATTGGTGATGCCCATGAGAACTGTCGCCCTGCCCCGGACTCTGACTCTTCGTCTGCCCTGGGCCGTGCTACTGGCGACGTGGGCGATGTGCGGCCCGTTGGGAGATGCCCCGGCGAGACTGCAGGCTCAGGATGCGGCCAAGGACAAGAGCCAACCGCAGCCGAAACCGCAGCCGAAGCCGAAACCCGCAGCGGAGAAGGCGTTGCCCGCCGGGCACTCCAACCACGGCGAAGCCTTCAACGAGGGGCCGCGTCAGAAGGCCTACCTGATGGGCAACACCGGGAACGTCAGCTTTCCGGCCACCTGTACCAAGCCGATCGTGCAGAAGTTCATCAACCAGGGGGTCGGGCAGCTGCACGGCTTCTGGTTCTTCGAGGCCGAGCGGTCGTTCCGGCAGGCGGCATCGATCGATCCCGACTGCGGCATCGCCTACTGGGGCATGGCGATGGCCAATATCAACAACTCGAAGCGGGCCAAGGGGTTCATCGCCAAGGCGGTCGAGCGGAAGGACAAAGTGAGCGAGCGTGAGCGGATGTACATCGACGCGGTCGATGCCTACATCAAGGCGGGCTCGAAGAAGAACAAGGACCGCAGCCGCAAGTACGCCAAGGCACTCGAGCGGATTTCGTACAAGTATCCCGAGGACATCGAGTCGAAGGCGCTGCTGGGGTTGCAGCTGTGGGGCAACCGCCGCCGCGGGCTGCCGCTGGACAGTTACCTGGCCGTCAACGCGCTGCTCGAGCAGGTGCTGGCCAAGAACCCGATGCATCCCTGCCACCACTTCCGCATCCACCTGTGGGATTACGAGAAGCCGGAAAAGGCACTGAATTCCGCCGCGCGCTGCGGACAGGCGTCTCCGGGGATCGCCCACATGTGGCACATGCCCGGCCACATCTACTCGCGGCTGAAGCGTTACGAGGACGCCTGTTTCCAGCAGGAAGCCTCGGCGCGGGTCGACCACGCTCACATGATGCGAGACCGCGTGCTGCCCGACCGGATCAGCAACTTCGCTCACAACAACGAGTGGCTGTGTCGCAACCTGCTTTATGTCGGCCGCGTCAGTGATGCACTCAGCCTGTCCAAGAACATGCTCGAGCTGCCTCGGCACCCGAAGTACAACACGCTGAAGCGAGGAAGCACACGCTACGGCCGCATGCGGTTGTTGCAGGTACTGAGTACCTACGAGCTGTGGGACGAGACGATTGCCCTGGCGGGGACGTCCTACCTCGAGCCGACAAAGGACTTCAATGAGCAGGTCAAGCGTGAACGCCAGCTCGGGCGAGCCTACTTCGGGTCGGGACAGGACAAGCAGGGTCAGGAACTGCTGGCCTCGCTCGAAAAGCGGCTGGCTGCCCAGCGGGCCGACCGGGACAAGGCCGGCACCGCGGCGCGGGCGAAGTTGACCGCCGCGACTCCCAAGACGAAGGACGAGCCGAAGAAGGCTGCCGAGAAGGACACGGGCGAAGCCAAGAAGGATGGCGGCAAGCAGAAAGAGTCCAAGAAGGGTTCGGCCAAGAAGAAGCCAGCCAAAAAGGATCCGGCCAAGGCCAAGAAGGATCCGGCCAAGAAGAAGCCGGCCGGGAAGAAGCCCGACGAGAAGGCGATCAAGAAGGCTGTCGCCGCGGCTCGCAAGCCATTTGACGCCAAGGTTCGAACTCTCGAGAAGGCCGTGCAGGAGCTGCAGGCTCACGTCTTGCTCTCCGAGGGTTCCAAGAAGAAGGCGACCGAGGCCTTGGCATTGTTCAAGAAGGCCGGCGGGATGGATGCGTCGTTCCTGGCGTTTGTGCAGTTGGCATCTGGTGACGAGGACGGTGCCGAGAAGGCTCTGCGGAGTCATGCCGGGCGGCGGGTCAACCAGGTGCAGCCCCAGGCGCGATTGGTCGAGTTGCTCTGGAAGCGTGGTCGCAAGAAGCAGGCGGTCGAGGAACTCAAGAAGCTCCGCAAGCTCTCCGCCTCGATCGATATCGCTTCCCCGGTCTTCAGCCGGTTGGCCAAGGTGGCCAAGAAGGCCGATTTGGCCAAGGACTGGCGTCTGGCTGCGGTCGCCCGCGACGACACCGGTGACCGCCCGTCGCTGGACGACCTGGGTCCATTCCGCTGGCAGCCCCAGGTGGCTGCCGACTGGTCGTTGCCGGCTGACGGTGGCCGCACGGTGTCACTGAAGCAGTTCCGCGGCAAGCCGGTGGTGGTGATCTTCTACCTGGGCTACGGCTGCCTGCACTGTGTCGAGCAACTGCAGGCGTTCGCGCCCAAGGCCGAGGCGTTTCGCAAGGTGGGGATCGAGCTGGTGGCGATCAGTTCCGACTCGCAGCAGGACCTGG
>CAUZEQ010000316.1:0-5612 GCA_963578885.1 Planctomycetota bacterium
GGCCTTGCGAACGTACTGGGGGACGTGCCAGTGCGAGACCATCCCGATCGGGAAGTGAGCGGTGTCGCCGGGTCCGAGAGTATGGACGGCGCCGCCCTCTTCGGTGATTGTCGCCTCACCCTCGAGCACGTGGACGAACTCGTCCCAGCCGAACTCCCAGCGGAACTTCCCCGCCGTGCAGCTCCAGAGACCACTCGAGAGCAGCTTGTCGGCCGACTGGACCAGCACCGTGCCCCTGGCCACCGGAGTGCCCTCCTGGATCCAGGACGGTTCGATCGGCATCTCGGGCAATTCATCGGTCGCGGCGGAGACGGATTGAATGGCAAGGTCGGTCATGGGTGTTTGCCTCTGGTGGTCATGGGAGAGTGGCTGATGGGCGAGACTTCGCAGCTACACCTGCTGTGCTCCGGGTCGGCCCGACTCAACGACGTAGCTGTGCCGGGTGATCAACTTGCCTCCGGGCTTCAGCACGTCGTCGATCACCTGGAAGTCGCTGGTCCACAGCTTGGGGGTGACCCGGCAGCGGACGTAGCCCCGTTCGGCGTTCTGCAACTTGACCCAGGGATTCTCAGCGATCATCGCATCGGTGTAGGACAGTTTCTGACTGCCGTTGCCGCCGGAACTGATCGACGTGCAGACGAACTCGGTGCCGACGACCGTCTTGTCCGGTCGTCGGTAATCCAGCGGCAGGTCGCAGACCCAGTTGGTGTGAATGTCGCCGGTCAGCACCACCGGGTTGGGCACCTTCAGGTCGGCCAGGGTCTGCATCACGCGTTGCCGGCAGACCTCGTATCCGGCCCACTTGTCCATCGTGTAACCTTCGGCCGGACCCGGCAGCCGATCGACGCGGGCCATCAGCACCTGCTGCGCCATCACGTTCCACTCGGCCTTCGACTCCAGCCACACCCGCCTCAGCCACGCTTCCTGCCTGCCTCCGAGAATGGTGGCGTTGGGGTTGAGCGCCTCGCCGACCAGGGGTTTCAGTCCGTTGCCGTTGGCCTGGGGCGTGCGGTGCTGTCGGGTGTCGAGAATCGCAAAGTCGGCCAGCCGGCCAAAGCGGACTCTACGGTACAGCTGCATGAACGGACCGGCGGGGATCGACGAGCGTCTCAGGGGCAGGTGCTCGTAGTAGGCCTGGTAGGCGTTGGCCCGCCGCTTCATGAACGACGCCGCCGACACTCCGGGCTGCTCGGAATGGAACGTGGCATAGTCATTGTCGACCTCGTGATCGTCCCAGGTCACCAGCCACGGGCAGTGAGCATGAGCCTCCTGCAGCAGGGGGTCCGACTGGTACTGGCCGTAGCGGTTGCGGTAATGCTCGAGCGTGGTGATCTCGGGACCGCTGTGCTTGCGGACCTTGCCGTCGATCCCCTTGTACTCGTAGATGTAGTCTCCGAGGTGAACGACCAGGTCGAGTTGTTCCCGGGCCATGTGTTCCAGCGCGGTGAACAGCCCGTGCTCGTAGTGCTGGCAACTGATGAACGCGAAGTTCAGCTCTTCGGCCAGGCTGGAATCTCGAGGCGTGGTGCGAGCCCGACCGATCCGGCTGCGAGCGTCACCGGCGGTGAAGCGGTACCAGTACCAGCGATCCGGTTCGAGTCCTCTGAGCTCGACATGCACGCTGTGTCCCAGTTGCGGAGTGGCCACGCCCAGTCCCTTTCGGACCACTTTTTTCATCTCGGGGTCGGTGGCGATCTCGAACCGCACCTCGATATTTTCGGCCGGCATGCCCCCCCCGGCAATCGGCTCGGGAGCCAGGCGGGTCTGGATCACGAACCCGTCGGCGGCGGGGTCGCCACTGCTGACTCCCAGCGAAAACGGGTCCTCGGCAAAGGCCACACGTCGCCTGAGCACCCCCTGGACCTGGCTGCCCATCAGCGGCAGCGCCGTGATCGCGGCCGCGGATTTCAGGAACTCACGACGGTGAAAATCGGCTTCTGAAAATGTCCGGCGCCGCATGACTCGCTCCAGCAATCGGTGTCAAATGATGCGTGTGCATCGTATCCGCCTGCAACCGGATGGGCCAACCGACACCCGACCCACTCGACCCGCTCGATATGACAGCCTCGGCTCTGGCCGCAGGGCATTCAGCTGCAGAATCTCTCGACCACGTTGCGGGTGATCTTCGAGATGTTCTCATCAACCGGCAGGGCACAGGGATAGCTGATCGAACCGACACTGAAGACCTCGCCTCCACTCTCGGTCGTGTGGTAGACGATGTCGGCGCCCCCCAAGTCGGGATTCAGCCCCTGGGCCAGCAGCCGCGTCCCGGGCGGAGAACTCGGAGACATCTTGTCGGTTTCGTGGCCGGAGGCCCCCCCCGGGCAACGCATGTGCAGGCAGCGCTCGCCGAAGATGTCGCCGTCTGAGAGCCCGGTGCCGTCGAAGATCCAGTGCGAGGTGTCCAGGGCCCGGTAGGGAGCTCCGGTCATGATGCCTTCCTCGGTGCATCGCACTCCCAGCAGCTTGGCCTCGGACTCGTAGTACACGTCCATCCGGCTCTCCTTGCCGATCTTCGCCATGTCACTGGAACTGCCGCCCTCGGCACTGTTGCGGACGGTGATCGTCGACTCGTCGAGGAATTCGACGGCGCAGTTGAGCCCGTTGCCACCGAGGTACATCAGTTTTCCACCCCGCCCGAAGACCCACTCCTTCAACCGGAAGTACATGTCAGAAGACCAGTACTCGGGATGGGCACTGATGATGAGCACCTTGTAGGCGTCGAGGTCGAGCTGGTCGAAGTGGAACTGGGTCTCGGCATACAGGTCGTACCCGAATCCCTCACGCTCGAGCCAACCGAACAATCGCCATTCGGCCGGCAGCGTGTGGCACTCGGATCGACCCTCCAGCGGATCGTCGATCCGGGTCTCCTCAGGCACATGGTTGAACAACTCGGGACGATCGAACGACAGCGGAGCGTAGTGCTCGACCGAGAAGTGCATGTGCAGGTCGCTGGTGTAGCGATGCAGGTCCTGGCGGGCGTTGACGGTGGGCTCGGGCGGGAGCGCCTGAGGGTGGATGTAGTTGCTGCGACCGCCGAAGTTGTTGTAGCAGTTCCAGTTGATGTTGGCCGCCAGAACCGCGATGTCGTGCTGAGGCTCCCGGGGCGCCACGATCCACGGAAAGGTGAAGAACTCTCCGGAAACCGTCCGGGCATGCAGGTAGTAGAGTCCCGACCGCTCGGGCCCGACCAGGTACTGGCGATGGTGCGGGTTGTTGCTGTAGCCCTGCTCGTTGAATCGGATGCCGCACTGGGTGTAGTCCCCATCGGGGGTGACCTGCGAGGTGGCCAGCGGACCGTGCTCGTCGTACCAGCCCACCGTGCAAACCGGTTCCTTGTCCCAGCCATAGCGAAACAGGTCCAGCCGATACGACTCGGTCGCGTGGACCCGGTACTCGGACTTCTCGCCCGATCGCACGCACTTGGGCCACATGTAACCCACCAGCGAGTTGCTGAGCAGCCGGAACTGTGACGGTTCCTGGACCGGCACGGTGAGTGTTGTCCGCTTGGCTGAGAATCCGTCGCGACGCAGAGTGACCCGGTAGTCCCCCTCGCTCAACTCCGCTCGCACCGATCCGTCGGCCAACGACCGCGTCGCCGTCGGTTCAGCCCCGTCGCGCTCAAACAGAACACACACATCGTGCAGGGCAATGTAACGCTCGTCACTGACGTAGCCGATCAGCATGGGCCGGGGTCCTCAGCAGGTTTATCAGGGACATCAGGGAAACGCTCCGAGCGAGACATCTCACTCGAATCAGCCGGCGATGCCAACCGTGTGACTCAGCCGGTCGGCCCCAGCACAGGGTCACCCGCTGCGATAGGCCTCCCGGCGATGCCGGATTCAGAGACCGTTCGAGCGGCCAGCTGAGATCTCGCCGGATATACTCGAACGCCCCTTTGGACCCCACATCGAGAGTCCCATGAATCGCTCACTGTACTTCCGCCACGTGATCGTCGGCCTGCTGCTGTTGTGCTGGTCGTTGTCCGGCATGGCAGCCGACAAGCGTGAGCCTCGAACCGTCTTCAACGACGATGGTCAGGTACTCGGTGAGGCACCCGGGAAGAACTCGGCGGCATTCATCAAGGCGTGGCTGGATCGCGAGTCGAAGGCGGTGCCGTTCACGACGTTTGTCTACCTGGCCTGCACGCCCGACATCTGCTTCTACAACACGAAGGCCGGCGAGCAGTATGGAGCGCGCAACAACAGGACCGACCAGAAACATGTCCGCGGGATGAAAGACCTGGCACGGCAGGGCACCGATCCGCTGCGGCTGGTGACCGAGCATATGCAGGCGAAGGGAAAAGAGGTGCTGGCTGCGGTGCGGATGGGAGACACTCACCACACACGGCTCAACACGTTTGATGACCTCTGTTCACAATTCGCGATCGATCACCCCGAGTACGTGATCAAGCAACCCGATGGTCGAACCAACGAAACGGCACTGGATTACTCGATCGCCGCCGTCCGTGATCACCGGATGGGGATCATGAAGGAGATCGTCACCGGGTACCCGGTCGATGGGCTGGAATTGAACTTCGTCCGCTGGGCCAAGCATTTCCCGAGGCACCAGGGACGCGAGAAGGCCTCGATCATGACCCGCTATATCGGGCAGGTCCGCAAGATGATGGACGGCTCGGGCCGCCGCAGGCAGAACGGCAAGCGGCTGACCCTGGGAGTGCGGGTGCCCGAATCGCTGCACGCATGCTGGCTGGCCGGTGTCGACATCGAGACGTGGGTCAAGCAGGGCTGGATCGACTTCGTGGTGGTCTCGACCTGGAACAACACCGACCCGCAATTGCCCATCGACGAGTTCGCCCGCTTCACCCGCCCGGCTGGCGTCGACACGATCGTCACGATGGGAAACATGATCGGTTCACTCTCGTCGGGCCCACCCATCCCCCTGGACCGCGGGAGCGCTCGATCCAAGAAACACGCCGACGGCTACGTCAGCATGCTGCTGGACACCGCAGAAGCCCGCGGTGCGGCCGCCAACTTCTATTCCTACGGCGCCGACAGCATCTCGTTCTGGAACGTGGGGATTCACTTTGGCCGCGAGGTGACCGCGTCGCCTGAGCAGCGGAAACGGATCGAGGCCTGGACTCAGGCCGTCAGTAGCCGTGACCGCGTCTTTGCCGGACCCCGCACCTACCGCTTCCTGCCAATGGGCAAGGGAATCTCGGCCAGAAAACCGCCGGTGCGGAACTACCCGTGGGCCGAGGAGGGTTCGAGTCCGCTGGGCCAGAAGAACAACCCGTCACTGCTGTTTACCGACAGGCGGATCGGCAAGCGGCTGGTGTATCCGTTCCGAGTGGCCGACGGTCGCAAGGGCGAAGCCCTGGAGGGGCACCTGAGGTTCTGGGTCTATCACCTCACCGACGCCGACGCGCTGTCAGTCGACATCAACGGATCCCGCATCCCCGCGAAACAGATCCGACGCACCGCGGCCGGCAAGTTCCGAGGCGGTCTGCCCGGGATTCGCTTCGACATCGACCTGGCCGATTGCCCACGATTCCGAGGCGACAACCGGCTGGGGCTGGTGCTCACAACCCGCCGCAAGCGGGCGCGGGTCCCGTTGATGGAGGAACTGGAAGTCCACGTCACGCGGGTCAC
>CAUZEQ010000317.1:0-5511 GCA_963578885.1 Planctomycetota bacterium
TGATCCGCATGATCCGCATGATCCGCATGATCCGCACCGCTGAGAGATTCACCGCCCTGCTGGTCTGCAGCCTGCTGGTCGCCAGCTCCGGGTTCGCCTCCGCAGCCGACAAGAAAACCATCGGACCCGACAAGACCCGCTGGCTCCAGGTTCGGACCCGGGCCATCAACTTCCTGAAATCCGCCCAGGACGACGACGGCAGCTGGACCTCGCCTCAGGCCGCCGGCCTGACCGCGCTGGCCACCACCGCACTGCTCGAAAGCGGACTGACCGCCAATGACCCCGTCGTCGCCCGCAGCCTCAAGTTCCTCGAATCACTCGCTCAGAAAGACGGCGGCATCTACCACAAGAAGACGCTGCACAGGAACTACGAGACCAGCATCGCGATGCTCGCCCTGCACGCCGCATCACCCTCGGCCTCACCCGCCGCCCGCAAACGCTACGCCGCTCACATCGCCCGTGCCCGCGACTTCCTCAAGAACCTGCAGTGGGACAAGGGCGAAGGACTCGAAACCTCCGACCCGGGCTTCGGCGGAGCCGGCTACGGAAAGCACAAGCGACCCGACCTCTCCAATACCCAGTTCTTTCAGGAAGCACTGCTCTCGGCGGGAGTCAAGCAGGATGACCCGGCGATGAAGAACGTGCTGCTGTTCGTCAGCCGCTGCCAGAACCTCGAGTCCGAACACAACACCACGCCGTTTGCCGGGAAGATCGGTAACGGAGGCTTCTACTACACGCCCGCCGCCGGAGGCACCTCGCAGGCCGGGCTCACTGCCAACGGGGGGCTGAGATCCTACGGGTCGATGACCTACGCGGGACTCAAGAGCATGATCTACGCCGGAGTCAAACCGGGTGACCCCAGGATCAAGGCCGCCATCGGCTGGATCAAGAACAACTACTCGGTGCGGATCAACCCCGGGCTCGGACAACAGGGCCTCTACTACTACTACCACACCTTCGCCAAGTCCCTCGCCGTGCTCGATCTCGACCACGTCGAAGACTCGGCCGGAGTCCACCACGACTGGCGAGCCGAACTGTTCGACCAGGTCGCCACGCTGCAGCGTCCCAACGGCAGCTGGGTCAACCGGGCTCCACGGTGGTACGAGGGCGACCCGAACCTCTCGACCGCCTACATCCTGCTCGCACTCAAGTACTGTCAGCCCCGTCCTCCGAAGGCCGCCAGGCCCTGACCCGACCCGGTTGACGCCTGGCCCAGCCGCCGACGAGGCCGTCGCGGGAGTGTCACATTGGAGCTGCTCCGCGAATTGCTGGACCTGCAACACCAGCACGGCTACCTCGAGCAAGACCACCTCGAAGATCTCGCCCGGCGGCGAGGAGTCCCTAGGTACCGGCTCGAGGGACTCGTCAGCTTCTACTCCCACTTCCGACGCACTCCCCCGCCGAAACGACACATCGCCGTCTGCCGTGACGTGGTCTGCCGGATGCACGGCTGCGAGGACCTCCGCGGCCAGCTCGAGCAATTGGCCGAATCCGACCCGGGACTCGAAGTCGTCGAAGTCTCGTGCCTGGGTCGCTGCGATCACGCCCCGGCAGTCGCCGTCAACGATCGACCCGCCGCACCCCCCTCACCCGCCTCATCGGTTGATCAACTGCTCGAGGACGACACCGTCGACTGGCTGCAACGCCCCGAGGGACGCAACTGGCAGGCGGACCCCTACCCGGGCCCCAGCGATCACTACGGCACTCTGAAACAGCTGGCCGCAGATCTCCCCACTCTCAGGGACACCTGCGTCAGACGCCTCGGCGATGCCGGACTCAAAGGCATGGGCGGGGCCGGCTTCCCCACGGCACGCAAGTGGGAACTGGTCGCCGCCGAATCGGCCGATACCAAGTACGTCATCTGCAACGCCGACGAAAGTGAACCGGGGACCTTCAAGGACCGCATGCTGCTGGCCACTCTGCCTCACCTGGTCATCGAGGGCATGGTGCTGGCCGGACTGAGTGTCGGAGCCCGCCGCGGCATCATCTTCCTCAGGCACGAGTACTCGCTTGAACAGCAGGCCCTCGAAGAGGCCCTGCAGCTTGCCACGCAACAGGGTGTGCTCGGCCCCGACGCGGCTGGAAGTGGACGAGCCTTTGAGATCGAAATCTTCGTCTCACCCGGCGGCTACATTCTCGGTGAGGAAACCGCACTGCTCGAAGCTCTCGAAGACCGACGCGGCGAACCCCGCAACAAGCCACCCTACCCCGGCCAGGTCGGGCTGTTCGGACAGCCCACCCTGATCAACAACGTCGAGACCTTTGCACTCGCCGTGACGATCATCGCCCGCGGAGCCGACTGGTGGCGGCTGCAGGGGGCCGACGGCTTCGAAGGGCTGAAGTTCGTTTCGATCTCAGGAGATGTCAACCAGCCGGGTGTCCACGAGATCCCCGTCGGCACGACGGTGGCCGAACTGATCGAATCGGCCGGCGGCGTCGTCGGCGGGAAGAGTGTGAAGGCGTTCCTGCCCGGTGGTGCCAGCTCACGCTTCCTGCCCGGTGAGAGACTCGACACCCCGCTCGATTTCGAATCCATCGCCGCGGCCGGCAGCATGCTCGGCACCGGTGCCGTGATCGTCGCCGCCGAAGATCGCGACCTGTTCGACCTGGCCACCAGCCTGGTCCGGTTCTTCCGCAACGAATCGTGCGGCAAGTGCGTCCCCTGCCGGATCGGCAGCCATCACGCCGTCACTCTGCTCGATCGCGTCGCCGACGGATCCGCCAGCCCCGGATCGCTGGATGAACTCACCCCGCTGGGCCAGACACTCGAACAAACCTCGATCTGCGGACTCGGACAAGTCGCCCTGGTCCCGATCCTCTCGATGCTCGAGCACTTCCCCGAAGAGGTGCCCGGGGCATGATCTCCAAACAATCCGCCGCCGCCGCCGTCGAATTGACGATCGATGGGCATACGGTACGAGTCCCCGAGGGAACCTCGATCTGGGACGCCGCCCGCGAGGCGGGAATCGAAATCCCGGCGCTGTGCCACGACCCCGGCCTGGAACCGGCCGGGGTCTGCCGCATCTGCGTTGTCGATGTCGGCGAACGCGTGCTCGCGGCCAGCTGTGTCCGGCAATGCAGCGAAGGGATGACGGTCGAGACCGACTCGGACGCCGTCACACTGCAACGCCGTCAACTGACCCGCCTCTTGCTCTCGGAACATCCCTCGCCCTGCCAGCAGCAGCAGCGAACCGGAGATTGTGCACTCGAGCAACTGGGAACCGGGTTCGGCCTGCTCGACTCGTCCCACCCAACCGCTGTGTCGGCCGATGCTCCACAAAGACCCCAGGACCATTCCTCCGCGGTCATCGCCGTCGACCACCAGGCCTGCATTCTCTGTGACCGCTGTATCCGTGCCTGCAACGACATCCAGTCGAACGACGTGATCGGCCGGACCGGCAAGGGAGTCACCGCCCGCATCGCCTTCGACTTCGATCTCCCAATGGGCCAAAGCAGCTGCGTGTCCTGCGGCGAATGTGCCGCGGCCTGCCCGACCGGAGCCCTGCTCGGACACACGATGACGCTGCCGGTTGTCGATCGTGACCAGATGCAGAGTGTCGACACGGTCTGCCCGTATTGCGGCGTCGGTTGCGCGATCACCGCCTGGACCCACCAGGGCACGATCGTCGAAGTCGAGGGCCGAGACAGCCCGGTCAACCAGGGACGACTGTGCGTCAAGGGACGCTACGGCTGGGACTACACGCTGCACCCGGACCGCCTGAAGACCCCGCTGATCCGCCGCGAATCCGCCTACCCCAAGGGGCCACTCTCACCAGAGGTCATTGATTCGCTGCCCGGCAAGAGGAACAAGCCCGGCGGACTGGTCGATCTGGATACCGTGATGCCCGCCTTCCGCGAAGCGACCTGGGAGGAAGCATTCGAGTTGATCGGCCGGAAACTGACCTCGATCCGAGATACGCACGGAAGCAACTCGCTGGCCGGATTCGGATCGGCCAAGGGGTCCAACGAAGAGGCCTACCTGTTCCAGAGGTTCATGCGGGCCGGGCTGGGCACCAACAACGTCGACCACTGCACGCGGCTGTGCCACGCCTCGAGCGTCGCGGCACTGATGGAGACCATCGGCTCGGGAGCCGTGACCAACGTCTTCGCCGATGTCGCACGAGCCGATGTCGCGCTGATCACCGGGTCCAATACCACCGAAAACCACCCCGTCGCAGCCACGTTCATCAAGCAGGCCGTCAAGGCGGGGACCGAGCTGATCGTGGTCGACGTGCGACGCAACCAGATCGCCGACTTCGCCAAACACTTCGCTCAGATCCGGCCCGGCACCGATGTCGCCTTCTACAACTCGCTGCTGCACGTACTCTGCCGAGATGGTTTGCTCGATCGCAATTACATCGACAGCCACACCGAAGGATTCGATGAAATCGAATCGCTCGTCGCAGCCGATTACAGCCCCGAGCAGGCTGAGGAGATCTGCGGAGTGCCCGCCGAAGAGATCGAAGCCATTGCCGCTACGATCTCTCGGGCCACCCCACCCGGCGGCGGTGGATCGATGATCGTCTTCTGGGGCATGGGCATCTCGCAACACGTGACCGGCACCGACAACGCCCGCTGCCTGATCTCGCTGTGCCTGGCCACCGGAAACGTCGGTCGACCCGGCACCGGGCTGCACCCGCTCCGAGGACAGAACAACGTCCAGGGAGCCAGCGACTCGGGACTGATCCCGATGGTCTTCCCCGACTACCAGTCGGTCGCCGACGACGAGATCCGGCAGAAATTCAACAGGGCCTGGGGCCGAGAACTCGATGCTCAACCCGGGCTGACCGTCGTCGAGATCATGAAGGGGGCACTCGAGGGGTCGATTCGCGGCATGTACATCATGGGCGAGAACCCCTTCATCTCAGACCCCAACGCGAACAAAGTCCGCCGAGCACTCTCGGAACTCGAATTCCTCGTCATCCAGGACATCTTCCTGACCGAGACCGCCGAGTTTGCCGACGTGATCCTGCCGGCGAGTAGCTACTTCGAGAAGATCGGGACCTACACCAACACCGACCGTCGAGTCCAACTCGGACGGCCCGTGCTCGAACCACCCGGAGACGCCCGGCAGGACTGGGAGATCCTCTGCGAAGTGTCTCGACGGGTCGGGCTCGAGTCCGATTACCAGAGTGTCTCGGACGTCTTCGACGAATTCACGTCGCTGACCAGCAACTACCAGGGCCTGACCCACCAGCTGCTCGGAGACACCGGTCGACTCTGGCCCTGCGCCGATCCCGAAACCGACGACGGCACACAGATCCTCTTCGGCGACGGGTTCCCGACCGAAAACGGCCGCGGTCGCTTCGTGCCCTGTGCCTACCTGCCCGCCGACGAATTGCCCGACGACGAGTTCCCCTTTGTGCTCAATACCGGCCGCGTGCTCGAACACTGGCACACCGGCAGCATGACCCGACGCAGCAAGCCGCTGAACGCGCTCCAACCCGAACCCTTTGTCGCCATGCACCCCGACGACCTGCAGACGGTGGGTGCCCGGGAGGGGCGGCGGCT
>CAUZEQ010000318.1:0-5497 GCA_963578885.1 Planctomycetota bacterium
GGGCCGTCGCACGCGTGTCGATGTGCCCGAGGCCGCGCTCTCGATCACCGACCGGCTGTTCTACCTGCTGCAGCCACCCATCGAATCGCTGCTCTCGGGGCAGGAACTGCTGATGCCGTTTGAACCGTTTCCGTTCCAGTACCAGGGAATCGCCTGGCTGTTCTCGCGTTCGTGCGGACTGCTGGCCGACGAAATGGGTCTTGGCAAGACCATGCAGGCCATCAGCGCCTTCCGGTTGCTGCTCAGGGCCGGGCAGATCCGCAGCGTGCTGCTGGTGTGCCCCAAGCCACTGATCACCAACTGGCAACGCGAACTGGGGATGTGGGCCGAGGAGATCCCCGTGGTCGCCATCGAAGGTCCCTCGCCCCGGCGACGCATGCTCTGGGAGATGCAGAACATCCCGGTCAAGATCGCCAACTACGAACTGCTGGTCCGCGACGTCCAGATGATCGGCGAGGACGAGTTTCCCGCCTTCGACCTCGTGATTCTCGACGAAGCCCAACGCATCAAGAACCGGGAATCCCAGACCAACCAGGCCGCCCGTGGACTCCGACGCCAACGATCCTGGGCATTGACCGGGACCCCGATCGAAAACCGTCCCTCCGATTTCGTTTCCTTGCTGGAGTTCATCGGAGCCATCCCCGCCCACGGTGCCAGCGACATCCGGCAACTCAATCGGCTTGCCCGAGACTTCGTGCTCCGACGCACCAAGGACCGAGTCCTCACCGATCTGCCACCTCGACTCGACCGCGATGAAACGCTGGAACTCAATCCGGCCCAGGAACTCGCCTACCACACCGCTGAAACTGACGGAGTCGTCCAACTCAGCGAACTGGGCGAATCGATCACGATCCAGCACGTCTTCGAACTCGTGCTCAGGCTCAAGCAGATCTGCAACTACGACCCGCTGACCGGCCAGAGTTGCAAGCTCGACCGGTTGACGGCAGAAATGGAAGAGATCGCCGAGAGTGGCGGCAAGGCCATCCTGTTCAGCCAGTGGACTCGGTCACTCGACTGGATGCACGGCCGCCTCCAGCCGTTCTCTCCGCTGATCTACCACGGGGGCGTCCCCTCCGCGAGACGGGACGATGTGCTCGCGAGCTTCCGCGACGATCCCGACTGCCACCTGCTGCTGATGAGCTACGGGGTCGGTGCCGTCGGACTCAACCTGCAGTGGGCCGGCTACGTCTTCCTCTACGACCGCTGGTGGAATCCGGCCGTCGAGGACCAGGCCATCAATCGTGCACACCGCATCGGCCAGCAGAACCCCGTGCTGGTCACCAAGTTCATTTGCCGAGACACGATCGAGGAGCGCATCGATCGGGTGCTGCAGCAGAAACGCGAACTGTTCCGGGCCGTGCTCGGAGACGGAGATGTCAGCAACTCGAGCCTCAGTCTCGACGCTCGAGACATCTTCGGACTCTTCGATCTCAAGGCCGGCCACGGCGAACAACTCCGCAGCATCCAACCGCCCCTCGCCGAAGAGCACTAGCGGTCCCGGCCCTCCAGGCATGCGGTCACATCCGCCTCGATCGCGCCCGCGTCGTACCGGGTATCGTAAACCACGAGCACCAGTCCCAGCGGCGTACCCGGCGGCGACTCCCGGGGCGAAAACCGCTCCGCACGCCACAACCCCTCGGTCTCGGCCACCAACTCGCTCAGACGACGATCCACCGATTCCGCTGCGGACCATCTCGCCACCAGTACCGTTCCGCTGGACCCTGCGGCCAACCCCCCAGCCCACTCCAACGCACACCGCCCCATCGTGAACCTCGCATTGACCTCCTGCAGCGGTCGCCAGGCCGCCTCGCCCGTCGCCATGCGGAAACACATCGCGTCGATCCCCAACGGGCCGAAGTACCCCGCACTCGCTGCACAATCCACCACCGGCTCGAGCCTCCCAAGCAACTCCTCCCGGTCCGGCTCCAGCCTCTGTGCGACAGCTTCTCCGAAGCGGGTTCCCAGGTAGCTGCCCGATTCGGTGGTCAGCAATTCGGTGGCACCGCAAAACCGGACGCCGCCCGCTTCCAGCAGTTCGTACTGCAGGCCGCACTCCCATACCGAATCAAGGTAGGGCTCAATCACAACCAGGCCGTCTCGATCCAGGCACCCCGCCAGCCACTCGGCGAAGCCCTCGCCAGGGGCGTCGTCGTTGATCCGCCGCTGCTGACGACCCGACGCGCCCAGGTCGCCCTTCACGAGCCAGCCCGATCCCGTCCGCGGCGGTCGCGACACCACGTCCTGGCAGGCCTCAAGACTCTGGGCCACGACGGCTTCGGCCCCCACCATCCCCGTCTCAACCTCCTGCGCATACGACCAGCGACGTCGGTTGAGTGTCTCGACGACACGGGGATCGGGGATCCCGGCCCGGCAGCCGACCTCGTCAGCCAGCCGCAGCATCGGCCCGCTCCAACCCCAGGGCACGACCTCCGTCACCTGGCCCGCTGCCGTCAACGCCTCAGCATCGCCCTGGAACGGCCCCGCCACCGCGCTGTCACCCGGTCTGAGCATCGGCGTCCAACAGCCGCACAGACCCCGTGTGGCCTCCCAGGCGGAACGAGACATCCGCCGGCCCGACAGCTCCTCTTCGAAACCGAAGTTGGCAACAAACAGCCTCGACACCCGGCCTCCCAGCCTGTCTAACCGGAACGTCCTGCGCTGCTTGCCCCGCACGCCAGCCGGATCTTCTTCCGCTAGAAGACGATCTCCAGGACCTGTTCCTCTTTGAGGAGCTTCGAGCGAATCTTGATTCTGTCGCGTACGAGCCTCTTGGCCGGCGGCACGCGGATCACCAGTTGAGCGATGCGATCGCGGACCGGAAGAAAATCGCCCTTGCGCAGCGGCACCAGTTGACCCTTGCGGATCGTAAGTGCCACGTCGGTGCGGCCCTTCCATTTCGGGTCCCACGGAATCTGCTGTCGGTACCGATCGGTGCCTTCTACCTCACCACTGAGGTCCGTCGCCCGGTAGCGACGAACGAGGTCGGGCAGCCGGATCTGGATCACGATCTTGTACTCTTGAAAAGGCAGTGGGTCCTTGGGCACGGTCCACACCGAGAAGCTGCCCTTTCTGACCACTCGCGCGCCAGCGGGAGCCTGAAGCAGACCGTGTCCGGAATCCGACGCCTGGCTGTCGAATTCCGCGACGTATTGCAGCATGGCTTCCGAGAGCGAGTCATCGAGCACATGCTCTCGACCGAGCAGAGCCGTATCTATCTGCGGCACCTTCGCCGTCGGCTGTGCAGCCGATTCGATTTCCAATGGCGCCGCGACCGACTCGGGCAACGACGGAGGCCCGTCCTCAGTTTGGCTCCATTCGGTCGACAACGGCTGGGGGTCCCAGATCCGGTCGAAAATCAACAACGAGATCACCAGCAGCACGAACAGGTGCAGCAGAAACGACCCGCTCACCCCTGCCGCGCCTGCCCGCAACGCCTTTCGGCCGACAGCGATTGACCACCGCGGAGTTCGCTTCGTCGCACGGCGGCCTTCGGGCAGTCCCGGCCACATCGTCCTGTCGCTCACGGCTCGCCTCGCTATCTCGCCGGCAACTCACCCGTTGCCGTCTATCGGCACGCGGTCCCTGCCCTCACCAAGCTCGACCAGGAACCTTGAACATCCTAGCCCACCCGCTGCTGGCGGCAATCCCATTCACTGAAATCGCCCGCCGGGGGCTGAGAACCCAGCTGCACCGCCCTGGCCACCCGTCGTCCGGCCACCGACAACGGACGTGATGCCAATTCGTCAACCGAGACCCACTCACCCGCAGCCGCAGCAGCCCACTCCCCGTCCTGCCACACCAGTTCCACCGGCTGCAGATGCAATCGAAACCGCGTGACTCGATGGCGAAATGCCGTTAGCCATCGGGAAAACTCCACGCCGCACCCCCATCTCTGGGCCTCCCCCACCAGCCGCCGCTCCTGGACCCGAGAACACTCAACCTCCTCGCTCCGCTCCAGCATCGGAAACCCCCACAATCCTCCCCAGCGTGATCCCTCGGCGTGCTGAACCAGCAGCACGTCGCTGCCGCGGCGAATCACCACCATCAGTTCGAAGAGGTCGGTGGGGTCCCGGCGGAGGGTTGGCGGCGGAATCCTCTGCACCACCCCGAGCTCCAGCGCCCGGCAGCAGCTCCGCACCGGGCACTCCTGGCAGCGGGCCCGCGCCCCACACACCGTAGCCCCCAGGTCGATCAGCGCCTGGTTGAACTCACCGGGCCGCACCCGCGGCACCAGGCGATCGGCCAGGGACCACAATTGACGTCGCGAGGCACTCTGGGTGAGGTCCGATTCGAGGGCCATCAGCCGAGCATACAGACGTGCGGTGTTGGCTTCGACGATCGATGCGGGTTGATCGAAGGCGAACGAGGCAATGGCACCGGCCGTGTAGCGGCCGACCCCCGGCAAGGCCTCCAACTCCCCGGCCGTGTCTCGCCAGAGACCACCCCACTCGTGGACGATCATCCGCGACGCCTTGTGCAGGTTGCGGGCCCGGCTGTAGTAACCCAGCCCCTCCCAGGCCCGCAGCACCTCGTCCAAGGCGGCGGCCTCCAGCACCTGCACCGTCGGGAACCGATCGAGGAACCGGCCCAGGTAGGGCACGACCGCCGTCACGGTCGTCTGCTGCAGCATGATCTCGCGAACCCACACCTCGTAGGGGTCTCGCTGGCCGACCCAGGGCAAGTCGCGGCCCTGGGACTTGTACCAGCGGCGAACGTTGCGGCGGAACCGAGAGACCCACTCGCTGCTGATCTCCAGCTGCTCCATCAACGCGTCCCCCGCAGCTCAGTCACCTTCGCGACCCTCGCCCATGTCCCCGGCCGCAAACCGCTGCGGCAGCAACTCGCTGAGACTAGTCACCTGCCTCAGCCCGCTGGTCGTGACCAACACCACCTCCAACTCGTCGCAGAACTCCGCAAGCACTTGCCGGCAGGCCCCGCACGGAGCCACCGGTGCGGACGCTTCGACGAGCACCACCAGCCGCTTCCAGTCGCCCAGGCCGACCGCCAATGCCGCCGAGACCGCCGCTCGCTCGGCACACACGCCCAACCCGTAACTCGCATTCTCGACATTGCACCCGACCGCCGTCTGTCCGTCGAACGCCTCGATCACCGCACCCACTCGGAACCCCGAGTACGGCGCGTGGGCCCGCGACCGCACCTCGCTCGCCCTGGCAACCAACTCGTCCACGTCTCACAACCCTCTCTCACTGCAGTCGACTACAGGAACATGCCCGCCATGGTGGCGGTCATCCACGACGCCATCGCTCCCCCGATCATCGCCCGCGGCGCCAGGCGGGCCAGGTCCGTTTTGCGGGAGGGTGCCAGCGGAGTGATCCCGCCCAGCTGGATTCCGATCGATGCGAAATTCGCGAATCCACACAAGGCGTACGCCGCCATCTTCGCCGACTTCTCGTGCTCGAACACCCTCGAGCCCTCGCCGCCGGGCAGCATCGCCTGTAGCTCGGTGAACGCCACAAATTCGTTGACCGACACTTTC
>CAUZEQ010000319.1:0-5480 GCA_963578885.1 Planctomycetota bacterium
GGTTGACCCTGATCAACTCGCTTATGGCCTGCCCGTCATCGGGGGAACGCGTGCTGCTCGACATCGGTCGCTGGCCACAAACCGCCGGGGCCACAACCCAGAAGAACCGCTTTCAGGGACTCGAATGGGAACAACACGGTACCGTCTCGTTCGGAGTCCGCGAGTTCGTACGCCGCGATGCCGAGTCGGGGCTGGGAATCAGCAGCTTCACCGAATGGCAGGCCTGCTGGAAGACACCCGGTGAAGAAACCGCTTTCGTCGCGACACCCTGGCGACCACTCAACGTCGAAGCCGATCGTGTCAACCCCGCCTACTTCGATACCGGCCGATTCGCCGATCGCCTGCCGCCGGCGACCGACGGCAACCCTCCGGGCTGCCGCGTGCTCGGATTGCAGACGGTCAACACCCGAGTCCTCGCTCGCGCCCCGGGACAACTCGGACGGCCCACCTGGATCCCGACCCCGCCCAAGCCCCGACCACTCCTGTCGCTGAAACTCGCCGACCACCCCGACCTCGGACGATTCCTCTCCGAACACCCGCCCCCGCCCGGAGCGGTGATCGTGGTCGAAGGATCCGGTCAACGCAGCACCAGCCCGATCACCGTCGTAGCCGGCAGCCTGAGACTGGTCTTTCAGGATACCGAACACGGACCGCCGCTGGTGCTGGTGCCCAAACCGCCCAGGCCCGCCCCGCAAACGGGCGACCCGCCCCCGGCCGCCGACCCGCAGCCGCAGCCGTCTCCTGCCGGCGCCGGCACGACCGGGCAAGCACCCGTTGCCCTCTTCAATGTCATCGGAGGATCGCTGGAACTGGTGGGGGGCAGATTCCAGCTGTCCGACTCCCAGGGACCCGCCTGGCTGTTGAGCGTCACTGATGGCAGTTTCACGATTCGTAACTGCTCACTGCTGGGGCCTCGGACCGCGACCCAAACGGACCGGGGACTGATCCACTGGAGCGGTACTCGGCAGGATCTCATCGGTCGCATCCTCGGCAGCTACCTCGCCGGGAGCGGCACCCTGCTGAAGGCCCGGTTCCAGGGCCGCAGGCTGCAGCTGTACGACAGCCTGCTGCTGTGCAGCGGGTCCGCCCTGGATCTCGATCTCGGACCCGACCTGCTCACATCCCACTCGGCCGTCGACATCCGCCACTGCAGCCTCTCGGCCTCACGATCCGTCTTCCTGGTCCGCGGGCATCAACCCCGCAGCCGGGCCGAATCGCCCTCTAGTGGAGATGCGGCACTGGACCTGTTTGTCGACCAGACGGTCGTGGCTCAAGGACTCCCGGCCCACTCCCAAGACAAACCCCAACCCGTCCTCCTCTCCTGCTCGTCTCGATTGCTGAGCGACCGAGTGGTCCGCTGGTGGGGGGCGCAGAATGGATTCAGTCCATCCCTGAGAACCTACCTGGCCGACCGAAACCTCCAGGGACCGACCGGAAAGACCGGCTCGGCCGGCGACTTTGCGAAACTCTTCGCTGCACCTCGCCGCGTGCGGCCGCTGCATGGTCCCGGTGGGGTCAAGTTGGCCGGCAAACCTCCCGAGATTGCCCGCGTGCGTCCACAACACTTCCGCCTCGATAACGGCAGCCGAGGCCACTCGTGGGGACCGCGTCGACGTCCGATCGGAGCGAATCTCGAACACCTCGAGACACAACTGGGCAACGTGGGACCCGCCGCGAGCGGGAAAGTGGGCGGAAAGCCCGATTTCTAGGTTTCCGGTTCCCCCGGTGCGGACCCCGATTCGGTGCCCGCTTCCTCGAGTGTCGCCTCCAGCGGCCAGGTCAGACGGAATCGACAGCCGGCCCCCGGCCGGTTCTCGACCTGGATCTCACCGCCGTGTTCATCGATGATCTTGCGGCTCACAGCCAGCCCCAGCCCGGTTCCTCGCGCCCCCTTGCTCGATGCGAACAGGCTGAATAGCCGGGGCAACTCGTCCTCGGGAACCCCCGTGCCGTTGTCGTCGATGTCGACAAAGACGGCGGCCGCCGAGAGATCCACACCCACGCGGACCTCCACCCGCGCGTCAGCACGACCCTCGACCGCGTCCATCGCGTTGGTGGCCACGTTGAGCACCGCACGGTGGATGCCCTCCGGATCGCAGTCCGCTTCGCTGGGAGTCTCGGGCAGCAGGCACTCCAGCAGCACCCGAGCCTCCTCGGCACGAGGCTGCAGCAACTCGCAGACCTCCGCCACCGTGGCGTTGACATCCGAGCGTTTCCACGCCGGAGTTCGCTCGGTGCTGTAACTCAGCATGTCCATCACCAGGTCGTAGATGCGGCCCTGGTTGCGATCGACGATGCCCCAGCCACGCTGGATCAACTGCTCGTCGTGGTCCTTGAGTCCCAGGTTGATCAGGTAGCTGCCGCCGCGTACCCCCTGCAGGATGTTCTTGATGTGGTGGCTGAGCGTGGCGATGGTCTGGCCGACCGCGGCCAGCCGTTCGGCTTGCACCAGTGCGGCCTGGGACGTCTGACCATCGATCACCAGGGCGGCCTGGTGTCCGATCGCCACCAGCAGCCGCAGTGATTCCTCGCTGAGACGCTCGCCGGTGCCGGGACTCTGCAGGACCTGGTCGGCCCGGGTGGTGGTGTCGAGATAGATGGCACCCAGCACCGCCTGCCGACCCACCAGAGGGGCGCAGACCGCCTCGCGGACCCCCGCCTGCAGGATGCTGCCGCCGCCTGAAAACCGTTCATCCTGCTGAGCGTCACAGGTGCGGACGCCGCGGCTGTCGGAGATGACCAGGTCGACGATGCTCCGAGGAATCGGCATCGCAGGACTCGATGAGCCCTCGGCATCGCCCGACTCCGCACCCCCGGAGCTGATCCGGTCGCGATACACTCGCGGTTGGGGGACGCCGGTTTCGGGTGAGGACAACAGCACACAGCCGCGGTCGGCGGACACGACATCGAGTGCCACGTCGAGGATGGTGACGAGGATGTCGTCGAGCGTCGCGGCCGGGTCGGCCACCTGCTCACTGATCCGGTACAACGCACCCAGGCTCGCCAATGCCTCGGACTCGCTCAGCTGCCATCCCGCCAGGTCGATTCCCGGGCGTGGCGAAGAACCCTGCTGAGATGATTCGGTGGCGGCTCGCGGGGCCACCGTCGCCACGTCCGCCATTTCACTCACAATGCTCGTCCGCTCATCGGGTCCGGGGACCAGGTCGACCGGCAGACGCGATCCGCTGAGCACCCGTCCTTCGATACGGAACTGCAACAGGGTGTTGGCCACCTGCAACTGGTCCCCGTCCGAGACGGCCGACCGCTTGATCGGGGTCCCGTTGAGCAGCGTGCCGTTGGCGCTGCCCAGGTCCAGCAACTCGAAACTCGAGGCCTGCCACTGGATCGCGGCATGGAAACGGGATGCCTCCTCGTCGGCGATTCGGATCGCGTTCTCGGAACTGCGGCCGATCCCGACCCGCTGGCGGCCGATCTGGAATCGGGTGCCCCGACCCACACCCTCGACGATCAGCAGGCTCGCCGTCGACACGGTCCCGATTTCCCCCGCCGAGCCACCCGCCATCCCGGCCGGTGAGACCCGCTGCTCATACCAAAAACTAAACGCCCGGCGGCACCATCGGGTCCCGCCAGGCGTCATCATAACATCACCGGCCACCCGCTTGGGAATGGCCCGCCAGGGAACGTCTCAGGATGTCGCCTCGGCGTAACGACGAGAGACCTCGCCCCAGTTGACCACGTTGAAGAATGCCTGCACGTAGTCCGGACGACGGTTCTGGTAGTTCAGGTAGTAGGCGTGCTCCCAAACGTCCAGACCCAGGATCGGAGTCCGGCCCTCCGAGAGTGGCGAATCCTGGTTGGGAGTGCTCTCGACAACTACCCCGTCCGCCCCCACGCTCAACCACGCCCAACCACTGCCAAAACGGGTTGCGGCAGCCTTGGCAAACTGCTCCTTGAATCCCTCGTAACTGCCGCAGGCCGCGTTGATCGCGTCGGCCAGAGACCCCTCGGGCTCGCCACCACCGTCGGGACTCATCACGGTCCAGAACAGCGAGTGGTTCGCGTGGCCGCCGCCGTTGTTTCGCACCGCACCACGGATGTCTTCCGGCACTGCACCCAGGTCGCTGACCAAATCCTCGACACTGCCGGACGACAACCCTTCGTGGCCCTCCAACGCACCGTTCACGTTGCTGATGTAGGCGTTGTGGTGCTTGCCGTGATGGATCTCCATCGTCCGGGCATCGATATGAGGCTCCAACGCGTCGTACGCGTAGGGAAGGTCCGGAAGTTCGTACGCCATGATGCTCGTCTCCTGCCACGCGTCCTCGGAATGGTCGCTCAATTCGACGACCCTGCGGCCACATTGTACGAGCTTCGCTCCGGGCAACAACCGTGACACCTCGTGGCAGGTCGCCACGCTACGAACTACAATACCACTCGGCAACGCCATACCGGCGAACAGCCCCAGCCCGACCCAGCCCGCCTCAGCCACCCACATTCCCCCACATTTCCACAGCCGGCCCCACATGTCCCTGACCTACCTGACCGCGTTGCCGGTCTACAATGAAGCGATTCACGTCGACCAGGTGCTCGACCTGGTGCTGGAGCATTGCCCGGACGTGCTGGTCGTGGATGACGGGTCCAGCGACGGCACGGCTGAGCGGCTCGCCCGGCGGTCCGACGTGCAGGTGGCCACTCACGCGACGAATCGTGGTTATGGAGCCGCTTTGTTGACCGCGTTCGAGTATGCCATCGCGGGCGACTTCGACATCGTGGTCACGATCGACTGCGACGGCCAGCACGAACCGGAACGCATTTCCTCACTCGTCGACGCTCTCCAGCTGCACAACGCCGACATTCTCTCCGGCAGCCGCTATCTCGAAATTGCAGACGACACCAGCCGACCGCCCGAGGACCGTCGCCGGATCAATGTGGCGGTGACCGAGCGGCTCAACGCGGAGTTGGGGCTGGAATTGACCGATGCCTTCTGCGGTTTCAAGGCGTACCGCACCGACGCACTCAGAAGGCTCTCTCTGGCCGAACCCGGTTACGCGATGCCGTTGGAATTGTGGGTCCAGGCAGTTCGGGCCGGCCTGCGGATCGTGGAATACCCGGTCCCGTTGATCTACCTCGAGGAGGAGCGGTCCTTCGGCGGATCGCTCGACGACACCGGTCTGCGGATGTCATACTACCTCGAGGTGCTCGACCGCGCGCTCGCTGCTGCACCAACGCGGTAAGCACACCGTCGCGATCCCACCTCACCCCACCGCAGCCCACCGCAGCCCTCCCTCCGCGACCGCCGTGCCTGCACCCGTGTCCGTATCATCAACCGTCACCGCAGCCCATTCTCGCCGGGTCCCGCCACAGGACCGGGGCGTGCTGAGCGACCCGCCGTTGCTGCACGCTGCCCGTTTGGCGAGCGAAACGCGGCAGCTGCACGGTTCCAGTGACGTTCGCATGGCCGGCATCGCGCTGTCGGTGTGGAAGCACCAGGCGCTGTCCGCGACCCTCGAGGCGGCAGG
>CAUZEQ010000320.1:0-5439 GCA_963578885.1 Planctomycetota bacterium
GCCTGTCCCTGCGGCTACGGAGCCAGTCCCTGCGGCTACGGAGCCAGTCCCTGCGGCTACGGAGCCAGTCCCTGCGGCTACGGAGCCAGTCCCTGCGGCTGCGGAGCCAGTCCCTGCGGCTGCGGAGCCAGTCCCTGTGGTTGGGGGCGGATCTGTTAGACTCACCTCCGATGCTCCGCTTGATTCCTATCGTCCTGTGCCTGGCCCACTCGACGCTTGCGGCGAACCCCGCTGCGCGGATCCGCCGACCCGTCGACATTGCCCTCTCGCCCAACGGTCGCCACGTCCTGGTGGCCAATCGTCGCAGTGGCTCGGTTTCGGTGATCGATCGAGTTTCACGGCGGGTCGTTTCCGAGGCGACTCTTGGCAAGCGACTCTCGGCACTGGCCACCGTTGAAGACCGCAACTGGGTGCTGGCGACCGACGAAGCCGCGGGCGAGTTGATCGGCGTGCAGTGCGGCGAGCGACTGGAGGTGGCATGGCGTGTGAAGGTGGCCGGCTATCCGGTGTCGCTGGCCGCATCGCGAGACGGCACACGCGCGGTGGTCGGTTCGTTGTGGTCGAGGCGATTGACGCTGGTCGATTGGACGTCCCCGGGCAAGCCCCGCCGTGTCCGCACTCTCGATCTCCCGTTTGCCGCCGGCCACTTGCTCGAACTCCCCGACGGCCGCTGGCTGGTCGCTTCGACGTTCGGAGGACGGTTGGCGGTGTGCGACCCGCATCTCAGGCAGCCAGCTCTGATCCGGTCTCTGCTTGGAGTCAACATCGGGCGAATGACAGTCTCGGCCGACCGTCACAGTGTTCTGATCCCTCACCAGTTGCTCGATTCGAAGGCCGAGACCACCCGGGGCGGAGTGCACTGGGGCGGTGTGATGCTGAACGTGATCCGCACGCTTCCGATCGACGCCCTCACCGGCGATCCCGATCGGCTCGAGTCCCGGCTGGGCCTGGACTACGTCGGCATCCCCGATCGGGCTGCCGGCGATCCGGTGGCGATTGCCCTGGGACGTGAGAACCTGCGGGTGGTGTTGCTTGCCGGCGTGCACGAATTGGTGACGAGCACCGATGGCATCCAGTATTACGGTCGCCAGAGCGTGGGCCTGGGCCCCTCGGCGATGGCACTCGACGGCGACGGGACTCGTGCCTGGGTTGCAGATCGGTTCTCCGATTCGGTGTCCCTGGTGCGGCTGTTTCCTCTAGAGGTCCTGGCCACGATTCGGCTGGGTCCCTCGACGAAACTGACGGCCGTGGACCGAGGCGAGCAGTTATTTCACGACTCGCGACTTTCCAGCGACGGCTGGATCAGCTGTCGCAGTTGCCACACTCGAGGCCACAGCAACGGAGGCCTCAGTGATACTCTCGGCGACGGCGGCTTCGGGGCCCCCAAGCGAGTGCTTTCGCTGTTGGGCAGCGGTCAGACCGGTCCGTGGGCCTGGAACGGTGAGGTGAAGAGCCTGGCCGAGCAGATCAGCAAGTCGGTGCGGTTGACGATGCGAGGCGAGCCGATCGCTGCGGCTGGTGCCGCCGACATCGCGGCCTACCTGAAGTCGCTGCCGACGGCTCCGGCGTTGGCTCGTGCCCGAGGGACCCACAACCCGGCGGTGGTCGCCCGTGGCCGTGCGATCTTTCGGCGGGTGGGCTGTGCAAAGTGCCACGTCCCGCCTCTGTACACGTCGCGTCGCACCTACGATGTGGGGCTTGTCGACGAGGTGGGTCGGCGAGAGTTCAACCCGCCGTCGTTGCGAGGTGTGAGCCAGCGGGACGGGTTGCTGCACGACAACCGGGCGAGGAACCTGGGCGAGGTGATCGGTCGATTCGGGCATGGACTGGACCGGCCGCTTGAGGCCGGCGAGCGGGACGACCTGGTTCGGTTTCTCGAGAGTCTCTGAGCGGTGGCCGACAGGCAAGACCTGCTGCGGCTCGATGCCGAGCTTCGCGAGGCCTGGGGCATCGACGTGGGTTCGCTGGAGGATGCCGGCTGGTGGGAGCTCCTCGAGCGTGAGTGCCCCGTCGGGTTGGTCGATCGATTTCGCGAGCGGCACAGGGCGTACGTATCGGCTGAGGTGGGAGGCGGCCGGGTGAGCCGCAGCGCCGAACGCGAGTTCTTCGACCTGGTGGCCGACGAGCGGCTGCTGGGCCGGGTCCATTCGCATCGCCGCGGCGTGATCATCGATACCGCGGCGGTGGTCGACGACCTGGTCGTCGCTCGGCAGATCACCGGCCCGGTCCTGGACGCCGGTTGTCACGCCGGTTACCTGGCCGCCTGGTGGGCGCGGCAGGCGGGGTTGGAGGTGGTGGGCAGCGATGTCAGCCGGCCGGCTCTGGAATTGGGTCGGCGGCGGTCGGCGGAATTGGGCCGCCGTGTCGAGCTGGTCGAAGCCGACCTGTTGCCCGAGGGTGGCGAGGGGCGATTCGAGTTGATCGTGGCCGTCGACGTGTTGCCCGAGGAGATCGAGGGTGGATTGGCGGGCCTGGAGCGATTGGCAGCCGGGCTGGTCGAGGGAGGTTGGCTGGTGCTCTCGACCGGTCACCGCTTCGACGTGGCCTGGAATCCGCTGCAGCGGGTGCAGCGGAAACTGGCCGAATTGGGGTTGGGTTTCGTTGAAGCGGGGTGCCTGGGTGGAGTCGCCTCGCGGGGGCAGGAGCCTCTGGGGCAGAGCGTCTTTGTCTTGCGACGTGGCGAGACGACGGGATTGCCCGAGGACTGTGTCGAGGTGTCACAGCGCGACTGGCCGAGCTTCCTCGAATACGCCGCGGATCCGAGCGTACCGATCCGCGAGAAGAGCGTGGCGTGGTTCCACCCGCCGCAGGCGGGCTAGACCAGCTCGCGGATCGGTTCGGATCCGTCGGCGACCAGGTAGTGCGGTCGGCCCTGGAAGTCATTGACCGTGGCGGTCGAGGCATCCAGTCCGAGGTGGTGGTAGAGGGTGGCGAAGAGTTCGGAGAACTTGACCGGTCGGGCGACCGGTTCGCCGGCCTGGCGATCAGTGGCTCCGATGATCTGGCCCTGGTTGAGTGACCCGCCTCCGAGCAGTGCGAAGGAGACCTTGGGCCAGTGGTCGCGGCCGACGCCCTTGTTGATCTTCGGCGTCCGTCCGAACTCGCCCCAGACCCCGACGAGGGTGTCTTCGAGCAGTCCTCGCTGCTCGAGATCTTCCATCAGTGCGGTCAGGGCCTTGTCGAGTACCGGGTGATCTTCTCGCTGCCGGTTGAAGATCGTCCCGTACGAGGAACCATGCCAGTCCCACTTGCTGTAGTTGACCGTCACGACCCGGGCTCCGGCTTCGACCAGCCGCCGTGCCGCCAGGAAACTCTGGGGCACCCGTGGTGCTCCGTTGCCGTCGATCATCTTCTTGGAGTTGCCCGTGCCGTAGCGGGCCCGGGTGGCGTCACTTTCCTGGGAGATGTCCAGTGCGTCGGCGAGTCTCGAGGAGGTGAGGACCCCGAGTGCCTGTTGGGTGAAGGCATCGTGACCGGCCATCATGCCGCGGGTGTCCGCGTCGCGTCGGAACCGATCGAGGCTCTTGCGGAGCAGGGCCCGGTCGCCGAGCCGGTCGTGGGTGATGCCATTGAGCACCAGGTCGGCCCGCCCGGGGCCCAGCGGTCTAAACGGCGAGTGGGGTACGCCGAGGAACCCGGGGCTGGGCTCGTTGTAGGGACCGTGGGTGCAGGTGTAGCAGAGGCTGACGTAGGGCGGGACGCTGGGATGCAGAGGACCCAGCAGCTTGCTGGCGACGGCGCCGGGGGTCGGCCAACCGCCGACGGGCATCGGCAGTCGCTGGTTGCGACCGGTGTAGCTCTGGAACGCGTTGTGTTCGGGCTGAGCGTCGCAGATCGAGCGGATGATCGTGAACTTGTCCATCATCCGGGCCAGCATCGGCAGGTGCTCACCGATCTCGATCCCCGGCACGTTGGTCGGGATCGGGTTGAATTCGCCTCGGATCCCGGCCGGAGCTTCGGGCTTGAGATCGAACATGTCCTGGTGAGGGGGTCCGCCGACGAGGTAGATGAAGATCACGCTTCGGGCCGATGGCCGCTTGCCCTGGGCCGCTTCGGCCGCAAGCAGTCCCGCCAGGCTCAGACCGGTCCCCAGGCTTCCGACCTGCAGGAAGTTGCGGCGCGAGAGTCCGTCGCAGAACGGGTCCGAACCGCTGGCTGGTCCGAGGATCTTCAACATGAGCAGCTACCCGGCTGTTTGATGGTTCCCTGATTGTATATCCATCGGCGCTTATGTGGCCAGCGGGACTCGGAAATTCCGCGTTTTTTCGCATGACCCCTGCTCCCTGAGCCGTTCTGGCGTTCAGCGGTGGTCGGTAGAAAAAGGGGTCAGGCCCCGCCTGCGGGTCGCTCCAGGGGAAACAGACCAACCTGTGGGCGGCGTCTGACCCCGGCGGCCGGCCTACGCCGTTTCCCGCCGCTGGTCCGCGCCGTGCAGCACCGGCTCGAATCTCGACAGCCTCTCGACCATCACCTCGACCGCCTCGAGGTTGTTGTCGACCAGCACGGCGTTGCGATCGTGCTTCAGCGCAGCTTCGCCGGTGGTGCCGCTGCCGGCGAAGAAGTCGAGCACGGTCTCGCCCGGGTTGCTGTGCACTCGGACAATCCGCTCGAGGATCCCCAGCGGTTTCTGCGTGGGGTAGCCGGTGCGTTCCTTACCGGTGGGGCTGACGATGGTGTGCCACCACGAATCGGTGGGCGTCTTGCCTCGGGCGGCCTTTTCGGGGCCGACCAGGCCGGGGGCCATGTAGGGGATGCGGTCGATGTCGTCGTAACGGTAGGTGTATTCGCCCGGCGAGCGGGCGTACCACAGGATGTTGTCGTGCTTGGGTGACCAGCGTTTCTTCGTGCGGCCGCCGTAGTCGTAGCTCCAGATGATCTCGTTGACCAGCGCGTCGCGGCCGAAGATCACGTCCAAAGCGACCTTGGCATAGTGCACCTCGCGGTAGTCCAGGTGCAGCATCAGGCTGCCGGTGGGTGTCAGCAGCCGATGTGCCTGCTTGAGGCGGGGTTCGAGGAAGGCGAGGTAGTCGTCGAAGGCATCGGCAAACGCCTGCCGCCCGATCTCCTCGGTCCGGTACCTCTGCCCACCAAACCCGGTTCGATCCCCGTCCTCGTCGCGGACCGTCTTCAGTCGACGCCGTGATTGCTGATGGCCGGTGTTGAACGGCGGATCGATATAGATCAACTCGAACGACCCGTCGCCCCACTGTTCCAGCAGCGGCAGGTTGTCGGCGTGATGAATTTCGAGAGTGGGCATGTTGGGGAAACCGCGTTGGCCGGCGGAGGCGATTCTATCACGAGGCTGCTGGGGATCCTCTATAAGAAAAAACCCGCTGTCGCATTGCGACAGCGGGTGTCAGGGAGCGAGGCCGACGGGACTCGAACCCGCAACCCCCGGATCGACAGTCCGGTACTCTAACCAGTTGAGCTACGGCCCCC
>CAUZEQ010000321.1:0-5309 GCA_963578885.1 Planctomycetota bacterium
ACGATGCCCCACTCCTCCGGGGGGCAGATAGGTCTGCTCGTCCCAACCCAGCACACTGCCACACGAACGCAACAGCGCCGTCCCACGCAACCGGTCAGCCAAGGCATCGTATCGCTCGGCCGTCCGCGACATCTTCACCTCCTTGTGGCGTGTCCAATTGCGCCCAGATATGGAACGCAGGCGCTCATCCCGATCACCCTGCCCTCCATGGCGGGCCACAGGTTACCACTCTTTTGCCCAAGGGACAAGACCCCGTGAGATCCATTTGAGGACACTCGGCCTCGGCACATTCAGGTCCCGGACGAATCGACGCCTGGCGAAAATCCGCGTTCGGCATCTTCGTCGCGTGGGAACATCGGCCGTCCCAAACGGGTGTAGGGCAGATCGGCGAACGACTGCCCCAACAGCCCCTTGGCATCGACGTTGAAGATCGAACCGGCAATCGCTTCGAAACCGCTGCGAAAGTGTCCGGTCGATTTCACGCAGATGTACCTGTAGCTTGCCGGGTCCAATCCCAGCGAGCGACACAATGCCAGGTCGACCGGCTGCTGCGGCAGGCTGATGACCACCACCGACACGCCTCGCTCCCGTAGCCACGCCGTCGGGCCCACCGAATCGGCCAGCCCTTTCCACATTGGTCCGTCGTAGACAAAGTCGCCGTCAGCAACCGCTTCGACCCTGGCACGCATCTGAACCGGAGGCCCCAGCTGGGCGTGAGAACGGCCACCAACATCCGCGTCGATCGTCGCCCCCACCCCGGCCTCGTGTGCCTTCGCCGCCGTCAGGGGATCGACAACGTACAACACCACGGCCGGGGAGAGATCCCTCTCGATGAACAGCCTCAGCACCTCGGTCCCGTCACCGGGTGCCCCGCCACCGGTGTTGTCGGCCTGGTCGGCCAAGACGATCGGAAACTTCCCCGCCGCCTCTCCACGCTGCAACGCCTCGGAGGGCCGCACGATCGGAGCCACCCAGTCGGCACGCCGGTCCCACACCCACGCGGCCATCGCATCCGCCTCGGCCTGCGCCGCCTGCGGATCATCGTTGGTCACCACCACCGTGCTGGCCCCCACCGCCGGACTGTCGACCCACTGGTAGCCGACGCCCAGGCTGGCCGAGACCACCCCCTCGCGGTCATTCGCCTCGACCACGCGTGCCACCGCCTCGGACATCGGCGGCTCCGCGTCGATCATCCGCGGAGCACTCCACAACAGCGGCAACTGGCGGAACCGCATCGTCGGCCTCAACCGGCCCGCCAGGGTCTCGTCCATGATTTCGGTGATGTGCAACGCCCGCTCCCGCATATCGACATGCGGATAGGTTCGCATCACCGCCAGCGCATCGGTCGGCTCGATCATCGCCCCGGTCAGGTTGCAGTGCAGGTCGTGCACCGACATCAACGGCACGTCCGGTCCAATCCGGTCTCTGACCGCCTGCAACACCGCCCCGTCAGCATCGTCGATCCCCGCCACGGCAAACGACCCGTGCAGGCTCAACAGCACGCCGTCCACGCCCCCGGCCGACTCGAGGTCATCAATCAACTCGGCCAGCATCGCATCGAACGTCTCGCGCGAAGCCGGGGGACCGGACGTGCCCTTGATCCACAACAACCCGGCGATGTCCCAGCCACGCTGCCGTGCCCCGTGCAGGAAGCCGTCGACCACGGTGTTGGCCTCGGCTGATCGTTCGAGCAGTTCGCCGGCCGTCACCCGGCGACGGTCGAAGACCGACATCGGAGTCTCGCCGGGCAGCAGGCCCGCGGTTTCGTGTTCGATGCCACCGATGGCGATGCGACGAGCGGGCATCACGGGTTCTCCGCGAGAGGGGCGATGAGGTCATCCTAGCGAAAATCCCGCGACCGCAACGCCAGCTCGCCCAACGCTTCCGAGAGGTCCACCAGCCGCGACACCAGCAGGTGCACCACGCCCCCCTGGTTCTGCAGCGTCCCGAAGGCCAACATCGCCCGTGCCGAACGAGCCGCCTGGTGGCAACGCTCCCAGACCCCCTGCTTGATGATCAGGTTGGCCAACCCGCTTTCAGCCTCGAGCGTCACGAACGTCACCCCCCGCGCACTCGACGGTCTCTGCCGCAGCAGCACCAGCCCCGCCACCGCCAGCTGCCGGCCGTGCCCCGACTCAGGCAACTCGGACGCCCTCACCGCCCCCAGCCGACGCACCCGCTGCCGCAGGCACTCGAACGGATGCCCCCGCAGGCTCAACCCCTGCGACCGGTAGTCGGCCAGCACCTGCTCCGCCTGGCCCATCCCGGGCAACTTCACCGGCTCCTCCCCGATCTCCCCGTCCCACAGCGGCTGCTCCGAGCGATCGGCCAACGCATCCCACAGCGCCTCCCGCCTGGCCGTCTCCAGCGACCCAAACACGTCAGCTCGAGCCAGCCTGGCCAGTTCCGCCTCACCCAGCCCCACCCGTCGTGACAGATCCTGGACCGACTCGAACTCACCCCGCTCCCGCTCACAGACCACCCGCTCGGCCACCGCCTCCGAAAGACCCCCGACCATTCTCAGACCCAACCGCAGCGCCGGCCCCCCGTCCCTTGCCCTCGCCCCGACCCCCGCCTCGACCCCCGCCCCGACCCCCCATCCCCTCACGGTCGCGTCGCCCTCGATCGTGCAGTCCCACTCGCTGTGGTTGATGTCCACCCCCCGCACCTCGACCCCATGCCCGCGGACATCGGCGACGAGTTGGGCGGAGGCGTAGAAGCCCATCGGCTGACTGTTGAGCAACGCGGCAGAGAACGCTGCGGGGTGGTATCGCTTGAGCCAGGCCGAGACGTAGACGAGCAGCGCGAAGCTGGCGGCATGAGACTCGGGGAACCCGTACTCCCCAAACCCTCGAATCTGACGAAACAGCCGCTCGGCAAACTCCTCGTCGTACCCCCGCCCCCTCATCCCGTCGACCAACTCTCTGTGGAACTTCTCGATCACCCCCGGGCGTCGCCAGGCACCCATCGCCCTCCGCAACTGGTCGGCCTGTCCCGGAGTAAACCCGGCGGCAACCACCGCCAGCCGCATCGCCTGTTCCTGGAAGATCGGCACACCGAGTGTCTTTTCCAGCACCCTCCGAATCGCCTCGTTCGGGTAACTCACCTCCTCACGCCCCGCCCGACGTCTCAGGTACGGATGCACCATGTCGCCCTGGATCGGCCCGGGCCGTACGATCGCCACCTCGATCACCAGGTCGTAGAAACACCGCGGTTGCAGCCGGGGCAACATGCTCATCTGCGCCCGGCTCTCGATCTGGAACACCCCCACCGTATCGGCACGGCTGATCATCTCGTAGACCTCCGGGTCCTCGGCCGGCACCGAGGCCATCGCCTCGTCGATCGTCTGCCGGGGCCCCTTAGCCCCGATCGTCTCCAGGCAACGGTGGATCGCCGTCAACATGCCCAGCGACAGGCAGTCGACCTTCAGGATCCCCAACGCGTCCAGGTCGTCCTTGTCCCACTGGATCACCGTGCGGCCCTGCATCGCCGCGTTTTCGATCGGGACCAGTTCCGAGAGCCGACCGCGGGTGATTACCATCCCGCCCACGTGCTGCGAGAGGTGGCGGGGAAATCCGAGTATTTCCCGGACCAGCCCGATCAGCTGTCGGCCCAGTCGCGACGTGGGGTCGAGACCCGCGTCGCGAATTCGTCCGGCGAACCGTTCGTCATCGTGGACCCCGTCGACCATCCGCGCCAGGCGATCGACCCGATCCAGCGACAAGCCCAACGCCTTGCCCACATCCCGCAACGCCGATTTGGGCCGGTAGGTGATCACCACGCCGGTCATCCCGGCCCGGTCCCTCCCGTACTTACTATAAAGGTACTGCAAAACCTCCTCACGACGTTCGTGTTCGAAATCGACATCGATGTCGGGTGCCTCGTCCCGCTCACGACTCACGAAACGCTCGAACAGGACGTCGATCCGCGAGGGATCCACCGAGGTGATGCCCAGGCAGTAGCACACGGCCGAATTGGCCGCCGAACCGCGGCCCTGGCAGAGAATGCCTCGGCTGCGGGCAAACCGCACCAGGTCCCACACGGTCAGAAAATAGGGTTCGTATCCCAGCTCCGCGATCAGTTCGAGCTCGTGCTCCACCAGGCGTCGCACCGAATCGGGCACCCCCGAGGGATACCTGCGGGCCGCACCCTCCCAGGTCAGTCGACCCAGGTACTCGCCCACCGCTGTCCCCTCGGGACACAGCTCCTCGGGATACTCGTACTTCAACTCGTCCAAGGAAAACCGGCACCGCCGTGCGACTTCCAGGCTGCGGAGCACCGCCGGCCGGTCCCCACCCACCAGCTCGACCATCTCCTGATACCCCTTCAGAGCCCGCTCCGCATTCGTCTGACGATGGAATCCCAGCCGATCGACCGGACATCTCTGGCTGATCGCCGAGAGCACGTCGGCCAGCGGCTGTCGGGCCGGATCGTGGTACAGCACATCGGAGGTAGCGACCAGGGGCAGTCCGGCGGCCTGGGCCCAAGCGGTCATGCGTCGCCAGCTGCCGGCATCGTCGGGACCCCGGAACAGGCCGCCCAGAGCGTATCCCCGGTCCCCGAACGTCGCGGCGAACCGTTCCAGGAACGACATCGCCTGCTCTCGATCCTCACCACTGACAGGCCCCCGCGGCAGCAGGCGGTGCAACAATACTCCCGCCAGTAAACCACCTCCACCGCCGCCCCCACTCCCGGCTCCAGACGCGCCCCCGGCCCCGGCCAGGTCGCTCCACCACAGGCGACATTCTCCCTTGGGAGCCCGTCGGCGACCGGTTGTCAGCAGGCGACATAGCACCGCGTACGCTTCGCGATCCGGCACCCAGACCACCACCGGCGGTGCGTCCTGAAAACGCAGCCTCGCCCCGCAGACGATATTCCAGGGCGGGTCCAGATCGAGTTCGCGAGCGGCCACGTGGGCCCGCACGACCCCGGCCAGGCTGTTGACGTCGGTGATGGCCAGAGACTCATGCCCCAGCTCGAGTGCCCGGGCCACCAGTTCGTCCGGGTGAGACGCGGCCTCGAGGAACGAGTAGTTGGTGCGGCAACTCAACTCGACATATCCGGCCCCGCCGCGACGACGCGCCCCGCGGGGCCTCGAACCGGACCGATCCGAGGCGAGCGGTGGGCGGCGGCTGGGTGGGGTCTGGTCGGGCACTATTCGAACACTCCATGCACGAACCACCGGGCATCGCCGCGACGACGGAACAGCCAGTACCACTCCCCCGTATCGGTCTCGACCCGGTAGTAGTCTCGAGCCACCCCGCCGTCGGCCCACCAACCGGTTTCGATCCGCTCGGGTCCCCAGTACC
>CAUZEQ010000322.1:0-5267 GCA_963578885.1 Planctomycetota bacterium
ATGCCATCTCACGCCGCAGCATGTTGCAGGGAACCGGCGCGGCGGTGGCGCTGCCGCTGCTGGACGTGATGAGTCCCTCGACCGAAGCAGCCGCACCCACCGATGCCGAATCGGCCTCACCCCGTCGACTGGCCTACCTCTATTTTCCCAATGGCGTGGCCGACGGGGCCTGGGACCCGCAAGCGGTCGATCGCAACGGCCAGGTCACGCGTCTCAATCGCTTGATGGCACCCCTGCAACCCTACCAGGACCAGCTGACGGTCATCCGCAACATGTGGACACCCGAGGGCAACGGCCACGGGGCCGGCACCGCGACCTGGCTGACCGCCGGAGACTACAGCGAACGCCGGATCGATGCCGGAGGCACCTCGGCCGACCAGCTCGCAGCCCGCAGCATCGGACACAAGACGCTGTTGCCGTCGCTGGAACTATCACTTCGCGGCGAGGGCTTCTTCAGCAACAGCCTGGTCCGCAACACGCTCTCCTGGTCCTCGCACAATACCCCCGCTCCCAGGGACATCGAGCCGCGAGTAATCTTTGATCGGATGTTTCGCCGGGGGACCGCCGCCGATCCTGAACGCTCGATTCTCGACCTCGTCGCTGACGACGCCAGGGCCCTGAAGCGACGCGGCAGCTTCGCCGACAGCCGCAAGCTCGACGAATACCTCGAGTCGATCCGCAGCATCGAACGGCGGCTCGAGTTCGCCGACCGGCAGGCCAACCGCGCCACGGGCCTGCCGCACCCGCCCCGGCGACCCGGACCGGCGATCCCCACCTCGCACCGCGAATACCTCAGGGTGATGCTCGAGATGATCGTGCTGGCCTTCTGGGCCGACGCGACCCGCGTCGCGACCTTCATGCTCGACCACGGCCAGAGCAACCGCTACTGCAGCTTCGTCGACGGAGTCCAGGGGACCTGGCACGCACTCTCGCACTGGAAAGACTACGACGGCAAGACCGAGCACGACGATGGCATCACTTCGTGGAAGTCGGCGGCCCAGAAGAAACAGATGTACAACCTCGTCACCGGTTGGCACCTCCAACAGGTCGCCTGGTTCCTGGGCCGGCTGAAGTCGATCTCCGAGGGCGAACACACGCTGCTTGATAACTCGATGATCGTCTACGGCTCGAGCCTCGCCGACGGACATGCCCATGCCGAATCCAACCTCCCGTTGCTGCTGGCCGGCGGAGGCGGTGGGACGATCCGGGGCGGAATGTTGCTGAAACCCCGCAGTGCCGTGTCGATGTCGCGTCTGCACCTGGCCCTGCTACAGCGGCTGGGCGTCGACATCAACCGATTCGGTGATGCCAGGCGGCCGATCGAGCTGAGCTGATCCGTCGCGTCACTGCGACAGCAGGTAGGCGATCAGGTCGCGGAGTTCTGCGGGAGTCTTGACCAGCCCCGGCGGCATCGACGAGACGTCTTGTGTCTTCCTCGCCTCGATCTCCTCACGAGGAATCTCGATCCGCTTCGCTTCGGAGGTCAGCACGGTCAGAGCCTGTCCGGTTTCACCGACGACCAGTCCGGTCACGGTCTTGCCGCTCTTGGTGACGATGACCGACGAGCGAAAGACCGGCGAGATCTTGCGACCAGGCAGCAGGACACTCTCGACCAGGTACGGCACCGTGAATCTCCGACCGGCCCCCACCAGGCTGGGCGCCCCCGGCACCGCGGCCAGGCCGCGGGCCGCATGACACTTGGCACATCCGATCCCCGATGCGGCAAACAGCTTCGCGCCTCGAGCCTTGTCTCCCCGGGCCACTTCGGCCGCCCAGTCGACAGCCAGGAACTTCGCTCCGACCTTCTGCTTGCCACCCCGGACCGCCTCCTTCAGCCGCGCCGCCAGTCCCCCGGCATCCAACGGCTCGGGCAACGTCGACTGCACCGATCCCCCCAGCGAGCGGTAGTGCAGGTACAGGCAATGCTCGCCGAGGACATTCCGCACCCGAAACAGCACCTCGTTACTACCCGGCTGCAGCTCGGCGAAGACCACGTCCTGCAGCGGCAGGCCGCCCCGGACGGTGTCGTGTTCGTGCACCAGCTTGCCGTTGACCCAGACCTTCAGGCCATCGTCCGAGCCGGGTGTGATCAGCACCTGCTGCCGACGCGGGCTGATCAGCCGCAGGTAGGCGTAGCACGAGGCTCCGTCGGTGTCGCCGTACCGCTTGTGAAAATCGAACATACGGCTCGACTTCAGCTTCGACCACTTGATCGTCCCACCGGCCGTCTTGTAGGCCGCCGAGAGATCCACCGCGCGAGTCTCGGGGAGATGCACCGTCTCGAATCCCGCCTCGCGATCGTCAAACGGACCGGCAACCCACAGCTGCGAGATCCCGCGAATCGGAGCCCGCTTCAATCGCTGCTGCTGGCTCTGCACTCGGACCACCTCGACCAGAGGCTCCGAGCGAGAGTCCCGGGTCAGCGACAGGAAATGAGCCGCCTGCAGTCGGACCGCCTCGGACCGATCCTTCAGCCTCGCGACCAGCAATGCAAACATCGCCTCCTCTTCGGAGGTCCGCGTTCCGGCGGCCCAGTGATCGGCCGTCGAGAAGACCCCCACCCGCCCCAATGTCCTCAGGTCGACCGTCTCGCCGACATAGGTGACCTTGTAGACCTTGTCGCTGGGCCAGCCGCCCAGCGGTGCTCCGGGCCGCAACCTGCCCACCGCCGGAGGGATCGTCAGCCGGGTTCCGATGGCCAGCACCGCTGCCAGACGCAGCTTCGCGTCGTCGGATCCGGCCCACACAACCAGTTGCTTCAACGAGGCCTTGTCTGCCAGCAACTGAAATGCGGCCTGGCGGATGTAGGTGTCTGAGGACCGTGCGGGCCCGGCCACGATCCGCTCGAGACTGGGAAACCGTCGGCGGGCCTGGGCGATGACGGCAAAGTGCTGCACCCGCGGATCGCGATCCTCGAGCAACCCGTCCCAGGTCTCGGCCAACCCCGGCTCGTCGGCAAAGTACTCGGCCAGGGCACGTACGGCGACCGGACGTGCCCGAGACCGCCGGTCGCCGACCAGCTTCACCAGGTACTTGACCGCCCCAGCGGCATCGACCCAACCGTGCTTGGCCGAATGAGCCGTCAGCCAGACCAGGTGAGGATACTCGGGGCGATCCGCCTTCGAGGCCATCAGTCGACGCACGACGCCCCGGACCGCCTTGCGGCCTCGACGCAACAGCTCGACGTAGGCCCGACGTGCCGGCCACGAAGCTCCACTGTCGAGTTCCGCGAAGAGCCGACCCGGTGTGGCTCGCATCAGGTCAAGACCCCGAAACGTGTCGCCCCGGCCGCGGTCCCTGGAGCGGATCATCAGCAGGTCGCTGCGGTAGACGGGTGACCCCTCGTTATGAGCCATGTAGGCCAGCGTGACAAAGATGTTGCCACCCCGGCCCACCGCGACCCCGACCGGTCGGGCCGTGTCGAGTCCCTCGAGCACCACGTGCTCGGTTGCCTGGAACGTCGCTCCCTGGCGCCGCACCTCGTAACGCGTCACCGCCCGACGGCCCCAGCGGGCCAGCAGCAGGTTGCCCCGGTACATCGCGGGCAACCCCGGCTCGTCGTAGTACGTCTGCCCGACCGGGACCCCACGACCCATGTCGGCGACCATCGTCTTGAGCAGATCGGCCCGGTCGGGTGTCTTGCGAGGCATCCACCCACGCGGCCAGCCGAAATCGGATCCGGGAGTCACGTGCAGCAGCCGGCCGGGCACGTAATCCAGCGGCAGGCCCTCGTGGTCGTTGTCGTGAGTGAACAGGTTCCAGCGGCTGTCGAAGACCAGCCCGCAACTGTTGCGGGTGCCGCGGGCCACCACCTGCAGATCGCTGCCGTCGGGCAGGCATCTGAGGACCCCGCCCACACCGGTGTAGGGAACCTTGGTCCCCTCGGGCTGGCAGAAGAATGTCCAGTGGCCCCAGTGATCGGGACGGCGGAAGTCGCCGTAGAAAACCAGCATGTCGCCCAGCGACAGGTAGAGGTATCCGTCGGGACCCCAGGCCAGGCCGTGGAAGCACTGGTGAGGGTGATAGTCGGGGTGGCCCCAGATCAGTCGCTTCGCCTGGACCCCGGTCCGCTTCGTGACGGCTCCGGGCAACAGGTACAAGGCCCGGTTGGTCATCGCGTACAGATCGTTGCCGCGGATCTCGATGTCATAGACCCACGAATCGGCCGGGAAACGGAAGATCTCACGCCGCTTCCCCAATCCGCCGGCTCCCGAGTCGGCATCCGGTTCGTAGACGAACACCGCCTCGCGGCCACCGACAAACAGCCGACCGCTGGCATCGGCCCGCATCGACAGGAAGGACTCGCGAGGCGAACTGTCGATCGCCACGACCTCGAGTGCCGGGTCCCTCAGGCGATACTCCGCCTCCGCAGCAGCGGCCCGATCAGGGGCCGGCAGGAGGACCGCAAGGCAGGCAGCGGCGAGGCCTGCGAGGGGAACGCAGCGGCGCAGCTTCGTCATCAGTCCATCTCGAGTGAATGCGATTGTACCCCCCAGTGTCGGCGGCCATTGTGGCACGCAACTCGGGTGCCAGCCAACCATGCCGTGTCCATCGGGCCGAGCGACCTGAATGGACCGAGCTAATCGAACAATTCGAACAACTCGATCCCGCCCAGGAACTGTGCGACCACCAGCCCGGCTCCCAGCAGGGCCATCACCGCCACCGCGACCGCGACCCGGACCAGCCTGCGGCGATCCGGCGGCGGCTCGGTACTTGGCTCCGGTTCCGAATCGGTCAGCGAATCGTCGAGTTGGCGTCCGCTGTGGGTTTCGAACGAGCGGGTGAACTGGGTCGAGTCGTAAGTGGCTCGGTCCACGTCGCGAGCCGGTTTCACGATATGCAGACCACGCTCCTTTGCTGTCAGGCCGCGACGGCACGACTCGAGTGCCCTGGCGAGCTTGGCCATCGACGGATACCGATCTGCGGGATCAACTGCGGTCATCCGATCGAAGATCTCCACCACCGAACTCGGGACACCCTCGCAGAGTTCCGACAGCGACGGCCTGTCCGGACCCTGGTGCAGTCGCACCTGCGCGGCGGCCGAATCGACCGAGAACATCGTGCGACCGCTCAGCAGGTAGCAGAAGGTGGCTCCCAGCGAGTAGACATCGACGCGGTGATCTGCCTGTCGGGCATTGGCTGCCTGTTCGGGGGCCACGAAATGAGGCGTCCCCAGCATGACGTTGACCATGGTCAGCCGCGAGTCGCCCGCCGGTTCCCCGAGTGTGCCATCCCCACCGTCTTCCAGCTGCGACTCACCCATCGTA
>CAUZEQ010000323.1:0-5246 GCA_963578885.1 Planctomycetota bacterium
CAGATCCAGACGCTACAAGTCTGTGACGCGTCGGAATCGTCCGGGGCGAATGTCCCCGAGGTGTATTTCAGCGAGACCTGATCGATGAGTGATCCGATTCGAGTGGCCGTAACCGGCGCGGCCGGCCAGATCGGCTATGCCCTGGTGTATCGAATTGCCAGCGGGCAGATGTTCGGTCCCGACCAGCCGGTGATTCTCCAGCTGGTCGAGATTCCTCCGGTGCTGCCTGCTCTGGATGGCGTGGAGATGGAGTTGGACGACTGTGCATTTCCGACGCTGGCGGGTGTCGAGAAGTACGACAGTGATCACCTGGAGGACGGTTTCGGAGGTGCCAACTGGGTGCTGTGTGTTGGCAGCGTACCGCGGAAGGATGGCATGGAGCGGGCGGACCTGTTGACGATCAACGGCGGGATCTTTGCACCGACCGGTCAAGCGATCCAGGCCGCTGCGGCACCGGACGTCCGCGTGCTGGTGGTGGGCAACCCCTGCAACACCAACTGCCTGATCGCGATGTCCAACGCGCCCGAGATTCCTCGTGACCGCTGGTACGCCATGACTCGGCTCGATCAGAATCGTGCCGTCAGCCAGTTGGCTGCCCGATCGGGTTCGGCGGTGACCGATGTCGCCAACGTCACGATCTGGGGCAACCACTCGGCGACTCAGTACCCCGACTTCTACAACGCCACGATTGGCGGTCGTTCGGCGCTCGAGGTGATTGGAGACGAGGAGTGGTTGCAGGGCGAGTTCATCAAGACGGTGCAGCAGCGAGGTGGCGCGGTGATCAAGGCCCGAGGTGCGTCGAGTGCCGCGTCGGCGGCCAACGCGATCATCGACAGCGTCAAGAGCATCAACACACCGACGGCCGCGGGCTCGTCCTTCAGTGCGGCAGTCTGCAGCGACGGCAGCTACGGGGTCGAGCAGGGCCTGATCTCGAGTTTCCCTCTGACCTCCGACGGCACGTCCTGGTCGGTGGTGGGGGGCCAGGAGCACAACGAGTTCGGTGCCGAGAAGCTCGCGGCGACGGTGGCCGAGTTACGTTCCGAGCGGGACATGGTGCGGGACCTCTTGCCCGGTTAGGCCATTCCCGCGGCCGGCTGTTGCAGTCACGGCGACGATTTGGGGCGAGAGCCCATGTCACTGGCATCCGACGACAGCCGTTACGTCTGGCATCCGTTCACCCCGATGCAGGCCTACTCGGACGAGTCCGCCCCGGTGATCGTGTCGGCTGAGGGGTTCGAGCTGGTCGACGAGTCGGGTCGCCGCTATCTCGACGGTGTCTCCTCGCTGTGGTGCAACATTCACGGGCACCGGGTTCCGGAGATCGACCGGGCGATCCGCGATCAACTCGACCGCGTCGCTCATTCGACCCTGCTGGGGCTCGGCAATGATCTCTCGATCGAGTTGGCTCGACGGCTGGTCGAGGTCACTCCCGAGGGTCTCGAGCATGTCTTCTACAGCGACAGTGGCTCGACGGCGGTCGAGGTGGCTCTGAAGATCGCCTGGCAGTACCACCGGCAATCGGGTGAGTCGGCTGCGGCGGGTGGCTCGCAGCGTGACCTGTTCGTGGGTCTCTCGGGAGCCTACCACGGCGACACGATCGGCTCGGTCAGCCTCGGCCAGATCGACCTGTTCCACAGTGCGTACGGGCCGTTGCTGTTTGACACTCTGAGGGTCCCGGCTCCGGTGACGTTTCGGCATCCCGAGGGGTACAGCGACCGGGAGTGGCTGGATCGCTGCGAGGCGGATCTCGAGCGGATCCTGCGTGAGCATCACGAGCGAATTGCGGGGGTGGTGATCGAGCCGTTGGTGCAGGGGGCTGCGGGGATCCTGGTTCATCCAGAGGGTTATCTGCGTCGTCTCCGCGAGTTGACCTCCGAGCTGGGCCTGTTGTTGATTGCCGACGAGGTGGCGGTGGGATTCGGGAGGACGGGTCGGTTGTTTGCCTGCGAGCACGAGTCGGTCTCACCGGACCTGCTGTGCCTGGCCAAGGGCCTGACCGGCGGCTACCTGCCCTTGGCGGCGACCCTGGCGACCGGGAAGATCTTCGAGGCGTTCCTGGGCGAGCCTCACGAGGGTCGGACGTTCTATCACGGTCATACCTACACCGGCAACGCGTTGGGTTGTGCCGCGGCGTTGGCGTCGTTGGAGTTGATCGAGACGGCCGGTGTTCTGCAGCGGGTGTCCGATTCGAGCCAGAGGCTAGAGCGGGGCCTGGAGGCGTTGGCCGATCATCAGCACGTCGGCGAGGTGCGTCAGCGTGGGGTGATGGTGGGCATCGAGCTGGTGGCAAGCCGTGAGGGCAACGTGCCATTTGCTGCCAAGCGGAGGACCGGTCAGCTGGTGACCCTGGCGGCCCGCCGTCGCGGCGTGGCGATCAGGCCCCTGGGCGACGTGGTGGTACTGATGCCGGCTCCGGCGATGCCCGAGGCGGGGATCGAGCGGCTGATCGAGGTGGCGATCGAGTCGATCGACGAGGCGACCGAGTCGGGTGCGGGCTAGTCGGCTGGAGGCGAGTCGGCTGGAGGCGAGTCGGTTGCGGGCGAGTCGTCGCCGACTGCTTCCTGTTCGCTCATCTCGCGAAAGAACTCTTCAGGATCGACCGTCTTGATTCCCGCCAGTGCCTCGATCGCCCCCTCCGGAGCGGCGGTGGCCCGCTTGAGACCCTCGCGGGCAAAGCGACGGTCTCCGCTGCGCATCCGCCAGGACCAGGCGAGGGTCAGCGCGAGTCCACCCACGACGACTCCCAGCAGCGTCACCGCCCATCTCATGCGTTGGGCGTCGCTGGTGCTGAGCCGTGTCGAGGTGGTGAGCCGGTCGATCCGGCGGTCGATTCGCTGGGCCAGCAGCATCGGGGCCGAGTGGATACGGAGGTCCTCTTCGACGATTCCCGTATCGGGAATCTCATCAGTCGCCTGAGGTCTCCGGCGACCGAGATCACGCTGCCGCGGAATTGTTCGGGCTGTCGCAGCAGCACCGGGAACGCGGTATCGCTGGCGACCGATTCGAGGTATCGGTTCGGCAGGTCTCGTGCTCGTGCGAGGATCCTGTGGTAGGGGCCGATTTCTTCGCTGCGAAGCCCGACCGAATCGTCGGTGATCGCGGCAAGATCTTCCGCGGGGATCGCCACCGCGGCGCGGATTTCGGGAGTGGGCGTGGGGGGCCGGGCCGGGTCGTGGTCGGGACCGGGTTGAGTTGTGGATCCGGCGGTTGGTCGAGGGGGCCCGGTCAGCCAGTACCAGGAACTCGGCTGACTGGCTCGCTCGATCGCCACCAGCACCAGCGCCAGCAAGGCGACCATCGACAACATCCTCAGCTGGAATCTCCGGCCGAGATAGTTCGCGGGCTGACGCTCGGGGGGACTCTGCATGTCGGCTCATTCTACGCGCGGCGGCTGTTCTTGCGAACCTCGCCAGACGGGACTATGCTGAATTCAGGCGTCCGCATTCGCGGAGGTCCCTTGAAGTTCTTCTCATTCCACAGGCTGTTTCGACGCGGGCCCGCTCGCAGCGGTCGATGGTCGCCGTCCGACTTCCGATTCCGACATCCGCGCCTGGAAAGCCGATGGCTGAGATGCGATTCCGCCCGGTTCCCGTGCTCGTGGCCCTGTGGTTGATCGTGCCGACGATCGCCTGCGGCCAGGCTCGCGCACCGGCCCAGACCCGCGAAGGCAGTTTTCTGGAAGCCCTGCGGCAACGGGGGTATTTCGAGTACGCCCAGTCGTATCTCGATGAACTCGAAAAGAGCCCGTCTGCGTCGGCTGAGGTCAAGGCGGTTGTTCCCTACGAGCGTGCGATCACGTTCCTGGAAGCAGGCCGTGCTGCGGCCAGTCCGAAGGAAAAGACACCGCTTTACGACAAGGCGGTCGGGTTCCTCGACCAGTTCGTCAAGGCGAATCCGAACCACGCCCTGGCCGCCGATGCCAATTCGCAGCGAGGCAAGATCCTGCTGGGCAAGGCCCGTGTGGAGATCTGGCATTCGCAGTCGCCGTCGAATACCGCCAACCGGGCCACGTTCCAGCAGGCCGGTCTTGAACATGTACTCGCCGCCCGCAAGATCTTTCAGACGGCTCATGACCAGTACCAGAAGGCGTGGAAGGTCTACCCGACGTTCCTGGACAAGGCGAAGCAGGCCGATCTGTTCGAGAAGCGAAAGCGGGCCGAGTTGCTGTACATGCGGGCTCAGTACGACCTGGCGCTGTGTACCTACGAGGAGGCCCAGACTCACGATCGGGGCAGCCCGCCCTACGTCAAGCTGGCCACCCGCGCGGCCAATGAATTCGAGAATATCCACACGCGGTACCGCAGCGTGGTGATCGGGCTCTACGCGCGGATGTGGCAGGGGAAGTGCTTCGAGGAGCAGGACGACATCAACAAGGCGATGGGGATCTACAAGGAACTGCTCAGTCACCCCGGCCGTTCGGCCACGATGCGGGCGATCCAGGACCAGGTGCTGCTGTTCATGCTGATCTGCCTGAACCACGAGGAGAAGCAGGACTACCTGCTGGTGATCAACCAGTCGACCGAGTGGATCCGTGAGCGGACGACACGCCAGCGGCGTGCCCCTCATGCACTGGGAATCCTCTGGGAGCAGGTCCTGGCCCAGGAGGCGTTGGCCGTTGAGCGGACGATGGAAGAGAAGGACCGCAACCAGTTGTTGAGTGCCGCGATGGCCAACTGCCGGTTCATCCAGCGTTGGCCGAGCAAGTACAAGGACGTGGCGTTGTTCAAGATGCGCGAGTTGCAGGTGAAGTTGAAGGGTGAGGCGATCGATCCGCAGGACTTCGACAGCGCCTTCGGGTTGGCACACAACCGGTTCAAGAAGATCAAGGGCCACAACGACAAGATCGCGCAGGCCCAGAGTGAAAAGAAATCGGCCGCCGAGCTCGCCACGCTCACCTCGGACCGCGAAGCGCACCTCGGGGGCACACTGCAGATGCTGCAGTTGGCCTTGAAGCTGGCCGATCGTGACACGACCAAGGAGGACCTCGACCGGACCCGGTTCTACATGGCCTACGTCTATTACCAGCAGCAGCAGAACTACGAGGCTGCCGTGCTGGGCGATTACATCTCGCGGCACGCCGGACCCAAGGCCGAGACGATGGCGCTGGATTCGGCCGCGATCGCCATGGCCTCACACGTCCGCGGCTACATCGATTCGCCGACCCAGGAGTTGAAGCAGCAGAGCCTGAAGTTGATCGAGTCGACCGCGGCGCGGATCCTGGCGAAGTGGCCCGAGAGTTCCCGGGC
>CAUZEQ010000324.1:0-5199 GCA_963578885.1 Planctomycetota bacterium
GGGGGTTGACTTTATGGGAGAAACAGACTGACAATGACTTGCTTCCACGAACCGGGTACCGAGAGACCAAAACGACCCACCTGAGACACACGGGGTCCTGCTTTCAGCTCTCCGAGCGAGGCGATCCCGTCCCACCAAGTAGCCAGCTGCGGCTCCTGTTTTCCCACCTTCGCGACGTCCCATTGTCGTATCCGCCGCGGTGACGCTTGTCTCTGGTAACCCGAGGTCGATGCACGTGAGAGATCGCGTGATTTGCATAGAGACCGCACCCCACGGCGCCAATTTCCGCAGGGGGTGCACAACAGCGGGTTTCCCCGAAGCCCGTCTTCTCGGAATCGCCTTCGATGGGATCGCAGTTTAACCAGATCGCGTGAGCCGGATCATCGGAGTTGAGGTTGTGATACCGAGGCACCGGGCCGAGGAAATGAGTGACCGGGGCCCTGGCGGCGTGTAGAAAAGAGAATGGAGACGAGTTGCGGCCAAGAAACCGGGACTCAGCAGGAAGAACCAGAACGACAAGTCGGGAGACCCTGCCGGGGTATCCCGAGACGGAAGGACAGGCAGCACATGACGGTTGGAAGGAACACGGAGAAGAAGACGATGACGGATCAGGTTTGGAGTGATCCCGGCAGCGGGGCGGCATCGGGCGACGGTCCGTGGGCCGGGCTGGCTTTGAATGCGGTTGCACTGGACCCCGAGACCCCGACGATCGCAGCGCCCGGTTCGATGGAGAAGGTGATGATGTTGCAGGCCCGCTACGCGGCCGGTGTGCCGTTGTGGGACGAGCGTGACAGCCAGGATCACAGCGAGTCGATGGCGGCGCAGGCGCTGCGGGGCACGGCCCAGGGCAAAGCGGTCGAGGACCGTGTCGAGGAGCGGGGCGAGCCGCTGGCGATCTGAGCCATCGGCCCGAAAGGGACTCGACTCATGAAGTTTTCCGATTTCGTCTGCAGTGATGCGGTCACGACTTCGCTGAGCGCGGTGGACCGCGACGGGGTCATCGCCGAGCTGGTTGACACGCTGGTTGCCGCCGAGGAACTCTCGGCTGACCACCGTGACAGCGTCGTCTCGGCGACGATTGCCCGAGAAGAGCTCGGGACGACCGGGATCGGCAACGGGTTCGCGATTCCCCACGCCAAGCACCCCGCCGTGGATCGGGTGGTGGCGACGGTGGGGGTCGGTGATGCCGGAGTCGAATTCGGCAGCCTCGACGGGCGACCGACTCGAGTCTTCTTCCTGCTCGTTTCACCTCCCGATGCACCCCAGGACCACCTGCACGCGCTCGAGACCGTCTCGAGACATCTCCAGGAAGAACTCTTTCGACAGTTCCTCTCGCAGGCGCAAACACCCTCGGCCGTGCAGGACGTATTGAATGAAGCGGATGCATCGTCGGAGGCCTGAGACCCGGAGACGGGCGGGCCGCAGAGATACGGACAGGACACATACAGGACACACACAGCACAAGACAGGCACCAAGACAGGCACTAAGACAGGCACTAAGACAGGCACCGTTGACGAAGATTGAGGACAGAGACGTGTACGGATTTGACAAGAGGCTTGACGAGTTGGTCAGTTCGGCGACTGCCGGAGGTGGCCTGGATTTCATCGATGTTTGCGGTTACCTGCCCGACAAGGCGGAGACGAGCGAGAAGCTGGACTTGCTGCTCGAGGCATTGGCCGAGCGTGGACTGAGGGTCCGCGCGAACCGGTCGGCCTGCGGTGACATTGCCCAGTCGCTGGCCCCCAGGCCTCAGAGGCCCGAGCGGGGCGGAGACGGCGAGGGGAGCGACCAGGGCGTGACCGCCGACTCGATCCGCATGTACCTCCGCCAGATGGGCCGACTGCCGATGCTCGACCGCAACCAGGAGATCTCGGTCGCCAAGCGAATCGACATCACTCGCAAGCAGTACCGCCGACTGGTGCTGGGAGCGATGTTCATCTTCGACCGCGCCGTCGCCATGCTCACCAAGGTCCACGCCAGCCAGCTGCCGTTTGACCGCACGATCGAGGTTTGTGTGACCGAGGGTCGCGAGAAGACGCGGGTGCAGGGACGGCTGGGACCGAACCTGGCCACGATCGCGAGGCTGCGTGCCGAGTTGGCCGACGACTTCACTTTGATCAACCGCACGAGAACGACTCAGAAGGTCCGCCAAGTGGCGATCGAGCGGATGGAGACGACGCGTCGACGGATGGTCAAGCTGCTCGAGGAGCTGGGTCTCCGCGAACAGAAGCTGAGCCCGATCTTCGAGAAGTACGAGCAGATTGCGGCACGGATGACCGAGCTCGACGCGATCATCAAGCGGTCCCGCACCAGGAACGAGCGGGTGTCTGAGGCTCGAGCCGAACTCAAGCAACTCAGGGAGCTCACGCTCGAAACACCTCGTTCGATCACCGAACGTCTGGGTCGCATCGGTACGGCCGACGACGACTACGAACAGGCCAAGCAGGACCTGGCCAACGGCAACCTGCGGTTGGTGGTTTCGATTGCCAAGAAGTACCGCAAGCGGGGCCTGAGTTTTCTGGACCTGATCCAGGAGGGGAACTCGGGGCTGATGCGTGCGGTCGAGAAGTACGAGTACCTGCGGGGTCACAAGTTCTCGACGTATGCCACCTGGTGGGTCCGCCAGGCGATCACCCGTGCGATCGCCGACGCGGGTCGCACGATCCGGCTGCCGGTGCACATGACCTCGGCCATGTGGGCACTCAACCAGGCACGCAACACGTTCCTGCACGAGAATTCCCGCGAGCCGACGACCGAGGAACTGGCCGCTGCGGCGGGGGTTCCGCTGGAAGAGGCTCGGGCGATGCTGGCCGTGGCCCGCTCCCCGGCCAGCCTCGATCGACCCATCTCGGACACCGACGAGACGGATCTGGGCGATTTTGTCGAGGACAGTGGTTCGTTGCGTCCGGCCGAGGTGGCTGCCAACAAGATGCTGAGCAAGGAGGTCAACCAGGTACTCGAGACGTTGACCTACCGTGAGCGGGAGATCCTGAAGCTGCGTTACGGAATCGGCGACGGGTATCCCTACACGCTCGAACAGGTCGGCCTGATCTTCGGTGTGACCCGGGAACGGGTGCGTCAGATCGAGGCCAAGGCGTTCGACAAGCTGCAGGATCCTCGACGTCGAGCCCGCCTGGCCGGGTTCCTCGGACAGGGACAATTGACCGGGTTGGCTCACTAGCCAACCCTTCGACCAGGAAACCAAGTCGCTGGGTCAGGCGACCGGGTTGAAACCGAACAGGGAGTCGGGACCGCTGGGGTCCGGCTCCCTGTTTCGGATTTCACCGCCCCGCCGGGGTCAGACGCCCCGCACCGCTGCTGGTGTCAGATCAGCCTGATGCGGGCCATGGGCGGGGGACCTGATCCCTTCTCCAACCTACTTGAAGCAATACAGGTGCCCATGGGTTCTGAGGTAGATCCGTCCATCGACCAATGCCGGAGTCGCGTAGGTTTCCTCGCCAAACTGTGCCCGGTGCAGGACCTTCCATTTCCCCTCGCCACTGATGACGCTCAGCCGCCCCTTCTGATCGAGCAGGTAGACCTTGCCGTCTCCGGCGACCGGCGAGCTGTAGTAGTTGCCGGCTCCGGGTACCCGCTTGGTCAGCAGCGGCTTGCCGCTTTGCGGATCGAGGCTGGTCAGGATGCCGCCATCCTTGACGGTGAACAGCGTGTTGTTGAAGAACAGCGGCGAGGCACAAAACGGGATGTGCCGCCGGTACTCCCAGGCGACGTGCGTCTTGGTGGCGTCGCCTGAGGCACCCGGCTTGATCGCGAGCACGACATTGCGGGCGACATCGAAGAGGTTGCGGTAGTACTCGTATTCCTTGCGAGTGATCGTACCGGTCTTGTCGCGGTCGACCTGAGAAAACCGCCGTTCGATCGCGTGGCCTTTTTCGAGTTCGGCGCGTTCGAGTGTGCCGTTGTTGTTCTTGTCGCGAGCCGCGGCCAGCTTGGCAAACGGTTCCACACTGATCCGCTCGTCGATGTCTCCACCCCGGGCCCAGCCGGCGACGTACAGCTTCCCGTCGCCTCCGACCACCGGCGTATTGCAGACCGCGCGGGACAGCCCGCGGACGGTCCAGAGTTCCTTGCCCGACTTCAGGTCGTAGCCCACCACTCTCAACGTGGCGGCAACGATCACCTGCTTCCTGCCGCCGACATTCCAGATGACCGGCGAGCAGTAGTTCCTGGGAAACTCGCCGCGGTCGGTCTTCCAGGCCAGCTTGCCGGTCTTCAGCTCGTAGGCTGCCAGGAAGCTCTCGGTGTCGTGGTCCTGGACGGTGATGACCAGTCCGTCGACGATCACCGGCGAGGTACCCGCGCCGAAGTCGTTGTTGAAGGGTCCCATCTCCTTCTTCCAGGCGAGCTTGCCGTCGAGATCGTGGCAGTACATGCCGCTGGATCCGAACAGGCTGATCAGCAGTTTGCCGTCGGTGGCGGGGCTGGGTTGAGCGTGGCTGCCGATGGCGTGAATTTCTTCCAGCGACTCGTAGGGGGCTTTTCGTTCCCAGAGAATCTTGCCGCTGGTCTTCGACACGGCGATCGTCAGCAGGGTCTTGTCACGGACCGCGGTCAGGAACAGCCGGTCACCGAAGAGGATCGGGGAGGAGTGTCCTGGCGGGAAGGCGACCTTCCAGGCGATGTGTTTCGAGTCGGGCCCGATCTCGGTCGGCAGCGGCCGGCCCGATTCGGCCAGCCCACTTCCTCCCACACCTCGGAACTGGGGCCAGTTGGCGGCGGTGGCGGATGTGGCCATCGTGGCCAGGGCCAGCAGCAGGCACAGAGCAAAACGCATCGGTCCGGTCTCCGGTTCAGCTGAAGTCCCACGTCTGTCGCGGCGGCGATGATAACAGGATCGAAAGCGGGTTGCGTTGCAACCGGTTGGCGGCACGAGGAGAATTGTCGTCCCGCCCGCTGGTGGGCCGCGACCCGCTGTTCTCGAGGAGACTCACGCTGATGACACCGTCTGAAACCTTTGACATGACCGGCCGCGTGGCGATGGTCTCGGGAGCCGGCCGGGGGATGGGCCAGGCGATGGCGCTGGCATTTGCCGGGGCCGGTGCCGACGTGGTGGTGGTCGACCGCGACACCGAATCGAATCAGCAGACGGCCTCGGAGATCGAAGCTCTCGGACGCCGGGCACTGCCGGTCACCTGCGATGTCTCGGACTGCGAGGCGATCGAGGAGTTGTACCGGAC
>CAUZEQ010000325.1:0-5190 GCA_963578885.1 Planctomycetota bacterium
GGGGGGGGGGGGGTGTTTGGGGCCGGGGGGGGGGGCGGGGGCAGGGGCCCGGGGAGGGTGTCACGTGAGGCTGGCGTTTTTCGGGGGCCTGTACAGCAACTACCTGGCGTTGGAGGCTGCGATCTCCGATGCACGGCGACGTGATGTGCAGGAGTTGTATTGCCTGGGAGACATGGGTGCGTTCGGACCGCATCCGGACCGGGTGGTGTCGATGTTGCGTGAGGCGGAGGTGTTCTGCATCCAGGGCAACTACGACGACAGCATTGGGAACGAGTTGTCCGACTGCCAATGCGGGTACACCGATCCTCGAGACAACCTGTATGCGCAGATCAGCTACGACTACACGCTGTCGAACACGAACCGTGAGAACCGGCGTTGGTTAAAGCAATTGCCGGTGTCGGCGGACATCGAGCGGAACGGGGTGCGGATGCACCTGTGCCATGGCAGCCCGCGGCAGACCAACGAGTTCCTGTGGGAGTCGACGACCAGCGATGCGTTCCTGGACCGGTTGATCGAGCCGAGTGGTGCCGGGTTGGTGCTGGGGACCCACACCGGCCTGCATTGGACTCGGACCACTCCGTGCGATCGGCGGTTCGTCAACGTCGGCGTCCTGGGCCGTCCGGCCAACGATGGACAGACCCACGTGTGGTACACGCTGGTCGACCTGGCCGAGCGGCCGGCGGGGCAGGGGGTGCAGCGGGTGCAGGGGGCTGAGGTACAGTTTGTGCCGGTCGATTACGATTTCCGGCGTCTCTCGGGTGAAATGCGGCGGGAGGGATTGCCGGAGGAGTTTGCCGAGACGATCGAGACGGGCTGGTGGACGACGTGCCTGGAAGTTTTGCCGTCGCGTGAGCGGCGGCGCGGGCGGTGTTAGGTCAAGCGAGGCAGGGTGAGCATGCGAGCGGTAATCCAGAGGGTGTCGCGGGCGAGCGTGACGGTTTCCGGGGAGGTGGTCGGGGAAATCGGTACGGGCCTGCTGGTGCTGCTGGGTGTCGAAGAGGGGGACACCCAGGACGACGTGGTCTGGATGGCGAACAAGGTGGTGGGGCTGCGCGTGTTCGCGGACTCCGAGGGGAAGATGAACCTGGACGTTGGCGAGGCGGGAGGCGCGATCCTGGCCGTCAGCCAATTCACTCTGCTGGGCGATTGCCGCAAGGGTCGCCGGCCGAGCTTCGTCGCCGCGGCGGGACCCGAGGCGGCCAATGCGCTGTACCGCAGTTTTGTGGCGGAGGTGATCGGGCAGGGACTGGAGGTGCAGGAGGGACGGTTCCAGCAGCAGATGGACGTCGAACTGGTCAACAACGGGCCGGTGACACTGCAGATCGACAGCCGACACCGCAGCCGACACCGCCGGTAGTCACCCTTCCCCTTTGCGATCGATACGTTCGACACGTTCGGCGGCTCGGCCGTGATGCGGCCGCAGTTCCAGGCAGCGGCGATAGGCCTCCAGGGCCGATTCGCGTCGGTCGAGGTGCCAAAGGCATTCGCCGAGGAAGAAGTTCGATTCGGCCTGCCGTTGATGAGCGATCGGTGCGGCGGCCTCCAACAGCGTTGTCGCCAGCTCGAGCCTGTTCGCCCGAAATGCCTGCAGACCCTCGGCGTGTTTCTGAAGTGCCTCGATCCGATCGACATCCGCTGCCTCGGATCGCTCTTTAATAAAGGGAGCCATCAGGCGGCAGATTTCCGGGTCGAGCCGGTACTGCAGAGCCTGCTGAAAGATCAGGAAGACCTGGAGGGGGTCCTGTTGGGCGGCGTCCATGGCCAGTGCGAGCTCGATCAGCGTGTCGGCGGTCGCTCCGTCGCGCTGGATCAGTTGTTCGAGCAGAGTGACGGCCGCATCCGGCTGCCGGCGTCGCAATTCGATCCTGGCCAGCAACCGGGCAATGCGGGGTCGGTACGAGATGCTGAGGATCGTGGTCAGTTCGTTGGCCAGGGAGTCGAGATTGCCCGGGGTGTTCAGGTGGCCGGCTCCGACAATGCGACTCTCGAGGCCGAATTCGTAAGACCGTTCGCCAAGATGGTCAGCGACGGCGTCGGTCGCAATCGACTCGGGCGCCCGCTCGGCCGTCTCCCGGTCCCGACGAGCCGCCTCGTCCTTGCCCAACACCTCCGCCGCCCTGGCCCGCAGTTGGTACAGCCGGTGCACTTCGGGGTGCTCGGCGATCAGCCCATCCAGAATCGGCATCGCCTCGGTCGAGCGATCGGTGTGGACCAGCAGGTAGGCCAGCAGGTACTGGCCGGCCAGGTGATTGGGACCGATCAGACGCAGTTCGGCTTCGGCTTTCTGGTGAGCGTCGTCTCGAAGGTGATTTCGGGCGGCGATGTAGCGGCACTCGTCGACTCGACCGAGGTCCAACCGAGCGGCCTCGAGCAGCCGTTCGGTCGAGCGGGCAGTTTGTCCCAGCCGGTTGAGCACCAGGCCCGACCAGAACCAGTTGGCTGCTGATTCGGGTCTGAGCGTGATGGCCTGCTCGAGGCACTGATCGGCTTCGGGAAAGAACCCGTAGACGGCGTAGGCCTGTCCGAGAGCGAGCAGGTCGCCGGGGCCCGGGTTTTCTGCCAGCACCCACAGTCTCCGGAAGTCCCTCGCGGTCTCGGCATCGACCATTCCGGCGGCTGGAGGCCGGGGCGGGGCGGGGCGACTGGTCCGTTCGAAAATGCACCACCCGAAGACGGCGACGTCGATTCCCAGCAGCACGATGAGCAGGATGATCCGACTTCGTCTCATTTGCGGTCTCCGCTGCCGCTGAGCCAGGTCGTGACTCCACCGAGGCGTCGGAAGGGCGGGATCACGTGCCATCCGCCGGCGACGATGTCGGGTCGGCCGTCTCGATCCAGGTCGCCGGTGGCGACGGTGACCAGGTGGGTGGGTTCGGAGGCGATTTGCTGGTGAGTGAACTTCTGGTGCCCGTCGTTTTCGAGCCAGACCAGGCTGGCGCTCTCGTCGCGGTGCCATGCGTTGAACATGCTGACGAGCACGACATCGTTGTCACCGTCGCCGTCGAGGTCGGTGACCGAGGCGGCGTGGGCACCTCCGAGATTGCTGATGCGGTGGACCGTAAACGACCACCCGCCGGTGTTCTCGAACCAGAAGCAGCCGTGGTAGGGCTGAGGGTAGGTGTAGGCGTACTCGAGATTATCGCCGACGGTGACCAGCAGGTCGACGTCGCCGTCGTTGTCGAGGTCGGAGGTGATCAGCCCCGACCCGCCGATGTCGAAGTTCAGCCACTTGTGCAGCAGTCGCTTTTTGAAGCGTCCGCCGCCGGTGTTCTCGAACCCCCAGATCTCCTCGTCGTCCTGGGACACGTTGGCGATGAGGTCGAGATCGCCGTCGCCGTCGAGATCGGCCAGCGGGACGTTGATGGTGCCGGGTGCATAGAGCAGTTGGTGGTCGCGGAATCGGCGTTGGCCCAGGTTTTCGAGCCAGAGCACACGTCCGCGGGCGTAGCCGAATTCGGCCACGGCGAGGTCGAGATCTCCGTCGCCGTCGAGGTCGCCGGCCTGGATGTCGGCGATGCGGCGGGTGCTCTCCAGCAGGACGTGCCGAAGGTAGCGGTCTCCGTTTCGTTCCAGTAGCAGCACACGGCCGACATGGCTGTCGTCGGGAAACGCGCTGCCGAGGATGGCGACGAGTATGTCGAGGTCACCGTCGTTGTCGATATCGACCACGGTGGCGTGGGCGGGTGTGGCCATGTCGGCACTGATCTGGTGCTCGGTCCACTCGCCATCGCTGCCGCGTTTGTAGGACACCAGGCGGTGGGCGAGGGCGTCGCAGGCGAGGATTTCGGGGTGTGAGTCGCCGTCGAGATCGACGATCTGGACGTGGCTGATCCGGGCAGGGTGCTCGATCGCCGGTCCCATGCTCTGAGACTGAAAGGGCAAAGTGCTGGCCGGATAGACCGAGCTGCCGTTGAAGGCGGGGTTGGGGGAGCCCCGGGCCGGCAGGTGCGGCCAGGCGATCCAGGTGGCCAGCGGGACGGCGACGATCAGGGTCAGTAGCGCGATTTCCAGGCGTCGGCTGCGGGGGCGGGCCGGTGTGTCTTGGGGGGTGGTGATGGGATTGGGCCGGTGGACTTGGGATGGAGGGGTGTTGGTGGAGCGTAAGGGGTCAGGCCCAGATATTCGCCGCACGGCGGCGAATATCCGCGTCTGACCCCGGTAGACAAGCTGGCGGCGAAAATCCGCGTCTGAGCCCGGGGGTTCAATAAGTTAACATAACAGACATTATCGGACGTTCCTGTGGCAGGGAATCAGCTGGGGCGGATCGAGCGCGCACAGAAACGACCCCCACTGAATCGCCAGGCCGATTCTTCGGCAGCGGAGTCAGGAATCGACGCGCGCTGAATCGGCGGCTGCCTGAAGGCCGACCGCGATCCAAGAATCGGGCCGAGCTGAAATCCGAACTAGGAACCGGTGTCGGCATCAGAATCGCTGACCGCCGTTTCTTCGAACACGCCCAGCCGACGGAATTTCTCGTACCGCCGATCGAGCAGTTCTTCGGATGAGAATTCTGTGAGTCGCCGAATCGCATCGAGCACAGATGCCTTGAGAGTCATCGCCATCTGGCGGTGATCACGATGTGCCGCTCCCAGCGGCTCGGGAATCACCTCGTCGACCACTCCCAGACGCAGCAGGTTGTCGGAAGTGAATTTCAGCGCCTTGGCCGCTTCCTCGCGATACTGAACGTGTTTCCAGAGAATCCCGGCACAACCCTCGGGGCTGATCACCGAATAGTACGAGTACTGCAGCATGGCGATGTGGTCGCCGATGCCGATCCCCAGTGCTCCCCCGGACCCCCCTTCCCCGATCACGACGCAGACGATCGGGGTTTTGAGCTTGGAGATTTCTCGGAGGTTGTAGGCAATGTTGTAGGCCTGGCCCCGTTCCTCGGCCTCGATCCCCGGAAACGCTCCGGGTGTGTCGATGAAGCAGACGATCGGCAGTCCAAACTTGGCGGCCATCTGCATCTTGCCCAACGCCTTGCGGTAGCCTTCCGGGTGAGCCATCCCGTAATTGTGCTTTTCGCGTTCCTTGATGCTGCGTCCCTTGTGCTGGCCGACGAAGAGCAGCTTGATGGAATCGATGGTGCCGAGACCGGTGAGCATCGAAGGGTCGTCTCGGTAGGCCCGGTCGCCGTGCAATTCGACGAACTCGTCGAAGACCAGTTCGAGATAGTCGAGAGTCTGCGGC
>CAUZEQ010000326.1:0-5162 GCA_963578885.1 Planctomycetota bacterium
CGCCTCTGGGCGAGTGGGTCCGCCTGGAGGTGCCCGTGGCACAGGTCGCGCTGAAGCCCGGTGCCGTGATCGACGGCTGGGCATTTACTCAGTTTGGAGGCACGGTGCAGTGGGATACCGCGGGCATCGTGACCACTTCTCATACCGGCCCCCGCCTGTTCGCCTCACTGGCCGCCTGGTCGGCCCAGTTGGCCAAGTCGGGCAAGTCGGGCAAGTCGGGCAAACACATGCCGGCGGAGGTAGTGGCCGCGGCGAAGGTTCCCGCAGAGAAGCGAACTCCGGCCCAGGCCGCCACTCTGAAGGACCACTTTCTGGTCCACGCCTGCCGGCAGACCGTACCACAGTTCAAGACCCAGGCGGCGGAAATAGAAAGTGCCGAGGCTCGCATCGCGTTGATCAACAAGGGACTGGCCTCGTCCCTGATCATGAAGGACATGTCCAAGCCCCGTCCCACCTTCGTACTCAAACGAGGCCAGTACGACATCCCCGACAAGACCCGCCCGGTCCAGCCCGGAGTCCCCTCGGCCCTGCCTCCACTGCCGAAGGATGCGCCGGTCAACCGCCTGGGCCTGGCCCGCTGGCTGATCCAGCCCGACCACCCACTCACGGCTCGCGTCACCGTCAACCGGTTCTGGCAGCAGTTCTTCGGAACCGGTCTGGTCAAGACGTCCGAGGACTTCGGAGCGCAGGGCGAGTGGCCCTCGCACCCGCAACTCCTCGATTGGCTTGCCACCGAGTTTGTACGGACCGGCTGGGACGTCAAGCGGATGCAGCGGCTGATCGTCACCTCAGCCGCGTACCGGCAATCGTCTCGCTTCCGAGACGACCACCACCGCTCCGACCCCGGCAACCGTCTCATCTGGCGGGGCCCCCGTTACCGACTCGACGCCGAAGTGCTGCGTGACGCGGCCCTGAGTGTCGCCGATCTCCTGGTCGAACAACCCGGTGGCAAAGGGGTCCGACCCTACCAGCCCTCCGGCCTCTGGCGTGCCGTGGGCTACAGCGGCAGCAACACCGTGCAATTCGTACAGGACCACGGCTCCAACCTGTTCCGCCGCAGCCTGTACACGTTCTGGAAACGCACGGCGGCTCCGCCGACGATGCTGACCTTCGATGCACCATCTCGTGAGGCGTGTTCGGTGCGTCGAGCACGAACCAACACCCCGCTGCAAGCCCTGTTGCTGCTCAATGACGTCCAGTTCTTCGAGTGTGCCCGTGGCCTGGCCACCCGCATCCTTGCCGAGGGTGGCAACGACACACAGCGATTGACCCGCGGATTCCGCATCGTGACCTCCAGGCGGCCCAACGCCCTGGAACTGGCGATCCTGGTCCGTACTCTGAACCAGCACCGCGCCGACTACCGCAAGAATCCCGCAGCAGCCAAAAAGCTCCTCGCGATCGGCGAAGCCCCCCAGGATTCGGGGCTGGATGTCTCGGAGCACGCCGCCTGGACGGTGCTTTCCAACCTGCTGCTCAACCTCGACGAAACCGTCACCAAGGGCTGATCCCATCATGTGCCTTTTCGAGATGACCGCCCGAGCCAGGCGAGACCGAGACCTCTCATGAACCAACCCCCTCTCCCGCCCAACCCCGCCACGCTGTCGCACACGCGTCGGCACTTCTTTGGCCGCTCGGCCTGCGGCATCGGCACCGCGGCTTTGGCCTCGTTGCTGGCCGACGAGACCTCCGCGGCTACTCCGTTTCGGTCCCGGCGTGCACTGCCCGCCCAGGACATCGGCGTGATGGGCAGCACCCATTTCCCGCCTCGAGCCAAGCGGATCATTTACCTCTTCATGTCCGGAGCCCCCTCGCAGATCGATCTCTTCGATCCCAAGCCGAAGATGAAGGAGCTGTACGACACGGACCTTCCTGATTCCATTCGTCGTGGCCAGCGACTGACGACGATGACGTCGCGCCAGAAGCGATTCCCGATCGCACCGTCGATCTACAAGTTCCAGAAGCGAGGCCGATCGGGGACCGAGATCAGCGAACTGTTGCCGCACATCGGCAGCCTCGCCGACGAGATTGCCCTGGTCCGGACGGTGCACACCGAAGCGATCAACCACGACCCGGCGATCACCTACATCCAGACCGGAGCCCAGCAACCGGGTCGGCCTAGCATGGGGGCCTGGTTGTCCTACGGATTGGGCCGGTCCAACCAGAACCTGCCCGGTTTTGTCGTGCTGCATTCGACCTGGAGCTCGAAACGGGACGCCCAGGCTCTGTACACCCGCCTCTGGGGAGCCGGGTTCCTGCCCTCGAGGCACCAGGGCGTGTCGCTGCGGTCCAGCGGGGACCCGGTGCTCTATCTTTCGAATCCCGCCGGCGTCAGTTCCGCCACCCGACGCAACACGCTCGATTCGCTCGCCCAACTCAACCGCCAGCGGTTCCTCGCGGTCGGTGATCCCGAAATCGAAGCCCGAATCGCTCAATACGAGATGGCCTACCGCATGCAGCGATCGGTTCCCGAACTCACCGATCTTTCCGATGAACCCAAACATATTCTCGACCTGTATGGTCCCGACGTCGGGAAACCCGGCACGTTTGCCGCCAACTGTCTGCTGGCCCGTCGACTGGCAGAGCGTGACGTCAAGTTCATCCAGGTGTTCATCCGTGGCTGGGACCAGCACGGTAGCCTGCCACGCGACCTGCCGCTGATGTCTCGCGATGTCGACCAGCCCGCCGCGGCACTGGTCAAGGACCTCAAGCAGCGAGGCCTGCTCGAGGACACTCTGGTCGTCTGGGGCGGCGAATTCGGCCGCACCGTTTACTGCCAGGGGAAGCTTAGTCGTACCAACTACGGCCGCGATCACCATCCCCGCTGCTATTCGATCTGGATGGCCGGCGGAGGCATCAAGCCGGGCATCGTCCACGGGAAGACCGACGACTTCTGCTACAACATCCTCGAGGACCCCGTGCACATCCACGACCTCAACGCCACCGTGCTGCACTGCCTGGGCATCGACCACGAGCAACTGACCTACCGGTTCCAGGGCCGAGATTTTCGCCTGACTGACGTCCACGGCGAAGTGGTCGACCAACTGCTGGCCTGAACCGCAGCCGACACCAGGCTCTTCAACTCCTCATTTTTCGAGTTCCTGCTGATGAACCGACTGCTGCCCGCAGGAGCCCTCCTGGGGCTCGTGCTGTTGCCCGTCACCACCCAGGCCGCCCTGCCGGGGGTCGTCACCAACTCGCTGGGAATGAAGCTGGCACCCATTGCTGCCGGGGAATTCCAAATGGGTGCCGAGAAGACGATCCGTGACGCCGGCGCAGACGAACGGCCGGTACACGCGGTACGGCTGACGCGACCGTTTCACATCGGTGTCCATGAAGTCACCCAGGAACAGTTCCTGAAAGTGATGAAGTCCTCCCCGTCCTTCTTCGCAAACGACGGACACGGCAAGGGGCTGGTCAAGGGTCTCGACACCAGCGTCTTCCCGGCCGACCAGGTACGTTTCATCGATGCGGTGGAGTTCTGTCGAAAACTCTCGGCGTCAGCCGAGGAAAAGAAGGCGGGGCGTTTCTACAGGTTGCCCACCGAAGCCGAATGGGAATACGCCTGCCGGGGCGGCAGCGTGACGGCCTTCCATTTCGGTGACTCGCTGTCGGCCAAGCAGGCGAATTTCAACGGCAAGTACCCGTACCGCAGTCGCACCGGGGAATTCCGGGCGAGGACTGCGCGAGTGGGAAGTTTCGCCGCCAACGCCTACGGCCTGTACGACATGCACGGCAATGTCTGGGAATGGTGTCTCGACTGGTACCACGTCGATGCCTACCGCAAGCCGCGCGCAACCGATCCCCTCGGCCCGGCCACCGGGACCTCTCGAGTGATCCGTGGCGGCGGCTGGTACAGCGACGCTCGAGATTGCCGCAGCAGTTTTCGCTACGCCGAGCATCCTCTGGGCACCTACTACGTGATGGGCTTCCGCGTGGTGATGACCCCGTCAGCCGATGTCCCCGCCGCGCTGCGACGGTTCTGGGATGGCATCGACACCTCCGCCGGCCCCTCAAAACCTCAGGCTGCCGGCTCGGCGACCATCCTGCCGACCCGCGAGCAGCTTGTATCAGTCGGAGGTGAGTCGTGGCCGCGTTGGCGAGGCCTTCATGGCAACGGGACCTGGAACGGGCCGCGATTCCCCGCCCGATGGCCGGTCGCCGGACTCAAGTCACTGTGGCGCAAACCGATCGGCGGCGGCTATTCGGGGATCGCCGCCTCCGCCGGACGTCTCTACACGCTCGAGAAACTCAAGAAGCCAGCCGACACCGCAGCCGACACCGCAGCCGACACCGAACAGATCGTCTGCCTCGATGCCGCATCCGGAAAACGGCTTTGGACCCACCGATACACCGTGGCCTACAAGGGAGTCTCCTACCCAAACGGTCCACGCAGCACGCCCTCGGTTGTCGGCAATCGCGTCTACACGCTCGGAGCCGTCGGCCACCTCTTCTGTCTCGACGCGACCAGCGGCAAAGTGATCTGGAGCCGTGATCTGGTCAAGCAGCACAAGTCGACGGTCCCGCTGTGGGGCTTCTCGGCCTCGCCGATCGTCGTCGACGGCCTGTTGATCGTGCATGCCGGAGGCACCCCCAACGGCTGCTTCATCGGATTCGACCCTGAGACCGGCAAGCAGAAGTGGTCAAGCCTCGGCGATCCGCTCGGATATGCCACCCCGCTGGTGATCGAGCAGTCCGGGCGGAAGCAACTGGTCTGCTGGACCCCCTCGCACGTCCGAGGCCTCGACCCCCGGACTGGCTCGGTCGCCTGGTCACACGAGTACAAGGTCCACAACGGGGTTTCGATCTCGATGCCGATCTACCATCGAGGGATCGTGCTGGTCAGCAACTACTGGGAGGGCGTCCAGGCCCTGCAGCTGACCAGCGATCTCTCGCAGGCGAAACTCGCCTGGGAAGACCGACGCAACCTGCGGAGCCTGATGTCGCAGCCGCTGTGCCGAGGCGAACACGGTTACCTGCTCGACAAGCGGCACGGGTTGACCTGCTTCGAACTGGCCACTGGCAAGAAGGTCTGGGATGACGGCAACCGCATGACCCCCAAGGGCCGCAATCCCCAGGCCACGATGGTCTGGCTGGGTGCCAGCGACCGCGCGGTGGTACTGAATTCCGACGGAGAACTGCTGCTGGTGCGGCTCGCACCCGAG
>CAUZEQ010000327.1:0-5089 GCA_963578885.1 Planctomycetota bacterium
GCGTGCTGCGGGTCGATCCCGGCAGCCTGCCGGCTCGACGCCGACTGGCCCAGATGCTGGGCCTGGCCAATCGCAACCACGAGGCCCAACCGCACCTGGTGGCCCTGGTTCGACTCGGAAACATCTCGCACCTGGAGCTGCTGCTGTTGATCCTGGGCGAGGAGACAATCGACAGTGCCGAGGTACTGGGGCCGTACCGATCGGCGGCACCGACGGACCCGCATCCACTGATCGCCCTGGCCCGATTGGCCAGCCAGTCCGACGACACGAAAACGGCCAACCAATTGCTCGAGCAGGCGATCGCCGTCGACGGCACGTTGGTCGAGCCGGTCGTGCGACTCGGAGAACTGCTCGTCCAGACCGCTGACCTCCGAGGGTTGTTGAAGTGGGATCAGGAACTGGTCACCTCCGAGGTCCGCGAACACCCCGGCGGGCAGGTGGTTCGAGGCGACATGTTTCGCCTGGCCGGGTCCCCTCGTCGCGCGGCTGTCTGCTATCTCGAGGCGGTACGGCGGGATCCGAACCGTCCCGAGGCCTGTTATCGGCTGGGCAGGATCCTGGTCGGGCTGGGAAACAAGGCACAGGCCGCGGTGTTTCTCGAGCGGGCTCGGCGGGTCGAAGCCTATATCCAGGCGGCCAAGGTGGCCGAGTCGGCAGAAGCGGTGGACGACCTGATCCGCCGGTCTCGAGAGCTGGGGCTGGCCTGGGAAGAGTACGCCTGGAGCGGGTTGCAGATCCGCGTTCGCCCCGAAGACCGCAGCCTGGTCGAGAAGCTTCCTCAACTGGCCGAGACCTTGAAGGGACTGCCCCTGCAAAGGACTCGTCCTGGTGCCAACCCCGCAAAAGGACTCGATCTCTCGAGCTACCCTGATCCCGAGCTCGATGCCGAGCTGATCGCTCGTCTGGATCGACCATCCGGACCGGGCAGTGGTGTGGTCGATGTGGAGATCCGGTTCGAAGAGATTTCCAAGTCGGCGGGCCTCGACTTCAGATTCGTCAACGGGGCCAGGCGTCCCGAGGACATCCGTTTCATGTACCAGACGACCGGCGGCGGCGTCGGGGTGGTGGACCTCGATCAGAATGGATGGCCTGACCTGTGGTGGACCCAGGGGACGAACCAGCCCACCGACTCCGGCGGCAGCCATTCCGACGCCTTGTATCTCAATATCGGAAACGGCCAGGTGCTCGATGTCAGCCTCCAGGCGGGAATCTCCGAGACCCGCTTCAGCCAGGGCCTGGCCGTGGGCGATGTCGATTCCGACGGGTTCCCCGACGTGCTGGTGGCCAACCTGATCGAGAACCAGCTGTGGCTGAACAACGGAGATGGGACGTTCACCTCCAGCGAGCTGGCCGGTGCCGGTCAGAAGCGGTGGACCACCAGTTGCCTGGTCGCCGATCTCGATGGCGACGGCCTGCCGGATCTCTACGAGGTGAATTACCTGGCCGGTGACGACGTCTTCAGTCGTCGTTGCCAGGGTCCCGACAAGAAACCGGGCATCTGCACTCCGCAGACGTTCGAGGGTGCCACCGATCGGATTCTCCGCAACCTGGGCGACGGCCGATTCCAGGAGGTCTCCTCGCGCTGGAAACTCGAGCGGCCCGGCGGATCGGGGCTGGGAATCGTTGCCGCCCGCCTGGGTGATTCGACACCCTCGGGTCGACTCGATCTGTTCATCGCCAACGACACTCGGGCGAATTTCCTATACCGCCCCCCGTCGTCCTCAAAGGGAATGTCGGCTGAGGCCTGGGACGAAACCGGGCTCGAGCGGGGCGTGGCACTCAACGATGCCGGGCGGGCCGAGGCCTGCATGGGGATCGCCGCGGGAGATGTCGACGGGGATGGCCGCATCGACCTGTTCGTGACCAATTTCCTGGATGAGACCAACACCCTGTACCGGCAGAATGACCGGGGCGGCTTTGTAGATTTCACCCGCGCCGCCGGGCTCGAGTCGTCCAGCCGAGATCAACTCGGGTTCGGAGCCCAGTTCCTGGATCTCGACCTCGACGGTGTGCTGGACCTGGTGCTGACCAACGGTCACATCGAGGAGACCGGTCCGGAGGGTCGTCCGTTCCGCATGCCGCCCCAGGTGTTCCACAACGATGGCTCGGGACGCTTTCAGCTGGTCTCTGCCAAACAGCTGGGAAAGTTCTTCGAGGGCAAGTACCTGGGCCGCGGGCTGGCTCGGCTCGATTTCAACCGTGACGGGGCTCCGGATGTGGCTATCAGTCATGTCGATCGACCGGCCGCACTGCTGATCAACCGGACCTCCGAGCGAGGCCATCACCTGGCGGTGCGTTTGGTGGGGACGAGTCTGAGCCGAGACGCGATCGGGACGACCGTGGTGTACCGGCTGGGCAAGCGTCGGGTGGTCAGGCAGTTGACCGCGGGGGACGGATTCCAGGCGAGCAATCACAGGGTGTTGCTGCTGGGGCTGGGCGAGTCGGATTCGGTGCCGGCGGTTGAGGTGACCTGGCCATCGGGTCGGGTCCAGGTATTCGAGGGTCTCCCGCTGGACGGTGAGGTTGTGCTGGTGGAGGGCCGGGCCGAGTCGTTTGGGTTACCGGCCCCCGAATCCATTGGGCGGTAGCAGCCGGGCCTTCGCGCGGTGCGTCCTTGCTTTCTCCGAGTCTCCAGCCCGTTCGTACAGCGGCGCCAGCGCGCGGTGGATCGACCCCTGGCCGGGTGCGATGGTCAGCACCTTTTCGAAGGCGGCGATCGCTTCGGTGAGTGTTCCGGTCCGCGAGCGGCAGTGGCCCAGCAGCGCCCAATCGAGAGGGTCGCGGCGGGTGGTGGTCAGTTCTTCCAGCAGCGGGATCGCGCGGGCCAGTTCTCCTCGTTGCATCAGCACCTGCACCTTCACGTGCAGTGCCACCGCCCGCGTGGCGGCGTCGACGTGTTCTGCCTCGAGCACCTGGCTGGCTCCTCGATCGGCGGCCCTGACCTGCTTGGCCTCCCAGGCGATTTCGGCTCGAGCCGCATCCAGCACCGCGTCTCCGTGGATCTCTTTTGCAGCTTGCCCGAGTAGCCCGTCGGCTCGGACCAGGAACTGGGCATGTTGCCAGGGTCGCTGGAAGTGCAGCCGGTAGTAGGCCAGTCCCAGCATGCGGTCCCGTTCGGCCGCAGAGAACCGCGACAGGTCCTGGATCGTCTTCAGCTCGCCATCGGCGGCCAGGCCGATCTGGGAGTCCCTGGGCGTCTTGGCCTCGCTGGACTCGTGCACGGCGATGCGATGGTGGGTGAAGGCGATGTGAGGAATGTCGGTGTCGACTTCGGGCATGTGGCACGCGGCGCACGAGTCGGTGAGGTGCTTGGTGGCTGCTCGAGCGGCCTGGGTCTCGCCGCAGTCATCGGACTCGTGGCATTGCAGGCACGTGGTTCGAGCGACCCGGGCCCGGGCGATGGCGTTCTGGGGTCGGTGAGGGTTGTGCGGGTCGTGGCAGGTGACGCACGAGAGTGTCTTGTCCTGCTGGTAGCAGCGGCTGGCCCGCAGCTGATCGACGTGGCCGACGACGGTCATCTCGGGTCCGGACCCGAAGAGTCGAAACTCGATCCGTTCATCAGAGAGCGGCAGTCCCGGCCGAAAGTCGCCCGGCCGTCTGCCTCGGACCGTCACCTTCACATCCCCCTGCAGGTGGCACTGCTGGCAAATCGCCTCGGCCAACGGGCGATCCAGTCGGCGGGGATTGACGATCGTGAGGTCCACGGGCCGGTCCGCGGCCAACTCCACTAATTCGGCCAAAGGCTTGCTGTGACGTGCGACGTGTCGGGACCCCGGTCCATGACAGCGTTCGCAACCGATCGACAACTCGTTGTGAGGAAACGTGAAGTTTCGAGGTTCAACCGGTTCGACCAGTCCGGCATGGCACAGCAGGCAACTGTGGGTGACTCGTCGACGGAACGAGCGGTGGATCGAGTGGTCATAACCGGGCGACATGTCCCAGGCCTGCCGCTGGGCGTACCAGGTGATGGGCGATTCGATGAGCGATCCATCGAGTTCGACGAGGTAGGTCCTGGAGAAGCGGCCCGATCCGACCAGGTATTCGAGCGGGTAATCCGAGAGCGGGACCAGGGTGCCGTCGGGGAGCCTCATCGATTCGCGGTGGTGCAGCGAGGAATCGACCCGAGTCACCTCGTACGCCCGGCCGCTCTTGCGATGTTCGAACTTCGCGTCAGGCGGCTCGTCGTCGGCTTTCACGCGGGTCATCGACTGTGCGTGGGAGGTGGTTTTCCAGGTCTCATGCTGGTCGGCGTGGCAGGTGACACACTGCTGGGACCCCACGTAGTCGACATCGACGGCGGCGTTCTGGAACTTCGACTCCGAGCGAGTGGGCAGCGGCGTTGCCAGGGCGGCGGTGTGCGAATGGGCCTGGCCGGTGGCCTCGGGCTCGGTCTCGTCTCCGCAGCCCAGTGCCAGCGAGATGGCCAGCAGCAGGACGATGCGGTTGGAGCGGAAGAGGGCCATGTCGAGGGATTCGGTTGGCAGGTGAGTCAGTTTTTCTTATCGACAACCACCGCGCCTCGCCCCTCGATGATTTTCAACGTCTGATCGGTCTGGACGGGGCCGAGGTCCTGTTTGAGTCCCGAGGGCCAGCTGATCGAGAGTTGGTCGATACGGGTGGCAGGTCCGGTGCCGAAGAGCAGCTGTCTCTGGTTGTTGACCAGGTACCCATCTCCGGCGGTCAGTTGTGCGACCCAGGTCCGCTCGCCGGCCCGTGCGGTCACCGTGGCTCCGATGGCATCTCGAGATGACGCGGTGCCCACGAGCCTGAGCACCAGGTAGTGTCCGGTGTTCGGGGTGGTGTTGGTCAGCAGGGCCAGTGGCGAGTCGAGGTGGGTGATGACCGTATCGGGTCGGCCGTCGTTGTTCCAATCGAGCCGTGCGAGTCCTCGGCCGATGTAGTTCCGCGTGAAGTACTGTCCCAGTTGTTTGCCCGCGAGCGTGGTGAAGCGTCCTGTTCCGGTGTTGCGATAGCACAGCGGGGGCATTTTGAGTTGTTCTCCTTCGCGAACTTGTCCGGCGACGTGACCGTTGGTGATCATCAGGTCGAGGTCACCATCGAGATCGGCGTCGAGGAATTCGGTGCCCCA
>CAUZEQ010000328.1:0-5078 GCA_963578885.1 Planctomycetota bacterium
AGAAGGGTCGTTTGAAGGAGGAGGGTCGCCAGGATCCCAACGGGGCCACCGGCGGCGGCAAGCGGGCCGGCGAGGGTCGCAAGGGGTTGCAGGGCGGAACGCCTCCGCCGTTCAGCAAGGACATGAAGCGGCTCTCAGAAAAACAACGGGGGCTCCGCGAACGGGCCACCCAGGTCGCTCGCAAGCTCGATACCAACAGCGTCCGCGGCCGGCGGCTGCAGCAGGCCATCCAGCTGATGAACTCGATCGAGGACGACCTGAAGAACAACAAGTTCAACGACGCCTTCCGCAAGCAGAAGGTCGCCGTGCGGCAGATCCGAGAAGCACTCGGAGGTGTCAACCAGACGACGGTCATTCGCCTGCAACAGGCACGTGACCTGCCGGCGGACCTGAGGGACGAGCTGCTGCAGTCGGCCGGAGAATCGTATCCGAAGGGGTACGAGTCGTTGCTCGAGAGCTATTACCGGAAGCTGTCGGAGTCCGAGAAGTAGCGAAGAAGGGTAAGAAGGGTGGATCGATGCGGAGGAAGGCCGGACGTGTTGCCGGGGGGAGGGCCGGTCGGTTGGCCGGACTGCTCGTGGCGCTGCTCTGGGCGGCTGCCTCGCCACTTCGTGCGGCCGACGCCTGGCATCTGGACGGCTGGTCGGCTCGGGCCACGGTCACCATCGCCAAGCCGTTGGCCGATGCGTCGGTCGATTCCGCATCGGTGCGGATCGTGCACCAGGGTCGGGCCAAGCCCGATGGATTCGACTTCCGCGTCCGCGACGCCGCCGGCAAGACGGTGCCGTTTCAACTGACCTGGCACGACAACGATGGCTACTCGCTGCTGTCGTTCCGGTCGGGCAAGCCGGCCGCCGGCGCGAAGTTCTTTGTCTACTTCGGCAATCCCAAGGCGGCACGTCCCGCCGAGATGGTGACGGCGGAGATTCGGCTGGGGGCCGGTCCGCCCAAGGGGGCCTGGGTGCCCAGGCAGGGGCTGGTCTTTGCGACGATCAAGCGGCCCGAGGGCGACAACCCCAAGACGGCCGCAGATTTTCAGCAGCTGATGGCCGCCAGTACCGAGAGCTACGGTGCCCGTTACCAGCAGCGGATCTCCGATGGGCATAACCCCTTCGGACCCTCGGATCTCTACATCAGCTTCTACAAGGGCTGGATCCGGATCCCCAAGGATGGCACCTACCGCTTCTGCACCGCCTCGAACGAGGCCAGCTTCTCGTTCCTCGATGGCAAGCCACTGATCCACTGGCCCGGTCGACATACCTCCGAACGAGGCGCGCGGGGTGAGTTCAACCAGAAGGTCGAACTCAAGGCCGGGTTGCACTACCTCGAGTACTACCACGAGGAAGTGATGCTCAAGCAGGTCGCCTTCCTCGGCTGGAGTCCTCCGGGATCGCAGAAGGGACACTACGCAGCGATACCCGGAAACCTCTACCCACTGCCACACTCCGCTGCGGTCACCGGATACGAGACCACCGAGGGACCGCTGGCGACGTTTGTCCCGGCCTACATCGACACGATCTGGCCCGACCCGGGAGTCCGGGCCAGCGGGCAGTACACTCGAGTGCGACTGGCCGTCGAAGTCCCCGCTGCGTTCCCCAAGGGGACCGTGTTCCGCTGGGACTTCGGGGATGGGCAGTCGGCCGAGGGGGCCTCGGTCGACCACCTCTACCTGTCGATGGGCCGCTTCCAGGCCAAGCTGACCGCGACAATCGCAGGCAAGTCGCAGACGATCGGGTGGCCGGTTGAGGTGTTCGAGGTGCAGCACGTGGCCGGAGACATCCGGCAGGGGCGGTATCCGGACTACGTCAAGCTGGCCGCCGGGTACGACATGGCCAAGCTCGATGCCACCAACCTCGGTGAATTGGTTCACCTCTACGGCGAAGGAGGCGATTCGAAGCGAGCGGTTGCCGCGGGTCGGGATTGGGTGACGCGGTTCGGCAAGATCCGACCCGAACAGGCTCCCGCTGTGCGACGTGTGCTCGCACTCGCAGCACTCTCGGCCGGTGACACGGGGATCGACGAGGCGATTGCCAACTTCCAGGCGTCGATCACCGACAAGACACCCGCCGCCGAATCGCTCGATTCGCTGGCACGACTGATCCGACTGCTGGGTATCCGCCGCAACCAGCCCGACAAGTCTCCCGAGCTGCTCAAGCGGGTCCAGGAAGTCGCCGTCAATGCCAAGCCGCCGCTGAGCCAGGATGAGGTGGCGAAGATGTCGTACCGGCGAGCGATCAATGCCGCCGGAGACGTGGCGCTTTGGCACGGCCAGAAGGCGGAGGCACTGGGGTTCTACCGACGGGTCGAAGCCCTGCTGGGACGCTTCATTCCCAAGTCGGTTCGCGCGGCCCGCACCGGCTCGTTCCCGAACTCGATCCGCGAGTACCTGCAGCAGAACAATTATGGAGCGGCGATCGAGACGGTCGATCGCTGGGAGGACCAGTTTGCGACCGAGAAGGTCAAGGGCCACACGTTCTACTGGCGAGGCCTGGCGCTGGCGCTCAGAGGTCAGCATCTCGAGGCGAGTGAGTACCTGGACCTGGCCCTGAGCCTCGGCGAAGGAGCCTTATGGGAAACCCAGGCTCGCTGGAGATTGGTCGTGGCGCTCGAGGCGACCGGCCGCGCCAAGCGGGCTCGCGCTGAACTCGTCAAACTGACCATAATCGGGATCCGAGATCGCTGGACCGAGTTGGCTCGAGAGAAACTCAAGACGCCTGCCGCCGGCAAGAAGGGGAAGACGCCGTGAAGACGATACTCGCATCCTGCCTGTTGCCCCTGGCACTCCTGGTGACCGTGGCCTGGGCCGACGAGCCCGCCGCCGAGTCGAAGGACAAGGCCAAGACCAAGGCCAAGACCAAGGCCAAGACCAAGGCCAAGACCAAGACCGCAGCCAAGCCGTACATTTCTCCCGACGGCAACCTGTTGCCCAACGGCGATTTCAACAGCGGCAAGATCACGCCCCTGCATTGGCAGACGATCGACGGGCTGTCGAGTTTCTGGGTCAAGGATGCCGATCCCAGGCGGGGCCGGGTGTTGAAGTTCGATAGCGATGTGCTGCAGAGCCAGGCGTACAACTGGTGGCTGAAGGTCGACGACGGGGCCTCGCCGTTGAAGGCGCCGCTGAAGATTCCCACCACCGCGCCCAAGTTCGACACCCTGGCCGGTCTCGATGGGGTCTGGTACTGGAGCCATCCGATTCCGATCACCAAGGGCAAGTCGTACTGGTTGACGCTCGACGTGAAGGGGCCTGAGATCCTGGTCTGGCTGGTGGGGTATCCCAAGAAGCCCAACGTGTCCTTCGGAGCCGATGCCGGAGCGGTGCAGCAGTACTTCGCCAAGCGACGCGGTAAGGCTCAGCCCAACAAGCGGAACCGCAAGGCGTTCATCCACAAGTACGTCTGGCGGGGCCAGTTGAAGGCCGGTGGTTCGAACTCGTGGCGGACCTACTCGCGCCGCAAGAAACCCTTCCGCCCGACCAAGTTCACTCCGAAGGTGAAGTGGGTTCGCGTGATGCTGTACCCCTACTGGCCGCCCGGTGAGTACTTCGTCGACAACGTTCGGCTGGTGGAGTACGATCCGAAAACTCACGGCCAGCCGACTGCGAGTCGCTGAGGAGTTTCGGCTCCGGGTTCGCTTCACCAATCACCTCCGCATCACGCCGCAAGTTGCAGATGCCCTGCCGGCGGCGGAATGACCACCGTAAAGGACGGTTCCCGATGAAACACGCTTCTCGCGTTCCTGCCCGCCAGTCTCTCTGCCTGTGGGCCCTCTGGGCACTGTCGATCGTGGCCACGGCCCCGCTGCCGCTTGCGGCAGCAGACAAGTACGAGGGCTCACCGGTGGCCGCGGCGCTGGTCAAGGCCGACGCGGCTGTCGAGAGGATCATCGCGGTGGCCGACGGGAAACGCACGCTGGCCAATACGATCGTGGCCATCGACGACCTGATCGTTCAGCTGCGGCTCGATACCGAGTTCCTGCAGTTCATGGCCTATGTCTCGCCGGATACCGCGCTCAGGAACCAGGGTCAGAAGTCCGAGGTCAGTGTCAGGAACTGGATGATCACGCTGCTGAAGCGCGAGGATCTCTACGGGGCGATCAAGGCGTACGCCGACGGCAAACCGAAACTGGACGGGCAGGACGCTCGGCTGCTGGAACGCACTCTGCGAGACTACCGCCGGGCGGGAATGGCCCTTGAGGCCAAGCAGCGTGATCAGCTGAAGGAGCTGCAGGTCGAGTTGAGCAAGAAGTCGATCGATTTCGAATCGACGATCCGTGCCGATGAAACCCGCGTGCCGCTGACCAAAGCGGAACTCAAGGGCATGCCCGACCAGTGGTTCGAAACTCAACCTGTCTCCGACGGCATCTACATGGTCGGCATGGACTACCCGTCGTTCCTGCCGCTGATGAACTACTGCGAGAATGGCCTGACCCGGCAAAAGGTCTGGATCGCCTACAAGCGCCGGGGTGGGTTGAAGAACGTCAAGCAGATCGAGGAGATCCTGGCACTCAGGGCCAAAGTCGCCAACCTGCTGGGCTACTCGCATCCGGCCGACTACGAGACCGAGATCCGGATGTCGAAGTCGGCCGCGGCGGTCATCGACTTCTACAAGAAACTCAGGCCGCTGTTGCGAAAGAAGGCCCAGCTCGATTTTGCCGAATACACCGCGGCGAAGCGAAAGCACACCGGCCTCAAGGACGCCAAGCTCAAGCCCTGGGACCAGTCGTTCTACGAGAAGCGGTTGATGCGCGAAAAGTATGCGGTGGATTCGGAGAAGGTGCGTGAGTACTTCCCGTTACAGCGGGTGATCGACGGGCTGTTTTCGATCACGCAGTCGTTGTACGGGCTGAGTTACAAGGAGATCACCGGGCAGGCGAAGCAGCTGGGGACTCCGATCTGGCACCCCGACGTGAAGCTGTACGAGGTGACCGACATCGAGAGCAAGACGGTGATCGGCCGCTTCTTCCTGGACCTGCACCCTCGACCCAACAAGTACGGCCATGCCGCACAGTGGGGTCTGTACCCCCGCAAGGAGTGGGCCGATGGGCGGGTGCAAAGACCGCTGGCCGCCCTGGTCTGC
>CAUZEQ010000329.1:0-5027 GCA_963578885.1 Planctomycetota bacterium
GCCAGCCAACAGCAGGCCGACGCGCCGACAGATCCTTCACAACACAAGCCACCCGAAGACGAGGCCGAAGACGAGGCCGAAGACGAGGCCGGGGGCGAGACCGAGGCCGAGGCAGCCGACACGCCTGAACCCCAGACGCCCGACGACCAGGAGCCCGACGCCGAAACGCCCGGTGACTCCGAAACGGCCGAGGCCCCGGCCGGGGACGACTGAGGCATGGGCGACTCCCACTCGCGGCAGCTCGTGCTGCTGGGCACCGGCACCAGCGTCGGCGTGCCGATGATCGGCTGCCACTGCGACGTCTGCGAATCCGACGACCCACGTAACAATCGCACCCGCTGCGGTGTGGCGGTCGAGGCCCCCGACGGCCTGTTCCTGATCGACACACCGCCGGAACTCAGGCTGCAACTTGTCCGCGAACGGATCGACACCGTGCAGGCCGCCCTGTTCACTCACGACCACGCCGATCACATCTTCGGCCTCGATGACCTCAGAATCTGCGGCCAGCGACTCGGCGAATCGATCCCGCTGTACTGCGAGGAACCTGTCGAGAGGCAGATCCGGCGTGCCTACCACTACGCCTTCAGCCCCCCATCACCCAACACCCATAGCGGAGCCACACCGCGGCTGCACTTCGAGAGGATCGGGCTCGAACCGTTCTCGCTGCTGGGCACCACCGTCACGCCCATCCGACTCAACCACGGCCGACTGCCGATACTCGGGTTCCGCATCGACGACGTCGCCTACTGCACCGACGTCAGCGAAATCCCCGACTCGAGCTGGGAACTGCTCGAGGGGCTCGATGTGCTGATCCTCGACGCGCTCCGCGAAAAGCCACACCCCACCCACTTCTCGGTCGACCAGAGCCTCGAGGTGATCAAGAGACTCAAGCCGCAGCGAGCCTATCTGACCCATATCTCACACTACCTCGACCACGCCACCACCAATGCCAGGCTGCCCGACCGCGTCGAACTGGCCTGGGATGGGCTGAGGGTCCCGCTGGGGGCCGCGCCGTGAATCAACCGGATCAGCGACCTCGTAGCCAGCGACTGGCGGTGCTGTACCTGCAGCTGGCCGAGGCCACCGACGGACGAGGCCCCGCCTCGACTCACCACCGCTTGCTGCTGCTGGCCGGTCGGCACGCGGCCGATGCCGAGTGGAACGCCGAGGCAGAGGCTTGCCGCGAGCTGGTGCTGGCCTCAAACCCCCATCACGCCATCGGTCACTACGCCTGCTTCATCGAGGCCCTGCAATCAGACGACTACCGCGCACTCGACCGACAACTCGAACGACAGTGCCCGCAGGAAAAGGCCGAGCACCTCGCCGAGATCCAGCACGTCGACACCGACCTCGCAGTCCGCGAACCCCCACGACTGGTCGTCCACGATATCCTCGCCCGTCTCAAGGGAGAGGACCGAGCCGGAGACGCCGTCCCGGAACCGCAGCCTGGCAAGAGCCCCGGTTGAACCTGCCTCTCACCGACTGAGCAGCGGACCCTATCGGGGTGCCGGCAGCGGGACGGCTCGTAGTCGCTGTCCGATTCTCGCGGCACTGGGCCCCAGGGTCCCCAGCACGGCCGCCAGTGACGACTTCACCGCCGGCGACGCTTCCTCGGCGTGGACCTGCTGCAGTTGTTGCACCCGAGTCCCGGCCAACAGCACCCCGTGCTTCTGAATATGAAAGGCCAACTGCGCAGCAGCACGCTCGCGGGTCCCCTCAGCCAGGTCCGGCTGCAGGGCGGTCGTGGCCAACCGGTCCTGGGCCGACGTCGTCGCGATGGCCGCCATCGCGTAGATCGCACCATCGGCCAGCTCGGGCACCTGGATCGCCGCGTGCAACCCCGCTTCGGCCGGCCTGAGATCAAACACCGTTGCCCGGCGTCCGTCAGCGAGGAAGCCCAGCAGGTCGACCGCGGCTCGTGACAATTCGCCCCGCTCCACCGCCGAGAGTGGCTCGGTGCCCAGGCCCGAAATGAACGGGCCGAGCTGATCTTGCAGCCCCTTCAGATTGGCCGGTCGCTGGATGTAGACCATCAGCGGGTCCCGGGAGATCATTCGCTCGACCGACGCGATCCGCATCGGGTCACCGACCACCGCGATCGGGATCCAGGCCGTCCGCGAGTCGGCTCTCAGGTTGGCGACTGTCTCGGAGAGACTCCATTGAATCACATTGGCATCGAGCACGACCAGCTGCACGTCGCCACGCTCGGCCGCTGAACGGAACGCGTTACGGCCACTCGAGGCAATCTCGGCCTCGTAGCCCGACTGGCCGACCAGGCCGGCCAGGGCATTGACCTGGCCGGGCTTGGGTCCGGCCAGCACCGCTCGCGGGGTATCGGTCGACTCCAGAGCACGGGCCAGCACCTCGACAATCCGCGACGAGCCGCGAAACGGCTTGGGAGGATCGGTCTCCACGATCACCATCGCGGCGGCGAACTGCACCCGGGGATCGGGATAATTCAGGGCGCCTGTCAGCGGAGCCGATCTGCCGCCTCGTGATTGCAGGTCGTGGCGAGTGGCCAGGCTCCGCATCACCTCCAACGCCGCCACCGCCGCCGTCGCGTTGCCACTTTGCAACGCATCACGCAACGACTCGCTGACGACTTCGCGACCGGCCAGCAACGCCGTGTCGTAGGCGGTTCCCGCGCCGCGAGGCAGCGAGCGCGTCCACGGCGTCTGGGTCCTTGATCGCGTCAGCAGCACCGACACCACCAGGGCCTGCAGCCGGCGGTTCTCCGGAGACAGGGCCAGGGCCTGCTGAGCCAAGCGAATGCTCAGGTGAAGGGCAACGTCGTCGGGGTCCGCCGGAGCACCGACCAGTCGGTTCTCGGTTGTGTTGAAATGCCAGGCGGCCACCTTGCCGTCGGCCCCCGCGACCGCCCGTTCGCCACCGGCCAGCCGCACGCGAGCTCCCTGCTCCAGGGCACGCAACGCCATGTTGCGACTCAGGTCACTCGCCCGACCCGAGGCTCCCAGTGTCAACCTCGCCACCGCCTCGGCCGCGGCCACACGCACTCCCGGCGGCTGGTTGGCATCGACCGCGAAGTACCACAACTGCACCGCCGTCTTGCGAGAACCCACATGACCCAGCACCTCCAACGCCATGGTTCTCAGGTTCGCCTCGGGACTCTCGAGCACCGCCAGCAGCGGAGGCACCACGTCGGGGCCCAGGCGGGTCAGCGAGTAACTCAACAACTCGCGAGTGGCCTCGTCCTGCACGTCGCCGATCTGCTCGACCAGCCGCGGCACCACCAGGGCTCCACCGGAACGCAATTGCAGGATCGCCGCGTCACGGACCGAGGGAGGACCGCCCAGCTCGCTGATCAGTCGATCGATGCGTGCCGTGTCGCCCGCGAAACGGGCAAACGACGCGTTCATCCGCTCGAGCAACGTCACCGAGCCCGGTTGTAAGTACTCGAGATTCGCCATCCGCAAAAAGACCGCCGGCCCGTGCTTGTCGCGCATAGCCAACAAGGCCGCGTCGTCGGGGTTCAAAGCCAGCAGCTTCTGCATGTAGATTCGGGCCAGCTCGGGGCGGGCCAGGTCGACCATCAGCACCACCGCGTCAAACAGAGCATCCGCAGTCGTCGGTTCGCTCAACAACGGGGACTGTTGGGCGGCAGGCTGAGCGGCTGGTTGTGCGGGCGGCTGGGCCGCGGGTTGAGCACGGGACGTGGCCGAGGACGCCACGATCGCACACAGGCCAACACTCAGCAGCAACACCGCCGCGATCGACCGGCCCGAAGTGACCGATTTGTCCGATTTGTCCGAAAACATGGCTGAACGCTCCGCGCAAGGGACAACGCCGGCAGAAGACCACCGGGACCCGTCCCGGCAGCTGCCCCACCGTCTTGTGACTCTATCGGCCCGCCAAGACCCCCTGCTGACACCGGGGAGTGGCCTGAGCTCGGCATCCTCGCGAGCCAACTCACGCCACGCCAATCGTAGCGAAGATTCCAGCCACATGGCCCCTCGTTTCCGCGCAACCCTCAGAACCGGACCAGTGGCCCACGCCGACAAGCTACCACCGCCGGAGACGGGATTCTAGAATCAAGTCCGACCTGGCGTGCCTCCAGCCAACCCGGACTCACGCCCCGAAACAGCCGACTTTCAGTCCACCGCCAGTCATGCCAACCCTGCCACTGCCATTCGACGAAGCACGGATCCGCGAGTTGACTCGCGAGTATCCCACTCCGTTTTATCTCTACGACGAAGCCGCCATCCGGGCCAACGCCCGACGGCTCGTCGCCGCCTTCGATTGGTGCCCGACCTTCCGAAACCACTTCGCCGTCAAGGCCACGCCCAACCCGCACCTGCTCGAAATCCTCGCCGACGAAGGATTCGGAACCGACTGCTCGAGCATGCCCGAGATGCTGCTCTCCGAGGCCGCCGGGATCGACGGTGAACGGATCATGTTCACCTCCAACGACACGCCGGCCTACGAATTCGTCCACGCCCGCAGCGTCGGAGCCGTCCTGAACCTCGATGACATCTCCCATGTCGAGTTCGTCGACCAGCACGCCGGACTGCCCGAACTGGTCAGCTTCCGCTACAACCCCGGTCCGCTCCGCGAGCAATCCGGGAATGCCATCATCGGTCACCCCGAAGAGGCCAAGTACGGCCTGACCCGCGAACAACTCTTCGACGGCTACCGCGATCTGAAAGCCCGGGGAGTCTCCCGCTTCGGACTCCACACGATGGTCGTCTCAAACGAGCTCAACGGCGATTCGTTCGTCGAGACCGCCCGCATGCTGTTCTCCCTCGCCGCCGAACTCCTCCAGGCACTCGACGTCCGACTCGAATGGGTCAACCTCGGAGGCGGGATCGGGATCCCCTACCGGCCCGAGGACCACCCGGTCGACCTCGAAGACGTCGGCCGGGGCGTAGAGCAGGCCTACCAGCAGATCGTCGTGCCGGCCGGACTCGATCCGCTCGGGGTGCTGATGGAAAACGGCCGCGTAATCACAGGGCCCTACGGGTACCTGGTCACCACCGCCATCCACCACAAACAGATCTACAAGAACTACG
>CAUZEQ010000330.1:0-4981 GCA_963578885.1 Planctomycetota bacterium
AGGCGGCTCGAGGCTTCTAGCGGCGGTACAGTGGGGCGGGAGAGCAGTCGATGAGCGGATACGAACTCGGTCGCCTGACGGATCTGATCGCGTGCCCCGAGTGCCATGCGAAGCTGGTCGTGGGCAACAGGTCGAGCGAGGCCGGTGAGAGTGTCGAGAGCCTGGTCTGTACCGGTCCTGGGTGTCGGCTGAGTTACCCGGTGCGGGAGGGGATCCCGATGCTGCTGGTCGACGAGGCGGAGTCGCTTGAGGATTCGGCGTGGCAGGCTGCTGTGGGGGCTGCGGTGGTGGCTGCGGTGGAGGCTGCGGTGGGAGATGTTTCGGAGGAGTCCGAGACGGATGTCGAGAGTGAGACCGAAGCGGGTGAGGAGAACGAGTCATGAACGATTCAGGAAGAGTCCGGTTGATGCGAGTCGTTGTTGCTGTGGCCGTTTGCGGCTGCTTCACCTTCGGGTTCCTTGAGGCTGTCCCGGCCCAGCAGAAGTCTCGATCCCAGGCCAAGCCGGCCCCCGCTGCCAAGGTGTCTCGGTACACGTTCCGCAAGCTGCACGATCCCAACGGAATCGGCAAGTTCTACATGGGTCGCGAGATTGCTCACGTGATGGGCTATGGATTCAACGGTGCCGGGGCCCGTTGGCTCGAGCGAGCCGAGCGAGAGCGAGAGGAGAAGTTGATGCTGATGGTCCGCTCGTTGAAGCTCCAGCCCGGCCAGACCGTCGCAGACATCGGCTGTGGCAGCGGCGTGGTGACCGCGTTGTTGGCACGGGCGGTGGGTGTCCGGGGCAAGGTGATGGGCGTCGACGTGCAGCCTCAGATGCTGGCCCGGCTCAAGATGCGGATGAAGAAGTTCCGCATCCCCAACGTGACCGCCGTGCGGGGGACTCAGAAAAGCCCCCGTCTGAAGGCCGGCACGATCGACTTGGCGATCATGGTCGATGTCTACCACGAGTTCGAGTTCCCCTACGAGATGATCACCGAGATTTCCAGGACTCTGAAACCCGGCGGGCGGTTGGCGTTTGTCGAGTACCGCATGGAAGACCCCAAGGTGCCGATCCTGCTGGTGCACAAGATGACCGAGAAGCAGGTCAAGAAGGAGATCAGCCAGGCGGCGTTCGGGCTGAAGTTCAAGCGGACGATCGGTGTGCTGCCCCGGCAGCACATCGTGATCTTCGAGAAGCCGGTTGCCGGAAAACCGAAGCCTGCCCGCAAGCAGCCCACTGCCCGGAAGCAGTCCGCCACCGGTCAAGCTGGCAGTTGATGAACGAGCCGGTCGAGGGATTCGACTGGAACGACCGCGTCACGTTTCTGCGTGCCGGGATTGTCGTCGAGGTGATCGTGCTGTTGGTCGGGCTGGGGCTGGGTTGGCTGGTCGGCATCAACCCGTGGCACGCCTGCCGGTTGACGCCGGCGGCGATTGGCTGGGGAGTGGCGGCGACCGGTCCGCTGTTGCTGGCTTTCGGGGCGACCTACACGCTCGACTGGGCTCCCCTGCGGCGGATTCGCGAGCTGCTGATCGAGATGCTGGGTCGCCCGATGGCGAAGTGTCGCTGGCACGACCTGGTGCTGCTGGCGGTGTTGGCGGGTGTGTGCGAGGAGGTGTTGTTTCGAGGCGTGATCCAGCCGTGGATGGCTGGCGACGATGCGGCACGTCCGGCGGCGATCGGGTTCGTGGTGGCGTTGCTTGGCAGCAACCTGCTGTTCGCGCTGCTGCACCCTGTGACTCGGACCTATGCCGTCCTGGTTGGCCTGGTCGGGGTGTACCTGGGGTTGGTCGGACTGTTGGATCCTCTGCCGGAAGGCACCGAGTTGGCCGGGCAGGGGAACCTGGTTGTGCCGATCATCGCTCATGGGCTGTACGACTTCCTGGCGTTTCTGGTGATTGCCGGTGAGAGTCGTCGGCGTGAGCGGGCTGGGGGCTGACCCCGGCACGCGCCGCTGGGGTCAGACGCCCGCGTCGATTGAGTTCTGCTCCAGCTTGAGCGGTCCGACGGCGGGGGCCTGACCCCTTTTGGCATGTGGGAGGTGTCTGGCCGAAGGGGTCAGGCCCCGCTTGCGGGCCGTTGAGGGTGGATCAGGACTTACCGTGGGCGGCGTCTGACCCCGGCAGTTTCTTACGAATTCGGGCTACAACCCGGCTTCAATCCGCTATCCTGTGCGGGACTCACACGGCAGGGAGGCAGTGAGCGAGGATGGAGCAAACCAATCCGCGGCCGATGATCGGTGCTGCGGCCGAGTGGGTGACTGGGCTGTACGACTGGCTCGAGGCTGTCTTGCCAGGTGACCACTTTGGGGCCTGGACGGCCAAGCTGGCGGTGGTGGCCGTGACCGTTGCGGTGGCCTGGCTGGCCTTCTTCATCACCCGCAACGTGACCCTGGCCGTCATCCGCAAGATGGCCTCTCGCACCCGCACCCGATGGGACGACCGGCTGGTCGAACGCGGGTTCTTCGATCGCCTGGCGTGGCTGGTGCCCGCGGTGATCATCTACCTGGCGGCACCGCTGTACGCCGATCCGTTCGCGGGCAGCCTGGCGCTGGACGTGGTGCTGATGCGGATGGCGGCCGCTTGGCTGGTGGTGGTGATCCTCAGGTCGATCAGCGCACTGCTCAGTGCCGCCGTGGATATCTACGACACGCTCGATCACAAGAAGACGAACCCGATCAGCGGGTTCGTCGGCGGCCTGAGACTGGTGCTGTGGATCGTGGGACTGATCCTCTGCATCGCCACGATCACCGGTCGAGACCCCTCGGGACTGGTCGCGGGTATCGGGGCGTTGACCGCGGTGTTGCTGCTCGTCTTCAAGGACTCGATCCTCGGACTGGTCGCCAGCATCCAGATCTTCGTCAATGACCTGGTGCGGGTCGGCGACTGGATCGAAATGCCCGCTCATGGAGTCGACGGCGACGTGATCGCCGTGTCCCTCACGACCGTCAAGGTCCAGAACTGGGACCGCACGATCGCCACGATTCCCTCCTACAGCGTGATCTCCGAATCGTTCAAGAACTGGCGGGGGATGACGGACTCAGACGGTCGCCGCATCAAACGCTCGATCAGCATCGACATGAACTCGGTTGAGTTCTGCTCTCCCGAGCAGATCGAGCGGTTCGGGCGGTTCGGGTTCCTCGAGGACTATGTCGTACAGAAGCAGTCTGAGGTGGCCGCGTACAACGAGGCTCATGGGATCGACCACTCGGAGATGATCAACGGGCGCCGCATGACCAACCTGGGCACGTTCCGGGCGTACGTGCTCGAGTACCTGCGCCGACACCAGGGCATCAACAACGACATGACGCTGATGGTCCGCCAGTTGGCACCTTCGGCCGAGGGCGTGCCGATCGAGATCTACGTGTTCAGCCTCGACAAGGACTGGGGCGTCTACGAGGCGTTGCAGGCGGACATCTTCGACCACCTGCTGAGCGTGGTGGGCGACTTCGACCTGAGGGTGCACCAGTTACCGACAGGACTGGATCTGGCGACGGGGTTGTCCGGGGGGCAGACGCGGTCGCTGGGGTCAGACGCCCGCGTCGGTTGAGGTCTGCTCCAGCTTCAGCGGTCCGTCGGCGGGGGCCTGACCCCTTTTTCTCCAGTCACCGCTGCTGGCGGGAAGGGGTCAGGCCCCACCTGCGGGCCGTGAAGGGTGGATCAGGACTCACTGTGGGCGGCGTCTGACCCCATGGCAGTTCCCAGGCAGATAGCCTGACCTACAGGATCCAGCCGCCGCCCAGCACGCGGTTGTTATCAGGCAAGTCGTAGAACACGACCGCCTGCCCGGGAGCCACTCCGAATTGCGGCTCATCGAAGCTCACACGCACCCGATCCTCGCCGATCCGCTCGACCGTCGCATCGGCAGCCTCGTGGCGGTAGCGGATCTGAGTCGCACAGCGCAGCGTCTGGGCCTCGCCGGGATCGATGCCCTCGACCAGCCAATTCAGCCGATCAGCCTCCAACGACATTCTCGCCAGATCCTGGTGCTCACCCACCACCACCCGATGCGATTCGGGTTCGATGGCCACCACGTAGCGCGGCTCCCCGAAGGCGATCCCCAGCCCGCGGCGTTGTCCGATGGTGAAGCGTTCGTACCCGTCGTGTTCGCCGACAACCGTACCGGCGGTGTCGACCACCTCACCGGCCGTATCAAGTTCTCCTCGATGCCGTCTCAGGAACCCGACATAGTCGTTGTCGGGCACGAAGCAGATTTCCTGGCTGTCGGGCTTATCGAAGACTCTCAGGCCGGCCCGCTCGGCCGTCTCACGGATCTCTGCCTTGGCGGCATGCCCGACCGGGAACAGCACGTGAGGAAGCAGTCCGGGGTCGATGCCGAACAGGACATACGACTGGTCCTTGCCGCGGTCCTCGCCGCGGACCAGCGCCGGCTGCTCCGATCCGGAAACGGGCAGGACCTGGGCGTAGTGCCCCGAAGCGATGTGGGTGGCCTCGACCTGCCGGGCGAAATCCCACAGACGGCCGAACTTCAGCCAGTTGTTGCACATCACGCAGGGGTTGGGGGTCCGTCCGGCGAGGTATTCGTCGGCGAAGTAGTCCTGGATCCGGCCGAATGCGTCCTGGAAGTTCAGTGCGTGGAAGGGGATCCCGAGCGAATCGGCGACCCGGCGTGCGTCGGCGGCATCCGCGGCACTGCAGCAACCCTGGCGGTGAGCCGCCGGGCTGCCGACGACGGGCAGTTCGCAGGCCGTGTCCTGGTGAACGCCTGAGCGCATGAACAGGCCGATCACCTCGTGACCCTGCTGCTGTAGCAGCCAGGCGGCCGCCGAACTGTCGACTCCACCACTCATTGCCAGGACGACTCGCGTGCTCATGCTTTGATTCTACGAGCAGGCCGCATTGGTCGCCAAGGCTGGGGTCAGACGCCGCCCCCCAACAGTCCTGCTCCACCCAACGCGGTCCAGAGGCGGGGCCTGAACCCTTCGGCCAGAAACCGCGGTTGGAACAAAAGGGTTCAGGCCCCGCCTGCGGACCGCGTTG
>CAUZEQ010000331.1:0-4973 GCA_963578885.1 Planctomycetota bacterium
TCGGGAAATACGTTCAGTGCCTGGACCAGCTGGTTGTCGAGCTTGAGGGCACTGGCCAGGGCCCGAGTTTCCCGCTTGTGACGCTCAGGGATGTGAGGCGAGAGTCGGGCATAGGCGGCCTGCAGGTCGTGCCGGAACCAGCGGCCGCTGCGAATCGTCTGGGCCGTGCCGAAGGCGTACAGGACCGAGTCGATGCAGGCGGTGGCTTCGCTGCCGAGCAACTCTCCGTGGGCACGGCCGACCTGCTCGGGAGTCCCCTGCAACAGCACGACACGTTGGCCGTCGATGAAGCGCAGCTCGCCGTTGGAGACCTGGCGGGGTGTCTGAGGCGGTTTCGTGAGCAAGGGTGACGGCCAGAACACCTCGAATGTTCGCCGCAGGCCGCGAGTGAGTTGTCGTTCGAGCTCATCGCGAGGAATCCGGGTCACCTTGTAGCCGGGCCACTCGTCAACGGCCCGAGCCGGGGTGGGAGATTCCAGCAGCCGCAGCCGCAAGGACGTCGAATCGAACTTCGCCAGCAGCGTCCCGTCGGAGCCAACACGCAGGCCATCGCTGTCGGACTTGGGACGTCCGAGCAATCCGGCGAGGTACTTGCGGAGGTACTGGGCGGAGGACTGGGCAGGCTGACCGATCAGGACGGCGAGTACGAGGCTGGCCTGGGTGCGGGCGGTGAACAGACGCCCGATGAGGCCCTGGGGTGCCAGATGATCGCGGGGCGGCGTCTCGCCGCGGCCCAGAAACACCACACGGTGCCTTGGGAGTGCGAATGCCGTTGCGGACTGGCGTCGCCGGATCTGTACCTCGTAGTCAGGATGCATCACGTCGATGTCAAACGAGTGCCGGTCGTACCTCGCCAGTCGCAAGGTGATCGTCTGTGGCTTGCCATCAATGGGCAGCTCGATCCGGCCTTCGACCTGGAAACTCGCGGTGCGGCCGGCCAGGGCGTCCAGGAACGGAGTCAGTGCCCGGGCGACCTCGCTGGGGCTCGCCGCCTGGGGAGCTGCCCAGACGGCCGGCGCCAATCCGCAACCGAGCACGGCAATCAAGAGGCTGGCGAGTGCCGGACGGTGGGGGAATCGCTTCATCTGTTGGTCGTCCACTAACGCCATTGCGACATCTTGTCCGTATTCGTTTGTACAGCAGGCAGGTGCTGCTGCACAACACTGACAATTCGCCTCCGCAGATCGACTCTCAACCGGCCTGCTGTCGTGAGAAGACGCGGCATCAGGGGAGAACAGCAACTCAGGCTGACCTCGACGTTGGGCTGAAGAGCACGTATCTTGTGCGGGAACCGAGACGGCTGAAGCTGTGAGGAACTCGGATGCTGAGGATCGAGGGACGTGGTGGTGCGTTTTGCGACGGAGCGTCACGGCGTAGCTTTCTGAAGATCGGGGCCGTGTCGATGGGCGGCGCCGCCACGTTGCCACTCTCGGATCTTCTGCGAGCCGAGGGTCGAGCCGGCAGGTCTTTGGGCCACAAGGCACTGATCAACATCTACCTGCCCGGTGGCCTGACACTTCACGAGTCCTGGGATCCGAAGCCCGACGCTCCCGAGGGGATCCGTGGTCCGTTCGGGACAATCGCCACGAAGGTACCGGGTGTCCGGATCTGCGAGTTGTTTCCGAAGATCGCGTCGCGGATGGATCGCGTCTCGGTCGTGCGGTCGATTTTCGGATGCGAGGAGCACCACGACGGATACCAGTGCACCAGCGGCTGGCTGCGACCGGACCTGAGAACACTCGGCGGTCGACCGAGCGTCGGCAGTGCCACCTGGAAGTTGAAGGGCGCCGTCGATCCGGGCGTGCCCCCTCACATTGGCCTCGGCGAAACCAAGTACGCCTCCTACGCCGAATCGGGCAGCGCCGGGTTCCTGGGCGAGGCCTACCAGCCGTTCAAGCCGCACTCCAGCGGCCGCTACGCCGGTTCGTACGCCTTCACTCGCAACTTCTCGCTCAGCGACATGAAACTGCGTGGCATGTCGCTGGAAAAGCTCCAGGAACGCCGAACACTGCTCGCCTCCCTCGATCGACTCAAACGACAGGCCGATGCCAGCGGGTTGTTGCAGAGCGTCGACGGATATACGCAGACGGCCTTCGAGGTGCTGACTTCCGGGCGGCTGGTCGAGGCGCTGGACCTCCAGAAGGAGAACCCCAGGGTCCTGGACCGCTACGGTGATGGCCGGCCGTATGCCCACAAGGGCGATGCCGCTCACACGGTCAACCACAACATCCTGCTGGCTCGCAGGCTCGTGGAAGCCGGAGCCCGCTCGGTGTCAGTCTCTTACGGCAGTTGGGATCACCACAGCCGCCTCGTCGAACGGATGAACTACTTCGCACCTCGACTCGACCATGTCGTGACCACGTTGCTGGAGGACCTGGACCAGAGCGGGCTGCTGCAGGACGTCACGGTGGCGGTCTGGGGCGAATTCGGACGCACGCCGCGGGTCAACAACAAGGGAGGCCGCGATCACTGGCCACGGACCAACGGCGTGCTTCTGTTCGGAGGCGGTACCAACGCTGGCCAGGTCATCGGCGCGACCAACCGCCTGGGCGAGGACCCGGTCTCCCGGCCAGTTCACATCCAGCAGGTCATCGCCACGCTGTACCACAACCTGGGTGTCGATACGATGACCGCCACGCTCACCGACCCCAACGGGCGACCGCGGTACCTGCTCAAGCACCGCGACCCGATCAGCGAGTTGATCTGACAGCCTGTTGAAAAACACAAGTTTGGGGATGGGACGGGGTCTGATCCGCCTTCGGCGGACCCACAGAAAGTCCCGCTCCACCCAGAACGGCACGCAGGCGGGGCCTGACCCCTTTTCAACCAGCACTCGTTACAACTCGAAGAAGGGGTCAGGCCCCGCCTGCGAAACGCGACAGGTGGAGCAAACCCCGTTGTTGGCGGCGTCTGACCCCAGGGTCCGAGTTCTTCAACCCACCGCAGGCGGGCTAACCCCGCCCCGCCCGCCTCCCCAATCGGCGAGGGTGCCGTCGTTCGGCCCGGCTCGGTGCTCGTGGCAGGCCATAAAATGGATCAGTAGCTTGAGGCGGCTGTCCTCAAAGATTGCCCATTCGCTAAAGATCGGACAACCGCCAGTTCGATACTAGAGGCAGAGGCAATGAGTCGCGGTGCAGAAACTGGGCGGCGAGTGCAGTCGCCGTGGTGTGGGCCTTGGATGCCGTTGCTGAATCATGCTCGAGGCCCGTCGCTCGTCCTGCTGGGCCTGCTGGTGCTTCAGGTGAATTCGGGTTGTACGCGTGATCGGTACCACAGAGCAGCTGACCGTGACACGCTGCGGATTCTGAGCGAGAAATCTGTCGATCGGCCGTGGGCTCTGCCACAGCAGTTCACCGTCAATACCGACCCCAGGTCGCGGCTCTTTGATGACGGGGACCCTGATGACCCGTCCTTGCCCGACCCGGGCCCGGATCTCTACTCCTACAACGTTCCCCAGATGCGGCCGCAGCCGGAGGCCGAGGCAGCTGGCGAGGCTCGGCTTCCCGAGGGGACTGGTGACGGTTGGCTGGCGCGTCCCCGGCCGACCGAATCGACGGGCCCTCACGCCGGATCACGGTGGAGCGTGAATGGTGTACAGCAGGTTTCTACCCAGGCGCCGGCGGCGACTCAGCGCTACACCGAAACCCAGGTCGGACTGACGATCCAGCCGATTCCCAAGTCGTACTGGGAAGCGATCCCTCCGGTTTGCCTGGCCCGAATGCTGGAATTCGACAGTGTACGGCTGGAGTACCGCAGGACATTCGGGGCCGCCGCCCCCCGCTCGCTCCGCGACCAGGCCCAGAAACTCACGTTTCCCGACATCGTCACACTCGCTCGGCTCAATAGCCGTGACTACCAGTCGCAAAAGGAGGCCCTGTTCTCGTCGGCCCTGGCGCTGACCCGCCAGCGGTACAACTACATGACAAAGTTCTCGGCCGTCGGCAACGGTGCGTCGCTCGATTACGACCACGTCCGTACCGACGGCACCAGGTCCAACACGCTCTCGGTTCCCTCCTCTCTCGCCTCCGACCGAATGATCGCACTCGGAGGTACCGCCGTGGCACGGTTCGCCAACACCGTCGTGATGACGCTGGATGGCCCCCAGGGATTCGCCAAGGACATCAGCTCAAACCTGCTGTTCGAATTCAGCCAGAGCGTGTTTCAGCGGGACGTGCTCCTGGAACCGCTGATCCAGTCCGAAAGAAATGTCGTCTACTCGGCACGCCGGTTCGCCCGGTACCGCAAGCAGTTCTACTTCGAACTGGCCCAGACGTACTACCAGGACCTGCTGAGCACCTATCGCAGCATCGAGATCAACACCCAGAACTACTTTGGAGTGGTCCGCGCACTGGACCAGGCCAACGCCGAGGTACGTTCCGGCGTCAACAGCGCCCAGCCACGGTTCCAGATCGACCAGATCGAACAGAACATGCTCTCGGGCCGACGCGGGTTGATCAACTCGTGTAACAGCCTGGAAACCAGCCTCGATCGCCTGAAACTGACCCTCGGACTGCCGACCGAAACACCGATCAATATCGACCTCTCCGAACTCGAAACACTCACGCTTCGTGATGAGATCGAAGTTTCCTTCGAACTGGTGCGGAGGGCCCGCGAACGGCTTGTCGAGCAGTTGGCCAGTCCGCAGCGGGATCACGAGGACATCATCAGCACGAACCTGGTGCTGCTGGACCGGATCCTGACCTGGATGGGACTCAGGCAGGAGATCAGCCAACAGAGCCTGGACGTCGGAGAGCTGACTGTGCTGCGTGCGGGCCTGCGGATTGACGAGAGTTACGTATCGGTTGATCGGACTCGACAGCAGCTGCAGCAGATCCGACAGGCGGTGCCCCCGGCCGCTCCGATCACGGTATTCCGGGGCACATCGAATTCGATCGAGGCGCGGCTGCAGTTGACCGCACGGCAACTTCAGCTCTTCGATCAGCGCAAACAGAAGGGGCCGGGTCGTGACGCCG
>CAUZEQ010000332.1:0-4890 GCA_963578885.1 Planctomycetota bacterium
GTTGGGTTCTGAGTTGAGTGCTTCGTTGAGGTCGCTGCAGCCGTTGAGGGTGAGGGCGAGCAGGGACAGGAGGGTGGTGGTTGGGGTGGCTAGCCGTTTGGGGAGTGTCATGGGGCTGTTCGCTTGGGGTGGTGGGGTGTGGGGGTGGGGCGCAGGTGGCTGTCCCTCTGGGTCCATTGTTCGTCTGTTGGGTCGACCAAGGCAAGCGGAAAGGGAGTCTGTTGAGTGGTTGGTGGTCAGAGCCTAGTGTCGGGAGTGCATGAGTGAATCACCGAACAGGCTGGTAGCGATTGTCCCCGCGGCGGGTCACAGCCGCCGGATGGGTCGTCCGAAGCTGTTGTTGCCGCTGGGCGGCCGCCCGGTGATTGCCCGGTTGGTCGAGGCACTGGATCATCCATTGGTGCTGGGCGTACTGGTGGTGATCCGGCCGGACGACGGTGAGTTGGCCGAGGCGGCCGAGTCGGCCGGTGCGGTGGTGGTCCGTCCTCCCGAGGCTCCACCGGACATGAAGGCCAGCGTGGTGTACGGGCTGGGCGAGATGCGTCGTCGCTGGCCGGGTGAGGAGGTGGGCGGTTGGATGCTGGTCCCGGGGGATCATCCGGTCCTGGATGCCGCGTTGGTGGGCGAGGTGGCCGAGGCCTGGTTCTCGACACGTCCCCCGGTGCTGGTACCGACCTCGGGCGGCCGTCGTGGTCACCCGACGGTTTTTGACATCGACGTGGCCCGGGAGCTGCCCTCAATTCCTTCCGATGCGGGCCTGAACCACCTGGTGGCCAGTTATGGTGAGCGGGTGGAGGAGATCGAGCTGGGTCGTCCGGAGTTGCTCTGGGACCTGGACACTCCCGAGCAGTACGCCGAGTTGTGCCGGCGTTTCTCCGACGGCGAGGGTTAGCAGGCTGTTGAATAACTCGGACCCTGGGGTCAGACGCCGCCCACAACGGGGTTTGCTCCACCTGTCGCGTTTCACAGGCGGGGCCTGCCCCCTTCTTCGAGTTGCAACGAGTGCTGCTTGAAAAGGGGTCAGGCCCCGCCTGCGTGCCGTTCTGGGTGGAGCGGGACTTTCTGTGGGCGGCGTCTGACCCCGTCCCATCCCCAAACTTATGTTTTTCAACGGGCTGTTAGCAGCCCGCCTTCTGTGGTCCGACCCGGAACTCGGCAATGATCTCCTCGTCGAGTTCGATCCCCAGTCCCGGAGCGTCGGGCACGGGGACTTCGCCGTCGACCAGGGGTGGCAGGTTGGCCACCAACCGTCTCATCAGCGGCGACGGTCTCAGGCAGTACTCGATCAGGTCTCCGTGTTCCATCGAGCTGGCCCAGTGGAGGCTGGCGGCGAGGTTGATGCCGGTGCTGAAGCAGTGCGGTACGGCACGACGTTGCTGCTGTGCACACAGGTGTCCGATATCGCGGCAGACAGTCAGGCCACCACAGAAGGCGACATCGGGCTGGACGACGTGGAGTCCTCGTTCGACGAGGTCTTCGAAGTCGTAGAGTGTCACGTCGCCTTCGCCGGCAGCGATCGGTACCGGCGACTGGGCACACAATTCGGCGTAGCCCCGGCGGTCGTCCTGCGAGAGGGGTTCTTCGAGCCAGGTCAGCCGGTAGGGTTCCAGCAACCGGGCCCGCTGCAGGGCGGTCGCCGCGTCCCACTTGCAGCCGACGTCGATCATCAGGTCGCGATCGGGTCCGAGTGCTTCGCGGGCCGCCCGGGTGTGGGCCTCGTCGGTCTCGGGGTCCTTCCCAAACACCTCCCAGCCGAACTTCGCCGCGGTCAGACCCAGGTCGACTGCTTCGGAGGCCAGGCGGGCGGTTTCTGCGGGGGTCTCGCCGAACAGCAGGCTGGCGTAGGCCCGGACACTCGAGCGGCGGGCTCCGCCGAGCAATTCGCTGACCGGCACACCGCGGGCCTGTCCCAGCAGGTCCCACAGCGCGATGTCGGCTCCACTGATGGCGTGGATGGCTGCGCCGCGGCGTCCGTAGCGGTTCGTGTTGTAGTACATCAATTGCCACAGCCGATCGAGGTCGTCGACCTCCTGACCGATCAGGATCTGGGCCAGGCCGTGACGTCGTTCGGCCGACCGGGGAGCTTCGAAGATGGCCTGGCAGACGTACGACTGGCTGGTGACTTCGCCGACGCCGGTGTGGCCGGTGTCGGTATGGATGCGGATCACCAGCACGTCCTGGGTGCCGTCGGCGATCTCTTCCACGTCCGGGAGTCTCAGGTGCAGCGTCTCGACATCGGTGATCTTCATGGCGCGATCGGCATCGTGTTGTGGGGAGAAGGATGGAGTCGATGATTGTCGTTGATCGGAACCTCTCAATCTACTATTGAGGGGGTACCGGGCTGGGCTGTTGTTGTTGTGCTCGGTCGAGAGCCGGGCGAGCCGAACGAGTCACACAGCATGGACATCCAGTTTCTCCCCTCATGCTTCGGCGACCCGCGGTTTCAGATGGCGACGACGTATGTCGTCAACAATTGCCTGGCGATCGACGCGGGTTGCCTGGGCCTGGCCGGCCTGGATCTGCAAGAGCAGGTCACCGACGTGGTCCTGACCCACGTGCATCTCGACCATGTTGCCACTCTGCCGCTGTTCGCGGTCAACCGGCTGCAGTCGGGCCTGGCCCCGGCTCGGATTCACGCTCCCGGCGACGTACTCGATGCGGTCCGCAACGACTTGTTCAACGACCGTCTCTGGCCCGATCTCGAGCGGCTTTCGACCGACGCGGCACAGTTGATCGAGTTCCACGAGTTGGCGGTCGACACGCCTGTGCGGGTGGCGGGGATCGAGGTGGTGGCGGTCCCGATTGATCACGTGCTGCCGACGTATGGTTACCTGCTGGGTGGGTCGGGCTGCACCGTGGTGGTGGCCACCGACACCCGCGATACCGATCTGATCTGGCAGCGTGCGGCGGCTCGAGACGATCTGTCGGGAGTGCTGATCGAGGCGAGTTTCCCCGAGTCTCAGGCCGAGTTGGCCGAGGTGTCGGGGCACCTGACTCCATCGGGAACCGCACGGCAGTTGGCCAAGATTGGTCGTGAGGTGAGAGCGATTGCGGTGCATCTGAAGCCGCCGAATCGTGAAGAGCTGGTGGCCGAGATCGAGGCGTTGGGCGTCGCAGGCCTGGAGGTCGGCGTACCGGGAACGGTCTATTCGTTCTAGCCAGTCCCTTCGGTCGCAATCGGTTTTCGCTTGTCGTATTCTGGACGCTCACCCGGGCAGGTGACGCGTGGTACATCGTGGCACGTGGTGGGATGTAGGGAGAGGGCCTGTGGACCGGACGCGATTCGAGAAGCCGCCGAGGTGGTGGGGGCCGATGCTGAGTCCCCTGGCGGTTCGGCTGAGCGGGGCTCTGAGACGGCGGTTCATCCGGGCGGGTCCGCGGATCGCGGATATCGAGGTGCGAGGTGCCGAGCACGTGCGGGGTGCGCTGGACGCCGGTCACGGCGTGTTGATCACTCCCAACCACTCGGTCCACGGTGACCCGATGATTGTCTACGAGGCGGCCGTCGAGTTTGGTAGTCCGTTGTACTTCATGGGTGCGTGGCAGGTGCTGGGCCTGGCCAACCCGATCACCCGGGCCTTTCTGCGGCTGCACGGCTGCTTCAGCGTCGACCGCGAGGGGACCGATCGCCAGGCGTTGCAACAGGCCATCGACGTGTTGCAGAACCGCAAGGAGCCTCTGGTGGTGTTTCCCGAGGGGGAGGTCTACCACTGCAACGAGCGGGTGACACTGTTCCGCGAGGGTCCTGCGGCGATAGCGGTGATGGCCACTCGCAAGGCAGAGCGCGACGTGGTGATCGTGCCGTGCGGATTGAGGTACTACTACGTCGAGGATCCGCTGCCGGCGCTGCTGAAACTGATGGACGACGTCGAGGAGGCTCTGTTCTGGAGACCGACTCCCAAGCGGCCGTTTTCCGAACGGCTCTATCGGGTCGCCGACGGCATGCTGGGGCTCAAGGAACTGGAGTTCCTGGGGGGAGCCCGGCAGGGTCCGGTGCCCGATCGGATCGCGTTCCTGACCGATGGGGTGTTGCAGCGGGTGGAGCAGAAGTACGAGATTTCGGCCGAGGGGAAGACGATTCCCGAGCGGATCAAGCAGGGTCGACAGCGTGCGATCTCGGCGATCACCGAGGCGACCGAGGGCAGCGACGAATACCGATTGTGTGCCGACGATCTCGACGACTGCTACCTGTGTGCTCAGCTGTTCAGCTACCCGGGTGACTACGTGGCCGAGCGTCCGAGCATCGACCGGTTGGCCGAAACGCTCGACAAGTTCGAGGAGGACATACTCGAGCGACCGACGGCGACGGTGCGGGCCCGGCGTCGTGCGGTGGTGGTGCTGGGAGAACCGATCCTGGTTTCCAAGGAGAGGAAGCGGGATGCCGCCGCCGAATTGACTCGAACCATCGAAGACCGCGTGCAGTCACTGCTCGACTCGGTCCAGCTCCCCGAACGCAGCTTCGAACTGGTCCCACCGCGTGATGCCACGGCGGTCCCGACGGTCGAAGCCACCCCGATGCGGTGATCTCCGCGGGAGCCGACGGGGAAACTCGAACTCCAATCCGGTGTCCAAGTCAACCGTGTACCGACCCACGGTCAGTCGAAAAGTAACAGGAACAATGGCAGTGGAATGCGAAACCTCTCGTTTGCGTCAGCGGCAAAGTGAGCCCTTTCCCTGGTGACAATCAGCGGCAGATGACACTCGTATTTCTTTCGAAAGAACTCGACACCCTTCAGATCGCTTTCTGACCATCGCCGCCGGTATTTTACCTCGATGGGCAAATAGACAGATCGACCTGTTGACGTTCTCCCCGTTTTCTGATCCACGCGAAGTGTGAGTGTTTCGGGAATCGGTGTTTGGAAGGGTATGAGTTGATGGTTGAACCGTCTC
>CAUZEQ010000333.1:0-4841 GCA_963578885.1 Planctomycetota bacterium
TCACCGTCGAATCTCCCGTAGGCCACCCCCCACCACCACATCAAACACGAACACCCGCCGACGAGGAAACATCTTCAGTACCCGCGACATCGGCACCACCTTCGGAAGATAGCGGCCCACCAGCACATGACTGTCGAGCCTCGGGTCATTGACGACCAGGTCGATATGTCGATCGGACGGATCGGGCTTGACCAGTACCAGCGCCCTGTCATTCCGGGTTCGCAACGCGACCCGCTTGCGGAACTCGGCATGCCGGGCCCGGGCAAACCCGACCTCGCCAACAGCCAGGTCGATCCGCGAAGGAGACCAGACCGGTGCAAACTCGAGATAGGACGTCAGCGGTGTGACCAGCAGCAGCCCGGTCCAGGCCACCGCCAGGCCCACCCGGCCAACACGCAATGCCACCTGCCACAGAGCCACCGTCACGCCGGCCACCAGCAGGCACCAAAACGGTGCACTCTCGAACACGTAGTGCCAGTTCATGATCCCCGCATACCAGTAGGGAACGTGTGCCAGGTGCAGACAGAGGATCGCCAGCACGATCGGCCACCAGCGGCTCCCCGGAAGCGGGACCGCTCCCAGCAGAAAACCGGCCAGCAAGACCACCGTCGTCATCATCAGTGCGACCAGCCCGACGGTCCACTTGCCCGATTCCATCAGGCGATTGACCACGTTGCGTGAAGCCAACCGTGCATCAAGATTTTCGGCCCAGCGGTCGTAATTCTCGAGCACCCGCCCACGTGCCACGGCGTCCATCTCGGCAATCCGCCTCTCGCCACGCTCGACGTTGCCGAATCCGTAGACGTGGCGAGGCGTGTAGGTGTCAGTGAAGACCTGGTAGGGCGTCCTCGACCAGTCTCCGGTCAGCTGGTAGTTGTACCAGCCCATCACGACCAGCCCCAGCAGTACCGGCAGACCGACGCAGGCCACCCGTTTATGACGCCCACCCTGCCACTGGCCGCCGTCTCCTCGAATCCACCACCACGCCAGCCAGCATCCAAAGGGCAGTCCCACCGCGGCGGCCGTCAGCGGGCGACACAGCATCGCCAGGGCCAGGCCCGCTCCGGCCAACATCCCCCACCCCGCGATCCCCGTTCGCTGCAGTCTCAGGAACGAGTACACAAACACCCCCAGTCCGGCCAGCGTCGGATGGTGAGACAGCAGCAGGTTGCTGAACAGGGCCATTCCCGGTGCGAGGGCCGTCAGCAGCCCCGCGAGCAGCCCGACCCCGTTGCCGACCAGCTCGCGGCCGATCCCCACCACCGCGATGGCCGTCAGCACACCGGCCAGGTAATGACCCCAGACCGGCTTCCCCCACGCCACGAACGGTGCCATCCACGCCCCCACACCCGGAAAGTACCGGCTGGCGAAAACACCCTCGTGGTTCAACACGTGCATCTGATCAAACAGCGGCCGGGCCTCTCGATGCGGACTGGCGATCCACTTGCCGGAAACGAACGTGCGGGCCTGGAACAGGTAGCTGTGCTCGTCGTGAAAACCCGGTGGCAGGCTGCCGAGACTTGAAGTGCCGGGACCCGCGACCGGCCGCGAGGCCACGAGCAGGCTGGTTCCCAGTGAGAGTGCCGCGACGCAGAGCACCGAGAGCCACACTCCCACGCCGCCCTGTCCCGCAGGCGTCGACCACCATCGAGACAGCCGGACTCCAAAACTCCCGGTGTGCAACACACGCCCGAACCGCCACGGAGCCAACAGCACTCCCAGCACCAACCACAACAGGCACGGCGCGCTGTCGATATTTATCCCGACCAGGGCCGTCTCGAGCAGGCCACGCGGTGCAGTCTGCCAATCCGAGATTTCGACCCCGAGCACGAACGCCAGCCCGACCAGCCAGGCGACCCACCAGGCCGCCCAGGGCTTCCAGGCCGCCTCGCGCACTGTCGAATCGCTCATCAGCAGCCCATTGGCAAGTTCGGAAAGAACCCGGTGCGACTTCGACGCGGAACGCACCAGCACCCTGTGAGCATCGCTTGACGCTCTCGATCAACGCCCTTCATACTCGATTTCCACACCCGGGTGGACGAAAATGGAGCTGACCATTCCCCCCATGCTCCCGGGGCCATCTTAGCCGGGATCAGCTCGCTGACGAAACAGGAGTCATCGTGAAACGCGTCGCTCTGGTCACCGGGCTCTCGGGCCAGGACGGATCGTACCTCGCCGAGCTGCTGCTCGATCGAGACTACGACGTGCATGGACTGGTGCCCTATGGACGCCGCGAACTGTGCAGCCCACGCTGCCAACTGCATTACGGGGACCTCACCGATGCCTCGCGACTGGCGGCCGTCTGCAACGAGGTGGCTCCCGACGAAGTCTACAATCTCGGCGCCCAGAGCCACGTGCGGGTCTCCTTCGACCTGCCCGTCCACACCGCCGACGTCACCGGGCTGGGAACACTCAGGGTGCTCGAAGCGATCCGGCAGCACATCACGGCAACCGGTCGCCAACCCCGCTTCTACCAGGCATCCTCCAGCGAAATGTTCGGCAACGCCGCCTCGCCCCAGGACGAAGCCACACCCTTTCACCCCCGCAGCCCCTACGCCTGTGCCAAGGCCTACGCCTACTGGCAAACGGTCAACTACCGCGAAGCCTACGGCCTGTTCGCCTCAAACGGGATCCTGTTCAACCACGAATCGCCCAGGCGCGGCGAACACTTCGTGACCCGAAAAATCACGCTCGCCGCAGCACGCATCAAGCTGGGACTCCAGGACCGACTCGCGCTGGGCAACATCGACGCGCGACGCGACTGGGGCTTCGCCGGTGACTACGTCGAAGCCATGTGGCTGATGCTCCAGCACGACCAACCCGACGACTTCGTGATCGCCACCGGAGAAACACACTCGGTCCGTGAATTCCTTGAAGCGAGCTTCGGATCCCTCGACCTCGATTACAACGACTACGTCGAAATCGATCCGCAGCTGTTTCGACCGACCGAGGTCGACGCGCTCAGCGGCGATGCCGCCAAGGCGCGTCGGGTGCTGGGCTGGGAACCCCGGGTCAGCTTCGCCGAACTCGCACGCATGATGACCGAACACGACCTCCAGGAAACCCGGACCCAGGCCGAAGGCCTCACCAGCGACACGACCTCCTGATTCCTGCCCGCTTACGGCTCTGCTCCTCGCCCTCCTTCACACCGAGCCCCCCCATGCCCGACCCGCTCGCTGGACAAACTGCCTGGATCACCGGTTCCTCGAGAGGCCTCGGCCGGGTGATGGCCGAAGAACTGGTCCGACTGGGCGCCAACGTGGCCGTACACGGCACCCGGCAGAACAGCCCCAGGACGTTTGGCGAGGGTGAGTCGATGGACCAGGTGGCCCGGGAGATCGCCGAGGCCGGCTCGGGTCATACGATGGCCTGCTGGTGCGATGTCACAGATGAACAGGAAATCTCGCGGGTGGCCGGGGAGGTCCGCGAGCAATTCGGGCAGATCGACATCCTGGTGTGCTGCGCCGGAGGCGACATCGGGGCCGGGGGGACGGGTGTCGGCAAGGGCGGTCGACCCGAAAACGACGACTGCCTGAATATCTCGCTGGATGACTACCAGAGCGTGATGGACCGCAACCTCCTGGGCAGTATCCTCTGCTGCCGCGAGGTGGCTCCGCAGATGATCGAACGCAACTCCGGTCGCATCATTACCATCGGCAGCATCGCCGGGTGCTCGGGGCGGACCTACGGAGCCATCTACTCGGTCGCCAAGGCCGCCCTGCACGAATACACCCGCTGCCTGGCCGACCAGTTGCGCAAGCACAACATCCCGGTCAACTGCGTCGCACCCGGCGGCACGGTGACCGAGCGATTTCTGAGAATCAATCCGGTCGAGGACGAGATGATGGTCGAAGAGGGGACTCTGGAACGCTACGGGCGTCCCGACGAGGTGTCCGGGGTTGTCGGATTCCTCTGTACCGAGGCCTCGAGATTCATCAGCGGACAGGTACTGCGAGTCGATGGCGGCGGGCAGACGTTCCCTTGCTAGGGGGGCCACATCCGCGGTTGACGCGAGCGCCGGATCAACCGATCCTCGGGTCTCATGAACCAACCTGCCTCCTCGCCTCAGCCAGCCGAAGTCGAGCAACCGGCCCCCAGGACACTCAACCCGTTCTTCCGCATCACGATCATTGCCGGCGCGGTGTTCGTGATCACGATCCTGGCGATGATCGCCTCGGCTCTCGGAGCCACACCCCCGTCACCGGCCAAAACCACTTTCGACGAGGCGGCCGGTTGGCTGCTGGCAGTCGAAGTCATCGCAGTCCTCGCCTCGGCGTTCCTCGCAATGGCCGGCGACTCAGCCGACCGGCAGACCCCCATGCCCCCACAGGTCAACGACTCGACCGAAGACCATGAGCCCCGCCGTCCTGAAACAGATTGAGTCTCTCCGCGAGACGATCCGCCGGCTCGACCGGCTGTACTACGTCGAGGCCGCCCCCGGGGCGAGCGATGTCGAGTACGACCGGATGATCCGCGAATTGGCGGCGTTGGAGGAGGCTCATCCGGAATTCGACAGCCCCGAGAGCCCGACGCACAAGGTCGGTGGCGAGCCGATCGCGGGGTTCCAGACGGTCACGCACCGCCTGCCGATGCTCTCGATCGAAAACGCCTTCTCCGACGAGGAACTGATCGAATTCGACACCCGCGTTCGACGGTTGCTCGAGGAGGACGAGGAACTGGAATACACGCTCGAGTACAAGATCGACGGCGTGGCCCTGTCGCTGATCTACGAGAACGGCGTGCTCGTGCAGGGCCTGACCCGCGGCAGCGGAGTCCAGGGCGACGACATCACCCACAACGCCCGCACCATTCGCGGAGTCCCCCTGAAACTGGCCGAGAAG
>CAUZEQ010000334.1:0-4826 GCA_963578885.1 Planctomycetota bacterium
GAAGGTCTTGAGCACGTTTTTCTGCCAGATGATGCGGCCGCTTTCGAGGTCCAGGCAGGCGACGTCGCCGCTAAGGCCCTGGGCGTAGATGCGGTTGCCGTCGATGGTCGGAGTGGCACGAGGTCCGTTGCCGGCGCTGGCGCCGTACTGGGTGCTGATCTTGGTCGACCAGACGATGTTGCCACCGGCCAGGTCGATCGCGTGAACACTCTCGCCCCCGGCCCGAGTCGCCCCCATCGTGTAGGCCCGGCCACCGACGATGCTGACCGTCGAGTAGCCTTCACCGATGCCCTTGGCGGTCCAGAGCAGCTTGGGGCCACCCACGGGCCACTGCTTGAGCAGCCCGGTTTCGGTCGAGATGTTGTCACGCTTGGGACCACGGAAGCCCGAGAAATCAGCGGCTCCGCCTTGTCCGGCAGCCACAATCAACAGCGTTCCAGCAGCGAGGACGGCGGTGGCAGTGCGGCGAATGGTCATCGGCGGGTCCCGGTGAAAACAGGCGGTGGGAGCGGGATTTCGGTGGCTGGGCTGGGGGTGGGCAGGGGTGCCGCGGCCGGCTGGCGATGCGGGGGGTTGGGCAACTGCGTAGACTATGACGCACCCGCCCGGAGGCGACAAGCGCAACGTTGCGGCGGGGGGTGTCCGGACGTTTCGGGGTCTCAGCCTCATGCAATCTGCCGCACTGGCCGCCTGTGGCCTGTTGCTGATCGGCGTGGTGCTGCGGGCTCGGATCGCCGTATTGCGGAAGACATTGATCCCCGCGTCGGTCGCCGGTGGCCTGGTCGGACTGGTGGTCGTACAGCTGGCCCGGGTCGTGCATGACGCGGTGTCCCCCGAGTTTATGATCCGCCCTCCGCGCGTGATCGAGTGGCTGGCGGTGGAGTGTCCCGGCGAGTTGTCGAGTTGGCCGGGCTGGCTGATCTCGGTGGTCTTTGCCGGCCTGTTGCTGGATCGTCCGGCCCGGCTCGACCGCGGTGGTCTGCGTCGCGTGTTGGCCGAAGGGACGATGGTGTGGGTGATCGTGCTGGGCCAGGTGGCCCTGGGTCTGCTGGCGACCTGGCTGGTCATTCAGCCGCTGTTCCCCGAGATCCCCACCAGCTTCGGGCTGTTGATCGAAACCGGCTGGGCCGGCGGACACGGAACCGCGGCGGCGATGGGTGGAGTGTTTCGCGACACGGTGGGTTGGGACGAGGGTGCGGACCTGGGGATGTTCATGGCGACGGTGGGTTTGGGCTGGAGCGTGGTCAGCGGGATTGCCTGGACCAACCTGGCGGTGCGCCGCGGATGGACGAGGGTTTCGATCGAGTCCCTGGCCAGCGGCACGGGCACGGCGCTGGAACCGACCGAGGCCCGGCCGGCGATCGGCCGCGGAGTGATCCGCTCGGATGTGCTCGATCCGCTCGTCTTCCAGATCCTGTTCGTGGCGATGGCGTTCCTGGTGGGAGTCGCGCTGTCGTGGGCGATCAGGAACCTGGGGCTGGACGTGGTGCAGGCGTTCCAGGGAACGGTGACCGATGAGACGCTGGCCAAGTTGCAACGATCCGTCGGCAACCTGCCTCTGTTTCTCTTCACGCTGCTGGGCGGCCTGGCGGTCCGCCGCGGACTCGATCTCTGCGGCTGGGGGCACCTGGTCGATGGAGACTCGGTCCGCCGCGTGACGGCCGGGGCGATGGAGTTCCTGGTCGTGGCGGCGATCGCGTCGTTGAAGCTCGATGCCGTGCTGTCGTTGGCCGGTCCGCTGGCGCTGTTGATCGTGCTGGCGGCGGGCTGGACGGCGGTGTGCCTGCTGTGGATCGGTCGCAGCGTGCTGCCGGGTGATCGCTGGATGGAGCTGGGCTTGATCAACTACGGCATGTCGACCGGCACCACGGCGACCGGGCTGTTGCTGTTGCGGATGGTCGACACGGACCTCGAGTCGGGTGCTGCCCAGGACTACGCGCTGGCGGCTCCGCTGTCGGCTCCATTGATCGGAGGCGGCCTGTTGACGCTGATGATGCCGCTGGTGCTTGAGTTCGTGCACGTGGGGATCGTGGCCGCGGTCGTCTCGGCAGCCGTCGTCGCCCTGGTCCTAATCGGCCGCCGGCTCTGAGGGACCCGCTGTAGGCTGGGCGGCAGCGGGTGAATCGAGGTGCTCGTCGGCGAGGACCGCTCGGCGGGTCCAGCGGAGTTGCTCGGGTGAGGGTCTCTGGGGGATCACCAGCAAGAGTCCCAGGGCGGTGATCATCGTGGTGGCCCAGGCGGCGGGGACGATCAGGTGAGTCGAGAAGGGGGCTCCGAAGAACTCCATGCTGTAGCTGGCACTGACGCCGACGATTTCGCCGAGCACGAAGGCGAGGACCATGTGAGTCGAGGCGACTTTGCGGGAGAACATCCCGAGCATGAAGGTGGCACCCAGCGGGCCCAGGAAGCAGTTGAAGCCTCGCTGGCAGAGGTCGATGATGTTGGTGCCCTTGGAGAGGTGATAGAGACCCAAGGTGTAGAGCACGACGACGACTCCCATCGCCGCGGTCAGGTAGCGGGCCCGCGCCAATTCACCGGCCTCGGTCGCCTGAGTCCTGGAGAGCGGTCGGAAGAAGTCGACGGTCAGGATGGTGCTGGTCGAGTTGGCTCCCGAGTCGATCGTCGACATCGCCGCGGCGAACAGCGCCGCCACCACCAGCCCACGCAGGACCGGGGGCATGTAGTGGCGGATGAACTGAGGAAAGATGCTGTCCTGGGCCTTGTTGAGTGTCTTCCTGAGTTCCCGTCGCTGTGCCGACTGGTCGGCTGCGATCGTCTCGGCGGCCTGCTGGCCGTCGTTGTTGCGAGCCGCCTCGAGGGTGTCGTCGAGTTGTTTGAGCGACGCGGTAGACTGGTTTCGGGCGATGCTGGCATCGAGTGGGTGGTCCTGGATGTAGTAGGCCAGGGAGACTCCGACACCGGCCAGGATGACCCCGATCCCCAGACTGGCCAGGGCGCTGACCAGGTAGCTGATCCGGGCTTCGCGGACATTCCTGACCGTGAAGTACCTCTGCAGCGCCACCTGGTTGGCTCCGTGGGTGCAGATGAACCAGAAGAACATTCCGATGGAGATCGTGAACACCGTCGAGCGGTTCCCGACATCCAGGCTGAACCACTCGACCTCCTCGTGCTTGGTTGCCAGCGAGTGGCTGACCCAATCGCCCAGGCCACTGCCGGTGTCGTAGGCGATGTAGCCCATGGTGAACAGGGCACCGACCATCAGCACCAGGAACTGGATCACGTCGGTCCAGACCACCGCGCGGATGCCGCCCAGGGTGGTGTAGAGGATCGAGAACATCCCCACGGCGGCGATCACCAGGTGCATGTCGGCGTCGCGGTATCCGGTCGAGGGGTCGTTGGTGCCCAGGAACCAGCCGATGTCCAGGTGGGCGATATCGACCAGGGCCCCCGCGGCGGTCAGCACGACGACCGAGATCCAGCCGAAGAGCAGCAGCAGGCAGAAGATGGCCGCGAGGGCTCGGACGGCATAGTTGAACCGGCGATCGAGGTATTCGTATGCGCTGGTCAGGTCCAGCCTCATGAAGAACGGGATCCACAGCCCCCAGACCACCACCAGCACCAGCGGGATCGGCAGCTGCCGGGTCAGGAACGCAACCCCGGTGCGGAACATCTCACCGGGCATGCCCAGGTAGGTGATCGTGGAGAGCAGCGAGGCGAAGATGCTGATCCCGACGGCCCAGGCCGGCAGCGAGCGGCCTCCGAGAAAGAAATCGTCGGTCGACTTCTGCTTTCGGGCGATCGCCAACCCCATCCCCATCATCGCTGCGAGGTAGAGCACGATCACGACCAGGTCCGCGGTGCTCAGGCCCCCTTCGGGGATCACCGAGGTCACGTCGGGCGTCGAGGATTCGGCCGGCGGCAGCATCGTTTGCGGGGCCTGGAGGGTGTGCGAGTTGACCGAGGGTACTCGAGCGGGTGATCGCGACGCCAGCCAGCGGGTTTGGTTGCAATCGAGGTGGCCCGGTTGCAGGATGAGACGCCTTGGCAGGGACCGAGTCGGGTCTCCGGGCGACATCGCGTGAGCAGCGGGAGCAGGTGAGCATGAGTGCAACGGAGACGAGGCTGTCGGAGTTGGGGATCACGTTGCCCGAGGCACCTCCGGCGGTGGCTGCCTATGTGCCCTGGGTGCGGACCGGTTCGTTGGTGGTGACCAGTGGCCAGTTGCCCTGGGTCGACGGCGAGTTGTCTCACACGGGGCGGATCGGAGCCGAGTTGACTGATGAGGAGGGCTACCAGGCGGCACGGAACGCGTTGATCAACGTGTTGGCGCAGTTGAAGGAGGCGGTCGGTGACCTGGACCGCGTGGTTCAGATCGTGCGGATGGAGGGCAACACGCACTCGGCCCCGGGCCATCGGGGCCAGCCGCAGGTCCTCAATGGAGCCTCGGACCTGTTGCTGGAGGTCTTCGGCGACCGCGGCCGACACACTCGAACGGCCCTGGGCATCAGCGAGATGCCGTTGGATGCCGCGGTCCAGATTTCGGTGTGGGCGGAGGTCAGCGACGAGTGACCTCTGAGGGAAACGGCAACCGGCGACGTCTCGAGGAGAGACGTCGCCGGGATTGAGCCGTTGGCTGCTGGGCCGCGCTTTTACTTTGCGGCGGCCGTCTGGGGGGCCTTGTAGCCGGGAGCGGCGATGAAGGTCACAGTGCCCTTGCCGTCGGCGGCGTTCCAGATGCGGATCTCACCGTCGTAGCTCCCCGTGGCGATCAGCTTACTGTCGGCGCTGACGGCGACCGAGTAGACCCAGTCCTTGTGGCCGGCGAGGCTGCGGATCTGCTTGCCGTCTGCAATGGTGTGCACCCG
>CAUZEQ010000335.1:0-4811 GCA_963578885.1 Planctomycetota bacterium
AACCAGACGCCTTCCTACCGCGAGGAGACCTTGTTCTGCGAATCGGCCGAGCCGGCTGCCGAGTTGCAGTTGCAGTAGCCCACCTGGGCCACCTCGGATCCTGGGAGCCCCGGCGAGGAATCGTCCCGTGGCCGCCACCAAGACGACTCCCGAAGCCCTTGAAGAACTCGGGCTGCCGCCGGATCGCCTGCCCCGCCACGTGGCGGTGATCATGGACGGCAACGGACGCTGGGCCCAGGCCCGCCTTCTGCCTCGAGCCGAAGGCCATCGCCGTGGCGTCAAGAGTGTCCGGGCCGTGATCGAAGCCTGTGTCGAACTGGGCGGAATCGAGCAGCTCACCCTGTTTTGCCTCTCGAGCGAGAACTGGAAACGGCCGCGCCGTGAACTCGATTTGCTGATGAGACTGCTCGAGCAGTACGTCATCGAGGAACGCTCCGAGATCATGCGGCAGGACCTGCAGTTCAACATGATCGGCCGCACCGAGGGACTCACCGACAAGGTGCTCGCCGAAGTCGAACGGACCGTCGAGTGCAGCCTCGAGAACCGGGGCATGAGACTGTGCCTGGCGGTCAATTACGGCAGCCGGGGCGAACTGGTCGACGCCGTCAAGCACATCGCACGTGACGCCGCTTCGGGTCAACTCGACCCGGAACAGATCGACGAAGAGACCATCTCCTCGCACCTCTACACCGCCGGCATGAGCGACCCGGACCTGCTGATCCGCACCGCCGGCGAGATGCGGGTCAGCAACTTCCTGCTCTGGCAGATCAGCTACGCCGAGATCTGGGTCACGCAGAAGTGCTGGCCCGAATTCCGCCGCGATGACCTCTTCGACGCCTTCCGCGACTTCGCCTCCCGCGAACGACGCTTCGGTGGACTCAACAAGTAACTCGCCCTCTCGCCCTCTCGCCCAACCGGCCGCACACCTCGACATGCTCAGAGAACGCCTGCTCGTCTCCTGTGTGCTGATCCCCTCGCTGGTCGGACTATTTGCCTGGGATCACCGCCTGGGAGGCGAGGCACCCGTGCTGCTAGTGCTGGTCGGGCTGCTCGCCGTGCGACTGGCCTTCGAACTGGTCCAGCTACTGCACTTGCGTGACCTCAAGGCCTCATGGCCGCTGTCGGGAATCGCGGTGGCCGTACTGGTCGTCGCGGGTTGGTCGCCGGAGCTGTGGGGGCGGGTGTGTGAGTGCCTGGCCGACGGTCGGCCGCTGGAACGCGTGGCACTGACGCTGGCCGTGGTGATGCTGGTGCTGCTGTTGGTGCATGCCCTGAGATTCCGAGAACCCGGTGCCAGCCTGGGGGGGCTGGGGGCAGACGCACTGGTGATCGTCTACACCGGGCTGCTGCTGGTGGTCACCGTACAGCTGAGGTGGACTCCCGGGCCCGAACTGGGCTACCTGGCGCTGGGGTCCCTGGTGGCTGCGGCCAAGATGGGTGACACCGGAGCCTACACGCTCGGCCGGCTCTTCGGCCGCAAGAAACTTCACCCCCGGCTCAGCCCCGGCAAGACGTGGATGGGTGCCTGGGGCGCGGTGCTGGGTGCCGCACTGGGAGCGGTACTCTGGCTCGAATTGGGACAGTCGCTGTTCTCAGACGCCACAACGGGGGTTGGCTCCGAGAACTCATCGAGGCTGCCGTTGTGGCTTTGGGCGGCGGTCTACGGAGCGGTGATCGGGGTCGCCGGGTTGATCGGAGATCTCTGCGAATCGCTGATGAAGCGGGACGCCGAGGTCAAGGACTCGGCCACGCTGCTGCCGGGCATGGGAGGCGCTCTGGATCTGCTCGACAGCATCCTCTACGCCGGACCGATCGCCTACCTCTTCTGGACACTCTGGCCGCCGACGCTCTGACGCCACCACCCTCGGCGGCTCATTCCGACGCAGCCCTCTCGGCACGTGGCCCGGGATCTCTCAGCCCCTGCCACAACATCGTGGCCGCACCGGCGAACGACAACGCTGCCGCAATCCAGAACACCCGGGGCCCCATCTCGAACCCCTCGAGACCACCCAGGAACCCGGTCGCGTCGGCCAGCAGCGGGCCGCTCTTGTAGAGCCCATACCCGACCAGTGGCGCCGTCAGGCCACGCAAACCGGTCAGGCCGACGTGGACCGCGTTGTACAGCGACACGCGGTCGCTGCCGGCAAAGTGCAGGCTTCCGGTCAGCCAGTTGATCGTGCTCCCACCGGCGCTGATCCCGTGGATCACGATACCCAGGACCACCAGCCACTTGTCGCCCGCGGTGCCGCCGATGGCCACGATTACGAATGCGGTCGCCTGGATCACGTTGAACGTGGCCCGGCCCAGCATCGGATTGGTGCGGTCCAGGAAACGGCCCCAGAACGGTGCCGAACAGGTCACCAGCAACGCGGGGATCACTGCGGCAATCAACCGGGTCTGGCCCGCAGGAATCTTCAGGTGATCATCGCACAGGTTCGGGATCATCCAGAAAACCATGTGATTGGCCGTGCCGGCCAGGGCAAACCCGATCTGGAACAGCAGGAAGCGTCGGTCGGTCAGGAAGATCCGCAGACCCTCGATCAACGCCCCCCAAGGTGACTCGTCGGGGTTGCTCGACAACTCGTCCCGGCGACGGATCGGAATCGAACCGTAACACAGCGAAGAGACCAGCAGCATCACCGCAATCGCCACGAACACGACCCAGTAATACGCCTCGTAGTATTCGAACCAGAAGTAGCTGGCCACGATCACCAACAGGGCCGAGATACCCATGATCGCCTTGAGAATCCCGACGACCGCGGCACGGTGGCTGGCCGGGTACAGCACCTGGTACATGTTCATCTCACCGGTCCGCGGAAACACCTGGACCAGGAATGCGGCCGAGAGCACCATGGTGCACCAGGTGGCATCGTCCTGGTACAGGCCCGCCCCCAGCAGCAGCACGACCGAAACCAGGTTGGGAATCACGACCAGCTGCTTCATCGAGAGCTTGCGGGCGGCGTAGCCGGCCAGCGGGCTGAGCATGCTGCTGCCATGAGCGGCGGCCCAGAAGACCGCCAGGTGGATGGCTCCGCCGTCGAGGATCGTCTCGAGAATGACGCCGGTCAGCATTGTCAGGCAGTAGAACGCACCGGCGCCGACGTTGTAGGCCGCGTCAAACATCAGCGGCCTGTGGCACGACTCAGGCAAGCGGGCCAGCAGCCCGGCCAACGGTCCCCGCCGGGGCCCGCTCCCGGCTTCAGCGCTGCTGCCAGACGGCTGGTCGTCTTCGAGAGGCTGTTGAGGGTTGCCGGGATCGCTCATGAAGTTGCTGAAGCGAGTCGTGACCGGGGCGGCGCGAAGCGGCCAGTATAGAAGAACTCGCCACCCTCGCCACCCTTGTCGCCCGGCGGCGGCTGCTCCACAATGGCGTCGCGCGGTCGATTTCCACTCGACCACGACCCTCCAACACGCCTCACGTACATCCCATGGCCGGCTTGTCCCAACAGCGACGCACCGTCGTCTATCAGACGCTCGAGGAGTTCCTCGAGGATGTCCGTCAACTGGTCCCCGCCGACGTGGTGACCGCCGGCAACTGGAGTTTCGCTCAGATCCTCGAACACCTCGCCCGCGCCATCGACGCCTCGATCGACGGATTCTCGTTCCGATCCAACTGGCTGGTGCGGTGGCTGGTCGCTCCGCTGTTGAAGAACCGCCTGCTGACTGGCCCGATGAAGCCGGGTTTCACGTTGCCCAAACGGGCCAGCCAGTACCTGCCACAACCCGATATCGAACTCGGAAACGCCGTCACGCATCTCGAGACCGCCGCACGGCGACTCGAGACCACAGTGCCCACCGCCGCCCACCCGTTCCTGGGCCGATTGATCGACCGCGAGTGGTTGGCCCTGCACCTGCGGCATGCCGAGTTGCACATGAGTTTCGTGGTGCCAACTCAGCCTGATGGGCCGGTCGAAGGAACCGCCGAGTGAAACTCGAACCGCTGTTTGCCGAGTTCGACGGGCTCGAACCTCGAGAACGACTCGAGCTGCTGATCGAGTTCTCAGATTCGCTCCCGGAACTCTCAGACCCACGCTCCAGCGAGCCGGCTCCCCGAGAATGCCGCGTGCGGGAATGCCAGACAGCTGTCGACCTGTGGGTCGATGTCATCGACGGGTGTGTCTGGCTCGAGGCGGCGGTGCCCAGGCAATCACCGACGATTCGCGGGCTGATGGCATTGCTCGTCGAGGGCATCAATGGTTCACGGGTCGACGAAGTGTTGCAGATGCCCGATGACGTGCTGGGACCGCTGGGGCTGGCCGAAACACTGGGCATGACACGCCAGCACGGTACCCGCGGACTGGTGGCAGCCATCAAGCGACGGACCGTGGCCGCAGAGTCCGCCTGACCGCCAAACGTCGCCGGCCCCCCGTGGACGGTCCCCGCAGTCGGCGAATCAGAATCGGCTGGGTTTCGCCGGAACGACCCGTGAAAGATCCCGAGAATCCGCTATGCTTGATGTGCGTGATATGCTTGATAGATGGCCCGTGGGTGCCGCTCACTCCCTCCTCAACAGCACCCACCCCATACCTCCACCCCACCATCCCCTGCGTTGACTCTCCCCAACTCTGCCCACCCGGCGACCTCCGGTTCTGCCCCGGTCCCGGTTGACTCAAAACAGGAGCCTGAATCTCCCATGGTCGAGACACTCAAGGAAGCACCCCGCCTTCTGCCCCCGGTGGAACTGCCCGCCTATACGTTCATTCCCGGATCGGCGACGCCGCATCCGTACCGGCATCCCGAGGGGCACAGCTACAAGAAGAGGACTCCGGCAGCCAAGCCGCTTTGCGATGAGACCTGGGCCGACAACCGCA
>CAUZEQ010000336.1:0-4803 GCA_963578885.1 Planctomycetota bacterium
AAGGGCAAGGACGGCAAGGGCAAGGACGGCAAGGGCAAGGACGGCAAGGGCAAGAACGGTAAAGCCAAGGACGGTAAGGGCAAGGACGGCAAGGGCAAGGGCAAGGACGGCAAGGGCAAGGACGGCAAGGACGAGCAGTCTCAGCAGGACGACAACAAGACACCGGGTCGAGATGAGATCGAGCGTGCTCATCGTGAGATGGAGCGTGCGATCGAGGAACTCAAGAAGAAGTCACGCGACGCGGCCTCCGGTCACCAGGACAAGGCACTCGACGAGCTGCTCAAGGCGAAGGAGAAGCTCGAGGAGATCCTGCGGCAGCTGCGGGAGGAAGAGCGGAAACTGTTGCTGGCGGCTCTGGAGGCTCGATTCCAGAAGATGCTCGCCATGCAATTGGCCGTCTACCAGGGCACTCTGACGCTGGGCCAGGTGTCTGCAGACGATTGGGTGGGTCGCCACACGACCCGGTCGATCGAGTTGGCGCGAGATGAGGAGGAGATCGCGGTCGAGGCGATCAAGGCGCTGATGTTGCTGAAGGAGGAGGGGTCGTCGGTGGCGTTTCCCGAGGCGGTGATCGAGTTGCGAGAGGACATGCTGGTTGTTTCACGCCGGCTCGAGGAATCGAAGGTCGGCAAGCTGTCCCAGGCGATCGAACAGGACATCATCGAGTCGCTCGAGGAGATGATCGACGCGTTGCAGAAGGAGCTCGAGAAGGTCGAGGACGAAGACAAGGACCAGAAGGACCAGAAGCCTCAGCAGCAGCAGGATCAGGAGCCACCTCTGGTGGACAAGCTGGCCGAGTTGAAGATGTTGCGGGCGTTGCAGCTGCGGATCAACCGCAGGACCCGCCGGTTGGCCCGCTTGATCGATGGCGATCAGGCGACGGCCAAGGATGTGTTGCAGCAGTTGAGAGATTTGGCTCGACGCCAGGCCCGGGTGCAGAGGGCGGCCCGCGACCTGGCGACCGGGCGGAACCGCTAGAGGAACAGTTTCGGGGGGATCATGCGGCGACTGTCCCACTGGCAGGCTCGTGTTCGGGCCCTGGTTGCGGCGATCGGCTTCCTGGCGATGTTGGCCTGGGTGTCGACGGCATCGGGCCAGGGCACCGTCGAGGTGTTGACCCTCCGCGAGAAGCCTCAGCCGGTGGCTACCACCAGCGGCCACATACTGGCTGGAGCGAAGGTCAGTGGCCGGCTGGTTTCGTTGACCGATTCGGGAGTCACGGTTGAGACCAAGGGGGGTCGGGTCGAGGTGCCTTCTACCGAGGTACTCGATGTACGGTTTCTGTTGCCCGCGGGTACGGTGCCGGCGTTGTCCAAGCCTCCCGCGGCCTGGGTGCGGCTGGTTGACGGGAGCCTGATCGGCTGCGGTGCTGTGTCGGCGACACCCAAGCTGGCCAAGCTGCAGACCGAGCAACTGGGTCCGCTGTCGATTCCGGCTGCGCAGGTCTCGTCGGTTCGATTCGGACGAGCCGACCGCGGTGTGATCGAGTCGTGGCGCGAGCTGCTGGGTCGGGAGATCAAGCGGGACCGGCTGGTGATCCTCAAGGGCAAGACGCTGGATTACCTCGACGGAGTCGTCGGCTCGATCGATGACAAGCAGATCAAGTTTCTGCTCGACGGCGACGAGATCCCGGTCCCGCTGGCTCGCGTCTATGGGATCATCTTCTTCCGCAAGTCGCAGGGTAGGGCGGCCGCGGGGCCTGTTTGCCTGGCGGCGTTGCGTAGCGGCGACCGTTTTGGCCTGGCCAGGGTCCGTGTCGACGGCAAGACGTGTCGTGGCACCCTGGCAGGCGGTGCGGCGGTCAGCATCAGCGTATCGCAGATCGAGCGGCTCGACTTCACTGCCAGCCGCCTCGTTTATCTCTCGGCACTCACACCTCGCGATGTCGAGCACGTGCCGTACTTCGACGTGACCTGGAAATACCGTCGCGACCGCAACCTCGACGGAGGCCCACTGAAGGTGGGCGGGCAGCGGTTTGCCCGTGGCCTGGCCCTGCACTCCAAGACGCGGCTGGTCTATTCGCTCGCGGGACGCCATCGTCGTTTCCAGGCGTGGATGGGTATTGACGCCCTGGTCGGACGCCGTGGCAATGTGCACGTGGTGATTTCGGCCGACGGCAAAACGTTGCTCGAGACCGATGTGAAGGGAACGGACAAGCCCCGACTGGTGGACCTGGATGTTACCGGAAAGCGGGAATTGCAGATCCTGGTCGACTTCGGCGGCGATCTCGACATCGCCGATCACCTCGACCTGGCCGACGCGAGATTGATCCGCCAGAAGTAATCAGGGGTCACCAGGGGTAATCAGGGGTCACCAGGAGCAGGGCGGGCCGCAGGATCGGCCGGAGAAACTGGCAACAGGGAGGCACGGGCGACGTGAGACGATTCGAACGAGACTGGCTATTGTGCAGCCGGGCCTGGCTTGTCGTGGCGGTCGCGTTGGCGGTGCTGCCGCGGCCCAGCTTTGCGGTCGATCCGGCGGTGCTGGCCGCCGAGGCAAAGCGGATCGAGGTGGCGTCGCGGCTGGCCAAGAGCGTGGTGGCGATTTTTTCTCGCGGCGGTCGAGGCGGGGGATCGGGGGTGCTGATCAGCCCCGACGGGTACGCTCTGACCAACTTCCACGTCACGCGTGGAGCCGGCACGTTCATGAAGTGCGGCCTCAGCGACGGGAAACTCTACGACGCGGTCATCGTCGGCATCGACCCGACCGGTGACGTCGCCCTGATCAAGCTGCTGGGTCGAAACGATTTTCCGCGTGCGACTCTCGGAGACAGCGACACGCTGAAGGTCGGTGACTGGACCTTCGCCATGGGCAACCCGTTTCTGCTGGCGACCGACTTTCAGCCGACGGTGACCTACGGCATCGTCAGCGGATTGCACCGCTACCAGTACCCCGCCGGCACGATCCTGGAATACACCGACTGCATCCAGATCGACACATCGATCAACCCGGGCAACTCCGGGGGACCACTCTTTTCGGCCGGCGGCCAACTGATGGGGATCAACGGTCGAGGTTCGTTCGACAAACGCGGCCGAGTCAATTCGGGGGCCGGCTACGCGATCTCGATCAACCAGATCAAGCTCTTCATGGATCACCTCCGTAGCGGGCGAGTCGTCGATCATGCCACCCTCGGAGCGACCGTGACGACTCGTGAGGACGGGGCGGTGGTCGTGGATGGGATCCTGGACGAGTCGGAGGCGTACCGGCGGGGGCTCCGCGAAGGAGACGAGATCATCTCCTTCGCCGGACGATCGGTTCGCAGCGTCAACCAGTTCAAGAACATCCTGGGCATCTATCCCAAGGGGTCGAAACTGCGGCTCGTCTTCCGACGCGGTCAGGTTCGCAAAGAGATGCTGTTGCGGCTGCGGGCCCTGCACCGCGCCAGTGAACTTTCCGGATCGCCCAAGCCGATGCCCAAGCCCAAAGGCAAGCCGAAGCCCAAACCCGGTGGCAAGCCCAAGCCGGGCGGCAAGAAAAGGCCTGCGGCTCGAAAGCGACCACCGGTTGCCAAGCCGCCAGAGAAGTACAAGCACCTCTACGTCAAGAAGCAGGGGTTCGTCAACTACTACTTCAACCAGCAGGAACAGAAGCGGGTCCTGTCGGGTTTGAGCCGCCTGGGCGATTTTTCCGGGGCGCGAGGTGCCTGGGTCCTGGCCGGGAAGACGGCGGCCGGAGACGCCTACCAGTTGACCGTGGCCGATGTCGGCGTGGGGTTGTCGTGGAAGCAGAAGGCGTATTACCAGAAGCTCGACAAGGCGGCCGAACCGCTCGACGAACCCAAGGGCAGCGGCGGCCTGCTGTACGCGATGCACATGTGGAGGAGTTTTCTGGCGAAGCGAGAAAAAGGTTTCGGCGAGTTCTTTTACCTGGGCAGCGAGCCGCTGGACGGGGTCGGGGCCCGCGTCGACGTCATGATCAGCGAACTGGGCAACGTCCGCTGCCGGTGGTATTTCGACCGCAAGCAGGGGCGGTTGCTGGGGTTTGACTCTCAGCGTGAGGAGGAGACCGACGAGTGCGAGATTCGGTTCAGTGGAGACATCGATTCGGGAGGCCGTCACTGGCCCAGGACGATTCGGGTCAGTTCCGGCGGACAGCCTCTGGCGAGTTTTGGCGTCGAGACGGTGACCTTGAAGACGGGAGCGGCTCAATGACCTGCCGGATTCTGACCCGCTCGTTCTGCCTGCTCCTGACCTGTCTCTGGGGTTCCTCGATTGCACAGGCCCAGTCGATTCAATCGACGATCGAGCGGGTGCAACAGCGGACGGTCAAGGTCTTCGGAGCCGGTGGCATAAGGCGGCTGCACGCCTACAGCACCGGGTTCGTGGTCTCCCGGCAGGGTCACGTGGCGACGATCTGGAGCCACGTGCTGGACACCGAGGAGTTGACGGTGGTGCTGTCCGACGGCCGCAGGGTCCGGGCCAAGGTACTGGGAGCCGAGCCGCAGCTGGACCTCGCCGTGCTCGAGTTGCAGGACAAGGACCTCGATCTGCCCGCCTGGGATCTCGAGGCTGAGGTTGCCGATGCCGGGCCGGGCACGCGGGTGCTGGGGTTCAGCAACATGTTCCGCGTGGCCACCGGTGACGAGATGGTTTCGGTGCTGCACGGGGTGGTGGCCGCGAAGGCTCCCCTGGTAACTCGCCGCGGGGCGTTCGAGTCGTCGTATGAGGGCACGGCCTTTATCGTCGATGCCGTGACGAACAACCCCGGAGCCGGTGGAGGCGTGCTGACGACTCGGGCCGGTCGGCTGCTGGGGATGATCGGCAAGGAGTTGCGTAATGCCGAGAGCAACACCTGGGTCAACTA
>CAUZEQ010000337.1:0-4781 GCA_963578885.1 Planctomycetota bacterium
CAGGAGTCGTTCGTAGCTGATCCCGTCCGGCTTGTCTTCGTCCGACGGGGCCCTCACGCATCCCGAGTAGAACAGCACCAGTTCGCTGAGCCCGTTGGTAACGGGGCTATCGGAGTTGAACGAATCGGCGTTGCCGTCGCTGTGGCTGGCACTGACGAAGATGATTTCCGGGGCGAGTTGACTGAACTGCGGGTGGGGGTTGTACTCGTCCCAGACGATTTCTTCGTAGTCCCATTCGAGTCCGAGAGCGTTCAAGAGCGTGGTGGCTCGTCCCCCCGAGGCCTTGGGCTGAGCCGGTTGTCGTCCCATGCCCATCATGCCGCCGCCGGGTGAGGGCTTGGGTTGGCGGGGTGCACCGCCGGGGACGGTCATCGGCAGCGGATCGTCGAACACCAGCACGCTCTGGCCGCTCTTGACGTAGTCCACGAGGTTGGCCATCTGGGGTGCGGTCAGCGAGCTGGGCATCACGGCCAGCACCAGGTCGTATCTCTTGCGGTCGATCGGGCCATCGGCGGGCAGCTGTTCGACGTCGAACTGCTTTTCGAGTTCGTTGACGATCTGCCACTTGGGGGTCCGCTGGGGGGCACCGCCTGCGAAGGAGAAGCTGCCGTAGAGGTTGGCATCGGTGTTGAGGATTCCGATGCGGCGGCGTTTGGTTTCTTCCTGTGCGGCGGTACGGATCGAGCGGGTCAGTTCGTATTCCAGCGGCAAGCCGACATCGCAGAAGGGGATCACGACCTCGTCGGCTCCGCTGATCACCAGCCCCAGGAAGATGTCCTCGCCACTGACCTTGCCTCCGCTGATCTCCTGCACCTGCCGCGAGCGGATCCCCTTCTGCTCGGCCTCCTCGGCCTCGACGCTGAAGGGTTCGATGTCGATGATCCGCACCCTGACCTGCGCGCCTCCGATCTGGTCGACCTGTCGCAAGAGGCCGATCAGCTTCTTGCGGACCGGGACGTATTGACGGGGGATGTCGGTACTGAGGAAGGCGCTGATGCTGATCGCACCGTCCTCGGGGATCGACCCGATCACCTCGCGGGTCGACTCGCTGAGCGTGTAGAGGCCCTCGGCGGTGAGGTCGATGGTGGTGTCGTTGCGGCTGGCAAAGAGGTTGAAGCTGACCACGGCGATCGCCAGGCAGGCGACCCGGGCCGCGTAGTGGTAGCCCATGTGAGCGGCCTGCTGAGCCGACCAGTGGCGTCGGCTGATCAGGATCTTGTTGAGGTAGAGCATGAAGCCGATCAGCGAGCCGAAGTAGGCCAGCGAGGCGAGTGAGATCAGGCCATTGGTGAAGCTGAACAGCTGATCGGCGACACTCAGTCGACGCAGCAGCTGGTATTCGCTGGAGACCGCTCCGATGCCGACCGGAACCAGGCAGACCACCACGGTCAGCACGAAGGCCACGGTGGTGCTTCCGGTCAGGGCCGAGGCGACCAGTCCGGCGGCCAACAGCGCGGCTCCGGCCAGCCAGTACCCGAAGTAGGTCGTCAGCAGCACGCCCCAGTCGGGGTTGCCCAGTGCGGCGAGCACGAAGGCGTGGGTCATCGAGAAGGCCAGGGCCACGGTGTAGATCGCCAACACCGCCAGGTACTTGCCCAGCAGGATCTCCCAGTCGCGGGCCGGCAGCGTGAACAGCAGCTCGTCGGTCCCCATCTTCTGCTCGTCCGCCCAGGCACTCATCGTGATCGCCGGCACGATGAACAGCAGCAGTGCGGGGAACCAGACGCTGAGTTGATCGAGGTTGGCCAGGTTGTTGGTGAAGAACTCGTCGCGGTAGGCGTAGAACCCGCTGAGCGTGACGAAGGCGAAGATGAACAGGTACCCGCGGGTGCTCGAGAAGTAACTCACCACGTTGCGGAGACACACGGCGCGGACGATCGCGCTCTTGAAGACGATCCAGCCAATGCCGCCGGCGATCAACGCCAGCAGGAGGACAGCCGAGAGGTAGTTCATCGTGGAGTCCGTTTCGAGGTTCAGTCCGAGTGTGGGGTCTTTTGGCCAGGAGGCCTGATGTCAGGGGGTCTAGTCGTCGGAGGTAGTCAGCTCGCGAAACTCAGCTTCCATCGCGTCGGGGTTGTTGCCCAGGTCTGTGATCGGTCCGTCGAAGACAATCCGGCCGGCGTTGATCAGGATGACCCGGTCGCACATCGCCTGGACTTCCCGCAGGATGTGCGTCGAGAGCAGGATCGTCTTATTCTGCGAGAGGTCTCCGATCAGGTCGCGGACCTGGGCCACCTGGTTGGGATCGAGACCGCTGGTGGGTTCGTCGAGAATCAATACCTCGGGGTCGTGCAGCAGGGCCTGGGCCATGCCGACGCGCTGCTTGTAGCCTCGGGAGAGTTTCCCGATCGTCTTGCCCAAGACGCTCGACAGCGAGCACTTGGAGACGACGAACTCGGTCCGTTCGGCCAGTTCACCCTTCGAGAGTCCCCGGGCGGACCCGGTGTAGGCTAGCAGGCTCTGCGGAGTCATCTCGTAGTAAAGCGGTCCGCCCTCGGGCATGTATCCGATCAATCGGCTGGCGGCGAGCCGGTCTTCGGCCAGGTCGTGGCCGCCGATCAGAGCCCGGCCCTGGCTGGGTGCCAGGTAGCCGGTCAGCAGCTTCATGGTGGTCGACTTGCCGGCCCCGTTGGGACCCAGGAAGGCTACGACCTGGCCGGCGGGTACCGAAAAACTGACCTGCTCGATCGCCACGAACTGTCCGTAGTACTTGCTGAGCCCGATGGCTTCGATCATCGAGCCGTCGTTGGGAGCCTCCAAGTCGTCCAGGGTGCTCGCGGCCGCAGGCTCGTTCATCTCGCTGCTCATGGTGAGAGGCTCTTGCTGGGTGTCGGAGGCGTGGGCCGGCTGGATGGGAGCGTCTGGGAGGCGGAGTCGATTCGGGGGGGGATGCTGTGCAGACAGCGGGGCTCTTTACGGGGGCATCCCCGGAGCGAGGGGCGACCCGAGCCGGTCGCCTGACTGATGGGAGTCCCCGATGTCGAAGTTATACTCGAGGACTCCAGTTTTCCAGTCCGGCAGCCCCGTCTCGAAGAGCCGTTAGGGTCTGACGCCCCGCACCTCGCCGTTCCACCTGTGCCGCTTCTGGAATTCGGCCAGCCAGGCCCGCAGGAAGTTGCCGGTCTCACGCCCGCGCTGCGACTGGAACGAGCGGTTGGAGAGCAGCGAGTCGATCCCGGCGTCGAACTCCTTGGGCTCAAGCGTGTCACGGCTGGTCACTCGGCCGATGTACACCGCCGTGTGGTCGTAACTGAACGCCACCCCCACCTCGCCCACGGCAAGAGTCTCACAAAACGTCCGCATGAATTCCGCGCCGGCCCCCTGGCCACCGCTGGGCACCGGCAATTCGGGGATCGGGCTGAGACCCATTTGCACCGGTTCGGGGATCCCCGTCGAAGCGGCCGTCGGTGGCGAACCGGCCTGCCAGGAAAATGGTGCGGTGACCGCGGTCTGGATCGGCTGGTCCTTGAGTTTCAGTTCGTCCCCGGAGGGATCCTGCTGCGGATCGAGTTTCTGGCCCGAATTGGCCCGGTCAGCCAGCACCTCAGCCAGCGGAGTGTCCTTGCCGGCGTCCTCGATCAGTTTCTTGAGAGTCTCGTTGGCGAAAGCCTTGGCCCTGGCCGCCGCCAACCTCATTCGTATCGATTCCTTGACGACATCCTCCAGCTTCGTGTCTCCAACGTACTCGATAGCCGCGTAGGTCGTCTTGCCGTCGCTGGTGACCTGTTTGACCTCGAGGTGACGACTGCGGGCTGATTTTCCGTCGGTACTGAGGATCTCGAACCACTCGGAGACCGTCAGCGAATCATCCGCTCCTGGCGGAGCGACCAGCACCTCGTATCCCGCCTCCTGTTCTGTCTCCTCGAGCGTCTCATCCCCGGACCATTCGAAGCCCTTGAGCGTAGGAGTGTGGCCGGGAATCTCCTCGAGCACGACCCAGAGGAAGTACTTGGCGTCGGGCTGCATGGACCACCCGCTGTTGCGAGTCACATTGGTCGGGGGCTCGGTGAGGCTGTAGAGGGTTGATTCGCCGGGGATCAGCATCTGGAGTGAATAGAGTGCCGAGGTCTCTCTCGAGAGAATCTCGCTGATGACCGATTGTCCCGGCGTGAACGAGAACCGGTTGTCAGCTCGCTTGATCTGCTGCTCGATGGTCAGCCCGCGGAAGAACTCCGCGGCGGCAATCTCGCCCACAGTTGATTCGGACTGTTTGTGGATTTCGGCCACGCTGACCTGCCCGGTCGAGCGGTAGGGGATCTGGGCGGCCTCGCCGAGTTGTTTGAGCCTGGCTTCGAGACCGGTGACCCGGGTCTGAATCCTGCGGCACTGTGCGATCCGGTTCTGCGATCTGTCCTCGCCGTCGGGTGCTCCAACCGCCGGTCGCCGCACCGCCTCGATCAACTGCATCAGGTTTTCCGAGCCCGCCGGGCCGTCTTCGGTCACCTTGATCGCCAGGCGGATCAGCTTTTCGGTTCGCCATGTCAGCAGTCCCCGGCGAATCTGCTCACGAACCGTCTCCAGAGCAACGTACTTCGGCTCGATTCTCTGGGGCGTTGGTGGCGGCGGCGGGTCCACCTCATCCAGATCCAGCGGGGGTGGCTCCTTCGTCTCCGGTTTGTCGGCCTTCTTGTCGTCGGCCTTCTTGTCGTCGGCTTTCTTGTCGTCGGCTTTCTTGTCGTCGGCTTTCTTGTCGTCGGCCTTCTTGTCGTCGGCCTTCTTGTCGTCGGCCTTCTTGTCGTCGGCCTTCTTGTCGTCGGCCTTCTTGTCGTCGGCCTTCTTGT
>CAUZEQ010000338.1:0-4767 GCA_963578885.1 Planctomycetota bacterium
CTTGTGAGACCACAGCTGGTGGGGGCCGGCCATCGCGATGTAGAGCGTGCCCTTGACGAAAGACAAGGCCCAGGGACTGTTCAGCGGCGTCTGCCTCAACCCGCCACCGGTGGCTCGGAAGCGAGCCTGTCGGCCGGTGCCCGCCAGGTTCCTGACCGTCTTCTTCTTCAGGTCCACCACCCGGATCATGTGGTTCTCGGTGTCCGCCACGTACAGTTCCTGGCCGATCAGCACCGTGCCCTGGGGATGATCGAAACTCGCGTCGGCGTACCTGCCGTTGCGACGCCCGATCGCTCCGCTGCCGATGATTTCCTTGAGCGTCCCGTCGAGCCCGGTGACGACGATGCGGTTGTGGTTGGTATCGGAGATGAACAGCCGGCCACCCTTGGTGTCTGCCAGCACCTTGCCGGGGAACTTCAATGGGCCGGGCTTCAGGCGGTTGCTTTCGAGATCGAAGCGGACCGGCGACCTGTCCAGGGTGCCCTTCTTCGAGTGGTAGTCGACCAGCATGCCGATGAGCTTGTCGAAGAGCTCGCGGTTGCCCTCGCCGGGCTGCTGACCCACGTAACGGCCCTCGGGGTCGATCAGCGCCAACGTCGGCCAGCTGTTGACTCCGAACTTCCGCCACACCGTCATGTTGGCGTCGTTGATCACCGGGTGCTCGATCTCGTACCGCAGGATCGCTCGCCTGATCGCCTCGCTGTCCTTCTCGTTGGCGAACTTCGCCGAGTGGACACCGATCACCACCAATTCCTTTTCGTATTTCTTCTCGAGGAACTTCAGGTCGGGCAACACGTGCATGCAGTTGATACAGCAGTAGGTCCAGAAGTCGAGTACGACGACCTTGCCGCGGAGGTCCTTGAGGTTGATCTCGCTGCCGGGGGCGACGTTGAGCCACCCGAGACCCCCTTCGAAGCTGGGGGCTGCCGGTCGGTCGGGGAACGGGTTCTCGGTCGCCGTCTTCTTCTTCCCCTTGTCGGCCGCCTGGGCCAACAGCTCGTTGTTGCCCAACGGACCGCCTCGATTCAGCATCAACACACCACCAACCAGAATCGCAAGGATGGTGATCGCGGTGAGGATCTGGCGGGGCGGGACTCGGGGTGAGCGGTTTGAGCGGGACTCGGTCATCACGTGAGTCGACCTCCGGTCGATTGTGCCTGGTTGCAGTGCGTGGTGAGGCATCCAGCGGCCCGCACGCCTTCATCGTATCTCATCGTTCCCGATTCCTGCAAACGCGGGTTGAGCGATTGGGAGTCTGGGCAGCTGTGCCGGCGGGCTCAGACGCCACTGACCGTCCCCCCGGGGTCAGACGCCGCCCGCGGTCCGCCCCGGGCGAACTGCAGGCGGGGCCTGACCCGTTCCCCGTTGACACTCCCGAACCCGTCAGATTATCGTCGACATCTGGAGGCAGACATTCATGACCGACATAAAACCCTACGACCCCAAGACAATCTCCTGCACCACGCTCATCGCCTGCGTGCTGGCCTTCATTTCGGCCTCAGCGGTTGCCGCCGAGCCGAACTGGGCCGAGAAGATGTTCGATTCGAGGTCTCACGACTTCGGCGTCATCCCCCTGACCTCCAAGGTGACCCATCGTTTTCTGGTCAAGAATTTCTACCGCGAGACGGTGCACATCGCGGGTGTGAGAACCACCTGTGGCTGCTCGGTCGCCCGGCCGAGCAAATCGACATTGGCCAGTGGCGAGGTGGTGACGATCGACGTGACGATGGACATGCGGAGAACTCGCATGGCGAGCACACGGAAGTCCGCGGTCCTGACGGTGGTGTTTGATCGCCCGTCGTTCGCCGAGGTCAAGATCCCGGTCAGCGCGCAGGTCCGCAAGGACCTGGTCATCGCTCCGGGCTCGGCCGATTTCACGGGAGTGGACCAGGGGAAGGGGGCCAGCCGCACGCTGAGGGTGAGGTACGCGGGACGGGCCGACTGGACGATCAAGCAGGTCGAGGTCAAGTCACCTCACCTAGTGGCTCGTGTCGAGGAGGTACGACGTGCCGAAGTCCGCCGGCTGGGGATTTTCTCGAAGTACCACGAGGTGCACTACGACCTGGTCATCGAGCTCAAGCCCTCGGCACCGGCCGGGCTGCTGCGTGAGACGATCGTCCTGATCAGCGACGACGAGCAGACGCCTCGCATCCCCGTGCTGGTCGAAGCCAGCGTGGAATCGGACTTCACGTTCAGCCCGAGTGCTGGCGGAGTGGTTTCGCTGGGATCGCTGGTGCCGGGTCGGGCCAAGCAGGTCTCGGTGGTGGTCAAGGGTCGCAAGGATTTCCGGATCGAGAAGATCGAGGCGGGGAGTTCCAGCGGGGTCTTTCGAACCAAGCTCTCCGGTTCGAAACGCCGCGTCCACGTGCTGCCGCTGACGGTGACGGTACCCGAGGGGCTCTCGGAGATCCGCGAGACGTTCAAATTGATGATCGAAGATCGAGACGAGCCATTGATCTTCAGCGTGTACGGTCGAGTTGTTCCGGCGGCCAAGCCGTAGTCGAGAAAGCTTGGGGTCTGACGCCGCCGATGGTCGGCCGCAGGCGGACCATCGGCGGGGCCTGACCCCTTCAGCCCTTCAGCGCCCATTCGAAAAGGGGTCAGGCCCCGTCATGGGCAGGCTTTCAGCCCGCCCATGACGGCGTCTGACCCCGGCCTCAGGATGACACGTCGGGTTGTCGACAGTTAGAATAGAGTTCCCCGCTGCGATCGTGTTGGAAGCCCCATCATGCTGACAATCAACACCCGAAGCCGTTCGTTGTGCAGCGGCCTGTCGCGTCGCGATCTGTTGCGTATCGGTGGAGCCGGGCTGTTCGGGACTTCGGCGTCTCAGTTGCTCGCGGCCGAGAGCCTGCAGAGGGCGAGTGGTGGTCGGGCCAAGTCGGTGATGTTCCTGTACCTCTTCGGTGGCCCGAGCCAATTGGAGAGTTTTGATCTGAAGCCGGATGCAGCCAGCAAGATCCGCGGCCCGCTGATGCCGATCGCATCGCGGACACCGGGGCTGTTGATCAGCGAGAAGCTGCCGCGGACGGCCGCCATTTCCGACAAGATCACCGTGATCCGCACGATGACGCACCCGCACAACGACCACAACGCCTGCCACTACATCCAGACCGGTCATCCCTGGACCCGGACCGCTGCCAGCGGCAACGATGTCAACGCTCGAGAAACCGACTGGCCGGCGATGGGTTCGGTCGTCGAGTACGTCGAGCAGCACTCGGGGGGTGCTCATCTGCGAGACTTCCCCGACTACGTCTATCTGCCCAATCGACTCGGCCACCTGCAGGGTTACGACCGCACGGGCCAGTACGCCGGCTGGTTGGGTCGAGCCTACAACGGACTGGCGACCGACATCCGCAAGAAGGACAAGAACGACAACCCGTTTTTCCGGGCCTGCGACGACAAGGAACTGGATTTCCGCATCAAGGGGATCGTCCCCGAGACCGAGATCGGACTCGATCGGCTCGATCGCCGACGCGGCCTGCTCGAGCAGTTCGACGCGGCCCGCCGCGAGATCGAGACCGCCAGGCGACTCACCGACTACCACGGCATCCGCCGGCAGGCTCTGTCGCTGGTCACGTCCGATAAGATCCGCAGTGCCCTGGATATTCGTCGCGAGGCGTCGTCGCTGCGCGACCTCTACGGCAGGCATCTGTTCGGGCAGTCGTGCCTGATGGGCCGTCGGATGGTCGAGGCGGGATGCCGGTTCGTGACCGTGATCTGGGACGCTCCGGACGGCTACAGCTGGGACTCGCATCGCACCAGCGCCGATCTCGAAAAACACCTGCTGCCGGGATTCGACCAGGCCTACTCGGCCCTGATCACCGATCTCGATCAGCGCGGACTGCTCGATGAGACCCTGGTGGTTGCGGTGGGCGAGATGGGCCGCACGCCCAAGCCCGACACCTCGGCCTGGGGACGCGGCCACTGGAGTCACTGTTTCCCGTGCGTGTTGGCCGGAGCGGGGATCCGTGGCGGAGGCCTGTACGGGCGTTCGGACTCCGATGCCGCCTACCCGGCCGAAAACGCGGTCAGCCCCGAGGATCTCGCGGCGACGATCTTCGATGCGCTGGGGATCGGCCACGAGATCCGTCTGCCCGACTCGCAGGGCCGCCCGGTGCCGATACTCGAGCGAGGCGAACCGCTGCGGCGGCTGTTTGCCAACGCCTAGCGGACTGGCGGCTCCACCTGCGGTCCGCCGCAGGCGGAAGCCAGTCCCCGGTGGCAGAGGCAAACTCACTCCGCTAGGGTGAGCGTTTTGCCCGGCTCACTCCTTTGCACAAGAACCTCATTCACCATGCCGAAGGTCCTCAGCACATCAGTCAACGCGGACGGTGGTCCGCATTTCGAGATCCTTGCCGAGGCCGGATTCGAAGTCGAAGCGGTCGATCGCAGCGTCGACCTGTTTGACGAGGCCACTCTGATCGGCCAGATGCAGGGCGTCTCGGCCATCTCCGCCGGGTCCGAACCCTACACCGCCGGGGTGATCGGGTCGTTGCCCGACCTGCGGGTGATCTCACGCAGCGGCGTCGGCTTCGACGCGGTCAACCTGGCCGCCTGTGACGAGCACGGCGTGGTCGTCACGGTGACCCCCGGCGTCAACCACCACGCCGTGGCCGAGCACACGATCGCCTTGCTGATGGGCGTGGCTCGAGGGTTCCCCGGTCGTCACGATCGGGTGAAGGCGGGCCGCTGGTTCCGTGAACCGTATCCGCGGGTGATGGGCAGCACGCTGGGCATTCTCGGATTGGGCCGCATCGGCCGCGC
>CAUZEQ010000339.1:0-4747 GCA_963578885.1 Planctomycetota bacterium
GTCCGCAGCGACGTGAATCTCGACGACGTTCGCATCATCTGCATCAGTGGGATGGTCGAAGCCGACAAGATCGACGATCTGAAGGAGGCTGGTGCGGACGATTTCATGCAGAAGCCGTTCGAGGTTGATGCCTTGTTCGCCTCTGTCTGCGGGCTGCTCGACATCGAGGTGCCCGCCTAGCCCGCCTGTGGCGGGTTGGCCATCCCGTCGGGCGATACGGATCGCGGTTCCTTCGGGAGGCATCTGCGATGAGCGGGGAAGCGGATCCGGTTGGCGTGGCAGCTGATGACCAGCGGCTCGAGTCTTTGGCCGAGTTCGCTGCTGGTGCTGGCCACGAGTTGAACAACCCGGTGGCGACGATCGTGGGTCGTGTGCAGTTGTTGTTGCGCGACGAGACCGATCCGTCACGACGGCAGGCGCTGGAGACGATTGCCGGGCAGGCCTATCGGATCCGCGACATGATCTCCGACGTGATGCTCTTTGCGCGACCACCCGAGGGTCAGGCCTGCGAGTCGGACCTGTGCGAGCTGGTTGCCGAGGTGGTGGCGGGGGTGACAGGGGGTCGTGAGGGGTTTGTGGGTCGAGTTGAGTTGAGCGGGAGTGGTCCGGTCCGGATCCACGCCGATCCGGGCCAGGTCTCGGTGGTGGTCGAGGAGCTGTTGACCAATGCTCTTGAGGCCGATGCCCAGGGGACGATCGTGGTCGGTGTCAGTGGTGGTGACACGTCGGTGCTGGAGATTCGTGACCGGGGTCCGGGCCTGGACCCCACCTCGTTGCGCCATCTCTTCGATCCCTTCTATTCGGGTCGGCAGGCCGGGCGAGGCCTGGGCTTCGGGTTGCCGAAGTGCTGGAGGATCGTCACGCTGCAGGGGGGCCGGATCGAGGTCGAGCGGAACGAACCGACCGGGTTGTGCTTCCGGGTCACCTGGCCCGGAGTCTCCTGAGCCCAGCAGAGACCTCCACCACGAGACCAGTGCGTGATGCTTCCGGTGAGACTGCCGCTGATGCTGGGGGAGGTGGCTGCGGAGGTGGCTGCGGAGGTGGCTGCGGAGGTGGCTGCGGAGGTGACTGCGGAGGTGGCTGCGGAGGTGACTGCGGTGTCGGCTACCGAGTCGGCCGGGGCCTTGAGCCTGTTGCCGCCGCTATTGGCGATCGGTCTGGCGCTGCTCTTGCGCCGGATCGGCTGGGCGCTTTTGATCGGAGTGGTCGCCGGTGCGTTGATTGTGGCGCGGGGTGACGTGGTCGAGGCGGTCGTTCGGTTGTTTCGTGATTACCTGGTTGGTGATTCCGAGAGTGCCTATGCGCACGGCCTGATCCTGGTCTTCACCACGTTGCTGGGCACGATGGTCGGCGTGATCACCCGCAACGGTTCGATGCAGGCGTTGATCGCCCGGCTGATCCGGCCCGGCCGTGATCGTCGGCATGGCCAGCAGTTAACCTGTGGTCTGGGCCTGGCCGTTTTCTTCGACGACTACGCCAACACGCTGGTGGTGGGCACCTCGATGCGTCCGATCACCGACCGTCTGAAGATCTCGCGAGAAAAGCTCGCTTTCCTGATCGATGCCACCGCGGCCCCCGTGGCCGGCTTGGCGGTGATCTCGACCTGGGTCGCGTTCGAGGTTGGTGAGATCCAGTCGGCCTTCCGATTGGAAGCGGGCCAACAGGTGAATGCCTACTGGATATTTGTGCAGACCCTTCCCTACCGGTTCTATTCGATCCTGTTGTTGGTCTTCGTCTGGACGGTGGCTCGCAGCGGCCGCGACTTCGGGCCGATGGCTCGTGCCGAACACCGCGCCGTCTCAACCGGTGCGGTGTCGCGTGTCGGGAGTGCGGCTGCTGTGGCAATGGACGAACTGCCCGAAGGGGTCAAGCGGCGTGGGCTGGCCGTCAACGCGGTGGTGCCGTTGCTGGGCCTGGTCGTGGTGCTGGTGGCGGGTCTGTGCGTGCTGGGCGGCGATCTGGCCCTGGAGGTGATGCTGGCGGCGTCGGTGCTGGCGTCGCTGGTGAGCGTGGTGCTGACACTGGCCACCGGGGCGCTCTCGTTCCGAGAAACTCTCGTCGGCTGGTACCTCGGAGGGTCCAGCATGTTCGCAGCACTGTGGATCCTCGTGCTGGCCTGGGGCCTGGGGGCGGTGTGTGGCCGGGAGGCGTTGGGCACGGGGACCTACCTGGCGGAATTGGTCGGTCAGAGCCTTCCGGTGGAGCTGATGCCGGCCCTCTCGTTTGTCCTCGCCGCGGGCATCGCCCTGGCCACGGGAAGTTCCTTTTCGACGATGACCCTGCTGATTCCGATCTCGGTGGGCATGACCTGGAATCTGCTCGAAGCCCCGGTGGTCGACGATCCGCTGATGCTGGGTGCCCTGGGAGCCGTTCTTGCCGGGGCCATCTTCGGAGACCATTGCTCACCGATTTCTGATACCACGGTCCTCTCGTCGGCTGCCTCCGGCTGTGACCACCTCGATCACGTCGCCACCCAGGCCCCCTACGCCTTCGCGATCGCGATCGCATCGCTGCTGGTCGGATATGTTCCGATCGGCTGGGGCGTCCCGGTGGTGATCTGCCTGCCGGCTGGACTGGCCGTGGCCATCGCCATTCCACTCGTGCTCGGCCGATTGCCCGGCGAGCCTCACGTCCAAGAGATGCAGCAGGGGCAGCAGGGGCAGGCAGAGGTGGTGGTCGATCCCGAGTGAGTTCCGTCTCGAGGCAGCCGGTGCCTACGACCGGCGTAGCCGTCAGGCTCGGACTAACCGGCCCGTCTTGCCTCGATTCTCCCGGCAAACTCGACCCAGTCCACCGTGTCTGCCATCGCCTCGGTTACGTTGAAGCCAGCGTTTCACCGGGCCCGACCCGAGACATGGTCTTCGATCGAGTGTGTCATGAGCAGATTGACAGGCATCTTCACTCCGAACCTCGTTCCGCTGGACCAGCGGGGTGAGATCAACGAATCGGAACTGCGGCGGTACGTCGACTGGCTGATCGACCGCGGTGTTCACGGCCTGTATCCCAACGGATCGACCGGTGAATTCACTCGCTTCACGGTCGAGGAGCGGCGTCGGATTGTCGAGATCATTGCCGACCAGGTGGATGGTCGGGTGCCGATCCTGGCGGGAGCGGCCGAGGCGAATGTCCGCGAGACGGTGGCGGCGTGTGAGTACTACCACGAGCTGGGAGTCCGGGCCGTGGCGATCGTCGCTCCGTTTTACTACCAGTTGGGCCCCGAGGCGGTTTACGCTTACTTCAAGGAGATCGCTCGCAACACTCCGGTGGATGTCACGCTCTACAACATCCCCATGTTCGCTTCTCCGATCGATGTCGCCACGGTCTGCCGGCTGGCTGAGGAGTGCGAGAAGGTGGTGGCGATCAAGGATTCCAGTGGCGACCTGCCTCACATGATCCGCATGATGCAGGCCGTGAGGCCGATTCGGCCCGAGTTCTCGTTTCTGACCGGCTGGGATGCTTCGCTGATGTTGATGCTGCTGGCCGGTTGCGACGGCGGCACCAATGCCAGTTCGGGAGTTGTGCCCGAGGTGACTCGTAAGCTCTACGAGCTGACGCTTGCCGGGAAACTCGACGAAGCCCGGCAGGTCCAGTATTCGCTCGTGACGCTCTTTGATGCGATGATCCAGGGCCCCGAGTTCCCAGACGGATTCCGCCTGGGTGCGTCGTTGCGAGGCTTCCGGATGGGCCAGGGCCGTCAGCCCCAGACAGCCGCGCTGGCCAGCGATCTCGAAACACTCAGCGTCACACTGCAGGGCCTGTTGACCGAGCAGGGGTGCGGAGCCGACTCGGGGCCGGGCGGTTCCGAGCCGGTTCAATCAGACGGGTCGGGTTCGGCCGATGTGAGTGACCTGGTCGAGACGATCCTGGGCGAATTGAAGCGACGTGGCGTGGCGTTGGTCTAGAGTCGCCTGCGGCGGATTCAGGCGAGGGCGGCCCGGTAGATTGCGGCTCCGGCCTCGAGAGCCTCGCCGATGCGGGCAGGGTCCTTGCCACCGGCCTCGGCAAGGTCCGGTCGTCCGCCACCTCCGCCACCGACCGCCCGGGCTGCGGCTCGGACACAGTCTCCGGCGTTCAGGCCTCTCTCGATCAACTCGGGGCTGACCGCAGCCGTCAGTGCGACCTTGCCATCGACCTCGGCCGCCACAATCAGTGCCACCGGCGAGGCCTTGTCGCGTAACTGGTCGGCGAAGTCTCTCAGCCCGTCCCGGTCGACTCCCTCGGCCCGGTGGGCCACGATCCTGACCCCGTCGATCACCTCGGCGTCCTCGATCAACGCATCGGCCGTGCCGGAGATGGCCGAGCGGCTGTGCTGCTGCAGCTGCTTCCCGATCTCCTTGAGGTCTTCCTGCAGCCGTTGGACCCGTCCCAGCAGCTCGTCGGGGGGTGCCTTGAGAGCCAGTGAGAGTTCCTTGACGACCGACTCGGTCTGTCGAACCTGCTCGAGTGCCCTGGGTCCGGTCAGAGCCGAGATTCGCCTGACTCCCTTGGCGACCGGGTCTTCGGAGATGACCCGGCACAACCCCACCTGCCCGGTGTTCTCGAGGTGCGTGCCTCCACACAGCTCGGTGCTGAAGTCGCCCATCTGTACCACTCGAACATGGTCGGGATACTTTTCGCCGAAGAGTGCCATGGCACCGGCTTCGCGTGCGTCCTCGAGCGCCATGATCTCGGTCGACACCCCCGCGCCTTCGGCCACTCGAGTGTTGATCACGTCCTCGATGCGGCGGATCTCGTCCGAGGTCACCGG
>CAUZEQ010000340.1:0-4743 GCA_963578885.1 Planctomycetota bacterium
CGATCGCACGACGCTCGACAAAGAGAACCAGCCAGCCGACCAGGATCACGAGCAGGGCATAGGTCGACACGTGCGGCAATTGGCCCAGCTGAAAGTGGACCCACCCGAACACCTGCAGAAACGCCGCCGCCAGTGTGCCGCCCACGAACCACGGCACCCGCTTCTCGCGGGCCAGTTCCGGAGTGAGAATCCGGTTGGCAAATCGCACCACAATCCACGCCACCAGGGCAAAGCCCGCGTGAAAACCGATGGCTGTGGGCAGCTTCAGGCCGTCGGGGTCACTTCCGGCCAGGGTCCTGGCCAGGGGCCCGATCATCACCAGGCCGTTGATCGCCAGCAGCGAACCGGCCAGCGGCAGACCCAGGGACTCGTGCACCGCACGGCACCACCTCCTCAGAGCCCAGCCAAACAGAACCAGGTAGGACAGGCCCATGACCGCCACGAAAATGCCCTGCGCAGGCACGTCGGTGTCGGCCAGCAACGATACAACCATGAAGTTCAGAGGCAACAGCGCAACGGCCGCACCCCTCAACAACGCCGCCGTGCCACGAAACTGCTTCTCCTGTCGCTCAATCCACGTGCCGGCCGACGCCACCGCCACGGTGAACGCGGCCAGCAGCGCGGGCAGCACCGTGAACCGCACAATCGGGGACCTGTCCCAGAAGTAGACCGAGATCAACGAGGCACCGGCGACCACCATCACGACTCCGGCCACCAGGTACCAGTTCTCCGTCAGCCACGGCTGGATGTGATCTCGCCAGATGACCGACGAAGCGCTGGGTGGCGGTGGCTCGGAAGGCTCGGCCCCAACAGCGACCGCAGGGGCAGGGGCAGGTGTGTGAACTGCTGTTGGTCTGTCGTGCGGTTCAGGGGCCTGCCGGGGCCGGGTCGCAGCAGGCTGATTTGCGACCTGCGGCCGAGTCTCGACGGGCGTGACGGTCGCAGCGACCGGCGTGACGTCCTCGAGTTCGACCCCGAGCAGGGCATTGAATTCCGAGGCGGGCAGAAAGTCGATCCATCGTTCGGCAAAGTCCTCTTCGCCGATGGGCGTGGTGTGGGCCTGGCAATAGTGTTCCAGCGACCTGACGATCTTCGGTTCGACACCTCCGATTCGTTTGACCCAGATCAACAGCAGCTCACCCGGCGCTTCACCGACCAGTTGCTGCAGGTCGTGTTGGCTCCGGCCGGCGGCCCGGCTCAGCGCGTTCGCCCAACCGCTCCACCCGCCGACAAACTGCGAACCAAGGCGGCAGGTCAGAATCAGGCCGACCCGCTCGCACACTTCCGGGTTGGCCTCGACCAATCGCAGGATGACCTCGAAACACTCGACCCCAGGCCACACGCAGATGCAGTCCAGGGCCTGCTGTCGCTGGTGCGCGGAGGGTGCTTCGTGGAATTGCCGTTCCAGAGAATTCAGCTTGTCGCTGTCCTGCCGCGTGTCTCGATCCGACTCACTCGGCGGGAAAGTCTTGGCTGCAATCCCGACCCGATCGAGATCGTGTGCCAGCGAGCCGCTCGCGGTCGTGGGTTCCAGCTGCGGCCCCTGTCCCGCCCGCACCCGTCGGTGAAGATCGGCGATGATCTCCAGCACCAACCGGCGGCCGGCATTCTCGAGCACCGGGAACGACTCGACAGCGGCCCGATCGAATCGCCGGTCCAGTTCTGCCGCGGCCGTGGGCGCCAGTTGGCGACGGCTCGAGAGGAACCGGCGGTCGCGTGCCAGCGAGATGGCCGATTCGAGGACGCGGCTCGAGGGGTCTTCGGCGACGGCTGCCGAGACGTCCTTCAGCGGCAGGTCGCCCAGCAGTGTCTCGAATTCGACAAGATCTGCCCGGTCCTGCTCGGGCTGCCCGAGAGTTCCGTGAAATCGTCCTGCAGCAGCGATTCTCAGCTTCTTGACATGGCCGACCAGGTCATCGACGGCCGGCATCGGCACCTGTGCCGAATCGCGATGCTCGATGAGCGCGGCCATCAGGGCCGCCGCCCCGGGGTCCGGTGCGGCCTGCTCACCCAAGATCGCCCGGATCGCCGAGAGTACCTGGGGGGCCTCGAGCGTTCCGTCCGCCCCATAGCGTGCCAGCAGTGCGATCAGGTCAGACGGACTCGGATCGGCCATGCCGGCGGTTTACCAACTGGTGAGACAGGGACATCGACAACGCGCACTCGTGCGGCCATCCAGAACCATCACAATCTAACAGCTCTCCAAACGACGCTGGCGTGAATTGGTTCTCGATATCACACGAGAATCCCAACTTTTCTCGTGGAAGTCACGAAGACACCAAACGCCCAGCGTGAAATCGCAGGCCGAGTTTGAAGCCCACCGCAGGTGGGCGACAGCGCATAGCCCGGGGTGTAAACCCCGGGTCCAACGCCGTGGCCAACCCGCCCGCCGACCGATCGTATGTCACCCACCTACGGCGGGTTGCGGGAGGAACGCTGGGATCGCATGAGACGTCCCGCCCGGACGTGAGTTTATCGTATAGTTGAGCCAGTCTCGGGCTCGGGCAGTTCCAGCCGAGTCAACGGCTTGCCGCACCAGGGGCTGAGGCATGAATTCCAGAGGCACACGCGGGTCACGCACAGCGGCCGGCTCTTCGTCATCGTCTCGCCGCCGCTTCCTGGCCGCTTCGGGGACCGGCCTGCTGGGCTTGCCGGGCTTGCCGGGCAGTAGCGCGGTGGGGCCGGCATGGTCGTCGGAAGTCGAAGCTGTCGGAACTGCTGCGACGGCCCGGTCGACCATCATGATCGTGCTCGCCGGTGGTGCGTCGCATATCGATACCTGGGACATGAAGCCCGAGGCTCCCTCGGAGATTCGTGGCGAGTTTCAACCGATCGAGACCTCGGCGCCGGGCGTTCGATTGTGCGAACACCTTCCGTTGACGGCTCGACACGCTCATCGGCTGGCGGTGGTCAATTCCGTGGATGGAACCGACCCGACGAATTCGCATCTCGGTTACTACTACCATCTCACCGGTCACAAGCTCGACCCCCGCACCATCAGTGTTCCGGCCGAGCGGCGGCAGCAGGGTGACGACTGGCCATTCATCGGGTCGGTGGTTTCGGCCAAGCTGCCTCAGCGTGGCGACTTGCCCAATGCGATTTCCTATCCCTGGAGTCCCGATGGGCCCGCCGACATCCGAGCCGGGCAGTTTGCCGGTCAACTGGGGATCGAACATGACCCGCTGTGCCTGCTCGGGAAGGTCGAGGAACCTCTGAAGTTCCAGGCCCCGTCATTGGTCCTCAAGGAAGGTCTGACGGCCAAAACGCTGCTGCATCGCCGCGCGCTGCTCAGCCAACTCGACAGGTCGCGCCGCGAACTCGAGCAGCACCGCGCAACACGGACCTGGCAGCGGCACCAGGATCGAGCCTTCTCGCTGCTGTCCTCCGCGGCGACGACTCAGGCCTTTGATCTGACCCGTGAGTCTCAAGAGACGCGCGACCGCTACGGAAAATCCATCAACGCCATGGGCCTGCTCCTGGCCCGCCGACTGGTCGAAGCGAAGGTGCCGTTCGTGACGCTGTTTTGGATGCCCGATCGAGCCCGGGCGAAGGAATTGAAGTGTGCCAGTGCGGGGGGATGGGACACGCACGGCAACAACTTCGAATGCCTCAAGAAGATGCTGCTCCCCGAGTTCGACCGGTGCTATTCGGCGCTGCTGAGCGACCTGGGAGATCGCGGGCTGCTTGATTCCACGCTGGTGCTCGTCACGAGTGAAATGGGGCGCAAGCCCAAGATCGGCGACCCTCGTTCCGGCGGTGTTTCGGGAGCCGGCCGAGATCACTGGACCTACTGCCTCACCGACTTGCTCGCCGGGGGAGGCATTCGAGGTGGGCAGACCTACGGCAGCAGCGACCGGCACGCCGCCTACCCGGCCGACCGTCGTGTCACCCCGGCCGATATCGCCAAGACCGTCTATCACGCGATGGGCATCCAGGACCTGTCGGCCATCGACAGCCAGGACCGCCCCTACAACCTGCTCGAGGACGGACGTCCGCTGCTGGAGCTGGTCTCGTCCTGAGTCGTCGGCCTGCGGGTGGCTAACCTGTGCTTCTCTCGAGTCAATACGGAGTGGGCAGGGGCGGAATCGAACCGCCGACACCAGGATTTTCAATCGGTGTGTCATCGGCTTCTGATTCGTCGCTAACCGACCATCACCAAACCAGTTACGCCAACACGTCCGACGGCCCGATCACCGAGGCGCAGCAGATAGCGCAGCAGTACGGCCAAGAAACGACGGAAAACGACCCTGATCTGACCCGGGTGATTGAGGCATGGCCCTCGCTGCCCGCTGCCCTCCACGCCGCCGTTCTGGCGATGATCGACGCTGCCGACACGACCGCGGCTGAATGAGCCCTTGGTCGTCCGCTGCTGCCCGCGGCTGCGCAGGATGACCCTCGACCGTCGCCCGAGCGGTCAACCGCACGCTCAAAGGGCATCACGCCGGCCCAGGAGCCTCCTGAGTGGATTATCCCGACTCGCGATCCGGGCTGACTGCAGGGCATCGACACCCTTCGCGGATCGAGGACTGGCCGACGCGACCACCGACTATCCTGGCATTGCTCAAGACTGCCGAGTGAGCCGCGCAACGGCGCATTTGCCCGAGGAGGTCCCAGTGTCCAGAAACCGAACCGACCCCCCACCCCTCTCTGAGTGGGATCCCTTGGTTATCCCGCGCTCGCCCGGTGGGGCATTGGGCGTGCAACCCGCCAGATCCGAACCACGGTCCCCACCCCTCGCTCGCT
>CAUZEQ010000341.1:0-4738 GCA_963578885.1 Planctomycetota bacterium
GGGGTCGGGATACGGTTTTTGCAGCGAGGCGATGATGTCGGGGACCTTGCCGTAGGCCCGCACGGGGGTTTCGCCGGAGATGGTCCGGCCGACGCCCTGGAAGGCGGTCATGGTTCCCAGGGTCACGATGAACGGCACGAGTCTCAACAGGCTGATCAGCCCGCCGTTGATCAGCCCGCACAGGCAGCCGGTCACGAGGCCGCCGGCGATTGCGATGGTCGAGAGGGTCAGGGTGGCTATCAGGGGCGAGGTCTCGCGCCAGAGGGTCATCTCTTCGAAGCCCTCCCGGTAGAGCCACGCGATCGAAGTGGCGGTGAGTGCAATGGCGGTTCCGGCCGAGAGATCGATGCCTCCGGCGATGATGATCAGCGTCATGCCCAGCGCGGCGACTCCGACCAGCGAAGCGTGATTGAGCACCACCTGCAGGCTCTCGGGGGTGAAGAACTGCGGCTGGCGACCCTCGCTGCGCGAGACGTTGTACTCGATGGCACCGAAGACCAGGGTCACCAGAACCAGGCCCAGCAGCGGGCCCATCGACCAAGCGAGATTCGCGAGTCGGCTGCGGTCGCTGCGATGGGTGTTCACGCGACGGCCCCCTCACCACCGATCGCGCAGTGGATCAACGATTCCTCGGACCACTCCGACGCCTCACGCACCTCCTGCAACCTCCCGCGGGCCAGCACCGCGATCCGATCGCAGACAGCGAGCAATTCGGGAGTATAGGAGCTGACGAACAGCACCGCCTTGCCGGCGGCGGCCTGTTCCCCGATCAGCCGATAGACCTCGGCCTTGGTCCCCACGTCGATGCCGCGGGTCGGTTCGTCGAGCAGCAGCACGTCGGCGTCCTGGTGCAGGACCCGGGCCAGGGCGACCTTTTGCTGGTTGCCGCCGGAGAGTTCTGCGACCGACTGTTCCGGTGAGACCGCCTTGATCTCCAGCTCGCTCATGAAGCGGGCCACTGCGTCGCGTCGTCGGCGGAGATTGAGCCATCCGAATCGGGAGTAGGGTGCCAGTCGGCTGTAGGTGATGTTGTCACAAAGCGACCGGTCCTGGGCCAGGCCCTCGTCCTTGCGGTCTTCGGAGACGAGTGCCAGGCCCGAACCGATCATGGTCTCGGGCAACGGCCGGCGGACGATGCCGGCGACCTTGACGGTGCCCGAGGCGACCGGGTCGAGACCGAACAGGCAGCGGAGCAACTCGGTACGACCGGCTCCCACCAGCCCGGCGATCCCCAGGATCTCGCCCCGGTGCAATTGCAGGTCGATCTCCCGCGGCAGGTCGCGTCCGCTGAGTGCATCGAGATCCAGCACCGTTTCTCCGGCTGTGTGCGGGACCGTGGGGAACAGTTCCTCGACCCGGCGTCCGACCATCATCGAGACGATGTCGGCTTCGCTGGTGTCTCTCAGTGTGCCGGTTCCTGCGACCTGTCCGTCTCGCAGCACGGTGTAGTCGTCACAGAGCTCTCGAACTTCTTCCAGGAAGTGGCTGATGTAGACCACTCCGATGCCGTCCTCGCGGAGCCGGCCGATGACTTCAAAGAGTCGTCGCACGTCGTGTGCGGCCAGCGAGCTGGTCGGTTCGTCAAACACGATCACGCGGGCCTCGCTGATCAGGGCCCGGGCGATTTCGACCAGTTGCCGGGCACCGACGGAGAGTTGGCCGACGGGGGTATCGAGAGGGAGTTCGGTGTGACCGAGTCTCTCGAGCACCTTGCGGACACGTGGTCGCTGGAGGCTGCGGGCGAGTAGCCCGCATCGCTGGTCCTCCTGCCCGAGCATGATGTTGTCTTCGACGGAGAGGTCCGGGGCGAGGTTGAGTTCCTGGTAGATCATCGCGATCCCGGCCTCGCGGGCTGACGAGGGGCCGCTGGGCAGGTAGGGCGTGCCGGCGACCTGCATCGTGCCCGAATCGGCCTCGCAGGCACCGCTGAGCACCTTCATCAGTGTGCTCTTGCCCGCTCCGTTCTCGCCGATCAGCGCCATCACACGCCCGGCGGAGATCTCAAACGAGACGTCGTCGAGTGCCTGGGTGGCCCCGAACCGCTTGGCGATGCCGGACATGCCGAGCAGGGCGGCGTTCGGCTGGGTGTGGGAGTCGGCGGGCGAGTCCATCTAGGGAGCGTGTTTCTCGGGGTTGAGGACCGAGGCCATTTTCTTCTCGTTGCGGTTCTCGGCCGTGGCGACGTACTCGCCGGTCGAGATCCGCTTCGGGACCTCCTGGCCGCCCAGGTGAGCGGCCATCGTCTTGACGGCGACGTAGCCCATGTTGACCGGGTCCTGCAGCACGACGCCGTGCACCGTGTCGTTGGCCAGCCCCTCGATCATGCGTGGGCTCGAATCGAAGGCAATGAACTTGACCTTCGAGGTCAACTTGTTGTCTTCCAGCGCCGCCAGCATTCCCTTGTTGTGCGGTTCGCAGACGGTGAAGACGCCATCGAGTTCACTCTTGAACTTCAACAGCATCGAGTTCGACTTGAGTTTCGCCTCGTTGATGTTCGAGGTGGCTCGCTGGTTGTCCGAGAGCACCTTGATCCCGGGGAACTCCTTGGCGAGTGTCTCCAGGAACCCCTTCTCACGGTTCTCGGTGGACTGGCTGCCGGCCTGGTAGCGGAGCATGATCACGTTACCCTTGCCACCGAGTACCTTGCCCATCCGCTGTGCGGCCATCACTCCGCCCTTGTAGTTGTCGGTGGCCACGTAGCTGACGTAGACGTTCTCGTCGGCCAGTCCGCTGTCGAAGACCACGGTCGGGATCTTGAGGTCCTTGGCACGTGAGACGACCGGGATCATCGCTTCGCGGTCGATCGGTGCCAGGCAGATGCCGTCGACGCCCTGCACGATGAAGCTGTCCAGGATCAGGATCTGGCCTTGCTTGTTGTCTTCTTTCTGGGTCCCCTTCCAGATCACCTCGACGTTGCCCAGTTCCTTCGCGGCGGTTTCGGCACCGTGGCGGACCGAGAGCCAGAAGTCGTGGGAGGTGCCCTTGGGGATCACGGCGATGCGGAACTGCTTGGGCCCGCCGTCGGAGGAACCGGCCGAAGAGGGGCCGGGTGCCCCGGCACCCTCGCTGCTTCCGTTATCACCGCCACAGCCACTGACCAGCAGCAAACCAAAGACCAGGGCCAGGTGAAGCAGGCAACGCATGAGCGGGACTCCGGGGAGACGTCGGGTCGTCAACCGGGTCATCGTATCACCCGCTGTGAGCCGCCGAAAGCAATCGCGCAGAGGCACCGACTGTGCGACGGCACTCGAGGCGACAACCGTGGTGTTCTCGAAGTGGCAGATCCGATAGGGTACGTCGCTCGCCGGGACCACCTGGGCCATCTCGATGCCGATGCCGATGTCGATGAAACGGTTTGCCAAGGACGACTTGCCGCCGCTTTCGCGAGACTTGTGTTTCTGGGGCATGACAACGACCCAGTTGCTGGGCGCCTTCAACGACAACCTCTTCAAGCAGTTGGTGCTGTTGTATTGCCTGACCGCGGTGGGTGAGCAGGGTGGCGACTACCAGCCGATCGCCTTCTTCCTGTTCTCGATTCCCTTTGTCATGGGTTCGGGGTTTTCGGGATTCTTGGCCGATCGTTTGAGCAAGCGGACGCTGATCATCTCGTGCAAGTTCGGTGAGATCGCCGTGATGGTTGTCGGGGTGCTTGCGTTTGGCATCGGGGGACTGTGGGCTCCATTGCTGGTGCTGTTCCTGATGGGTCTGCAGAGCACCGTGTTCGGTCCGTCGAAGTATGGGATCCTGCCCGAGATGCTCAGGCCCAGGGACTTGCCCTCGGCCAACGGCATCATCCAGATGACCACGTTTGTGGCGGTGATCTTCGGAGGTGCCCTGGCGGGTCTGCTGAAGGAACTGGTCAACGAGCACCAGGTGGTGGGCCTGCAGTGGATCTGCTGGGGCTGCGTGGGGATCGCGGTTGTGGGAACGGGGGTCTCGTTTACGGTTCGTCGCACGCCGGTCGCTGTGCCAGGCCTGCAATTCACCTCTTCGATGCTCTGTGCACTCGATCGGCCGACTCGTACGCTGCTGCGGAGGAATCCGCTGGTGGTGACGGTGCTGTTGATCTCGAGCCTGTTCTGGTTCGTCGGGGGGACCATGCACCAGTTGGTCAACGAGTTCGGTCTCTACCAGTGGAAGATCGGCGATGCGAAGACCAGTCTGTTGCTGGCTTCGATCGGCGTGGGCATCGCGTTCGGCTGCATTTCCGCCACGCTGCTCTCGCGGCACCGCATCAACTTCAGGCTGGTCAACCGCGGGGCGTGGGGAATGGCCGGGTGCCTGGTGGGATTGTGGACGATCGGTTGGGCCGCACCCGATCCGGTGCCGGTGATGTGGATGTGGGCCGCCGGAGGCGTGTTGCTGGTGCTGGGTTTTTGTGCCGGGATCTTCGTTGTGCCGTTGCAGGTCTTTCTGCAGGTGAGTCCGACCGAGGACCTGAAGGGTCGGATGATGGGGACGATGAACCTGATCAACTTCTGCGGCATTGTCGCCTCGGCGATCGCCTTCATCGCACTCCGCAGCCTGTGGGCGGCGATCGAGGCACCGATCAGCTGGACGTTTCCGGTGCTGGCGATGGTGATGCTGCCGGTGGCCGTGCTGTTCCGCCCGCCCGAGCAGCAACTCTAGAGGGTGCCAGGGACTGGCTCATCGCGAGGCGCAGCCGAGCAGGGTGCCTGTCCCGATTCGAACAGGTGTCTGGCGAACCGGGGACAGGCACCTCCTCGGCTGCGCCTCG
>CAUZEQ010000342.1:0-4738 GCA_963578885.1 Planctomycetota bacterium
GTTGAAAAGGGGTCAGGCCCCGCCTGCGTGCCGTTCTGGGTGGAGCGGGACTTTCTGTGGGCGGCGTCTGACCCCGTCCCATCCCCAAACTTGTGTTTTTCAACAGGCTGCTAGCTGCGGGACCGGTTGCGGGACTAGCTTCGGTGTGGGGACCGCCGAGTCCGCCGACCTAGTGATTGGTGACGAACTCGTTTGAGTTCAGCACGGCCCAGAAGACGTCCTGCAGTCCGTCGATCGGGTCGCCGTTGCCTCCGCCGCGGAAGACCCGGTCCAGGGCCGCCATCTCGTTCTCGCTCGGCTTCCTCTGCAACGCGACCAGGAACAGCGTTTGGATCTTGCGGGGGATCGTCTTGTAGCGGTTCTTGATCTGCTGCTGGGCGCGGATCTTGGCGGCCTTGCTGGTCCGTGGCGGCCGTTTCTTGCTGCCCGCCCTGGCGGGTCGGATGTCACCGGTGGGAGAGTCGACGACCTGCTGCAGCAGCGACCCCTTGGTGGTCGCCACGGCATTGCTGATCAGGGCTCCGTTCATCATCAACAGCGCCTGGGGGATTGTCCCGTTGAACGTCGTCGACTCGTCGTTTTCGTCGGTCCCGAACGTCTGCACGAATTGCCTCAGCCAGGTCCGCCGCTGGTTCTCGGCCGCCTCGAACTTGCGTCCGGTCATGTGGGCGTTGGTGGCGATGATCAGCGAGTCGTAGAGCTGTTCGGCTCGGAACCCCTTGACGTACATTTTCGAGAACAGCGGAGTGGTTCCCGCGGCGGGATTGTCGTCGGAGTTTTTCTCGCCATCGGCAAACCGGCTGGTCAGGTTGTAGCTTTGGCAGGAGGTGATCCAGCGGATCAGTCGTTTCTGGTCGAACCCGGCGGTGCGGAACTGTTCGGCGAGGTAGTCGAGCAGTTCGGGGTGGGAGACGGGATTGTGGGGGCCCATGTCGTCGATGGGTCGAGTGAACCCGAACCCGAAGAAGTGGCCCCAGGTGCGGTTGACGATCGCGCGGGCCAAGTAGGGCTTGCTGGCGTCGGTCATCAGTTCGGCCAGTTGCACCCGGGGCTGGACCTGGTCGTCGATGGGAACAGCGGTCCCGTCGACGAACTCTCTCTTGGCCGCCTCGGTCAGCCCGCTGCGTTTTTCGAAGAACTTGACCCCCTTGGAGGGCATGTCGACCAGCCGGAATGCGTCGCGGGCACCGAGTCGGCGGGTGCCGTCGAAGAACGCGTTCATGCTCCAGAACTGAGACTGCTTCCAGTCATTGAAGGGATGATTGTGGCACTGGGTACACTGGATCTGCAGGCCCAGGAACAGCCGGGCGGTGATCGCGGTGGCGGGGACGGCTCCGTTGTTGAGGTGTGAGGCGAGGAAGTTGACGGCGGGGTTCCCCTGGCTGGTTCCCTCGGCCGAGATCAGCTCGAACACAAAACGGTCATATGGCTTGTTGCGGGCAAACGCCCGTCGCAGCCATCCCTCCAGCGCCCGCCGTCCTCCCTGGTTGTTGGTTCGACCCACGAGCAGGTTGCCCCAGATCGTGGTCCAATTCTTCACGTAGTCCTCGTCATCGAGCAGTGTTTCCACGAAGCGCGGGCGGCGGTCCGGGTCCTCGTTGTCGAGCAAAGTCACCAATTCGGCGTAGCGGGGGATGTGTCCGAGCACATCGAGAGAGACGCGGCGGGCGAATTCTCCATCCGAGGCACGCGGTGACGCGGTCACCTCGTTGTCCGACCAGCCCTGTCGCAGGTACCTGTTGATCGTCTCGACGACGACCTGGTCCGAGTCGGCTGCGGGGAGCGATGGTGCCAGGGGGGCCACCCCCAGCAGGGTCACGGCCAGCACGGCCGGGCTGGTGATGCGTCGAATGAGCGTGAGTGGCATGGGCATCGATTCTTCCCTCGGGGCCGACCTTTTGAATTGCAACTGCCGGTCACCTATCATAATTCGTTTCGAGGCAGTCGTCCAAATCGGCTTGTGTGAAAAACCGTCCGGGCAGGGCCTTTTTTCCGGTTGTTCGAAACGGATCCCTGCCGATCCTGCGTTTCGTGGTTTCGTGGTTTCGTGGTAAACGTCCATGCTCGAGATTTCCCGTGACGGCGAGCTCGACTTCCTGGCCCTGGGAGCGATGGTCAATCGCCTGGACCCGGGCCGGATCCCGTTTCGCAAGGCGAGCGGGGTGCGGATCCACGTCAGCGGTGGCGAGTTCAACTGTGCGGCCAATCTCTCCGACTGTTTCGGCCTAAAGACGGGCATCGCCACGGCGATGATCGACTCGCCCCTGGGCGACCTGATCCGCGAGCGGGTCCGCGCGATGGGTGTCCGCTCGTTCTACAAGACGTACCACAACGACGGGGTCCGCGGCCCGAACATGGCCACGGTTTACAGCGACCAGGGTGCCGGCGTCCGGGCACCGGTGGTGTTCTACAACCGCGCGCAGGAGGCTGCGGCGCTGTTGGAACCGGGCGACTTCGACTGGCCGTCGATCACTTCCGGCGGCGTCCGCTGGTTCCACAGCGGCGGCATCTTCGCGGCGCTCTCGGGGCACACGCCGGAGGTGATCATCGAGGGAATGCAGGCGGCCAAGGCGGCCGGAGCGGTCGTCTCGTTCGACCTCAACTTCCGAGCCAAGCTCTGGGAAATCGCCGGTGGCCTGGAGACCGCCCAGGAGACGATGCGGCGGATCGTCGAGCACGTGGATGTGCTGGTCGGCAACGAGGAGGACCTGCAGATGGGGCTGGGATTAGAGGGCCCTGACGTCGAGTCGAGCGGGACGCTCGATCCGAGTGCCTTCTTGGGGATGATTCAGCAGGTGACCGCCTTGCTGCCGTCGGTCAAGCTGGTCGCGACCACGCTGCGGGAGGTCCATTCGACGAACCGGCACGACTGGAGCGCGGTGTGCTGGGTCGAGGGCGAGACGTTTCGGGCTCCGACGTGCGAGCTGGACATCGTCGACCGGGTCGGGGGTGGCGACGGGTTCGCCTCGGGGCTGTTCTACGGCCTGTTGAGGGGACTCGATCCGGAGGCCGCCTTGCGGCTGGGATGGGCTCACGGAGCCCTGTTGACCACCTTCCCCGGCGACACCACGATGGCGACGCGGGAGCAGGTGGAAGCCTTTGCCGAGGGGGGATCGGCGCGGATTCAGAGGTAGCTCGAGTCGCAGACGTCCCGCGGGCGGCCTGCGAGTGTCACACTCATCCAAGAGAAGAGCATGTCGGTGCACGATATCGGATTGATGGGCCTGGCCGTGATGGGCCAGAACCTGGTACTCAACATGGCCAGCCGAGGGTACTCGGTGGGAGTCTTCAACCGGACCACGTCGACGACCGACGGGTTCATTGCCGGCACGGCCGCCGGCAAGAGCATCACCGGGTACCACTCGGTCGAGGAGCTGGTGGCCAACCTGAAGAGTCCCCGTCGGGTGATGCTGATGGTCAAGGCGGGCGGAGCCGTCGACGCGTTGATCGAGCGGCTGACGCCTCTTCTGGACCAAGGCGACATCATCATCGACGGGGGCAACACCCACTTCGACGACACCAACCGCCGCACGGCCGAGGTCGAGGCTTCGGGGCTGCTGTTCATCGGCACCGGGGTCTCCGGCGGCGAGGAGGGTGCGTTGCTGGGTCCGAGCATCATGCCGGGCGGGTCGCCGGATGCGTGGCCGTTTGTCAGGGAGCTGCTGCAGAAGATCAGTGCCAAGGTGGGTCCCGAGTCGGACATCCCCTGTTGCGAGTGGGTGGGACCGGCCGGGGCGGGGCACTACGTGAAGATGGTGCACAACGGCATCGAGTACGGCGATATGCAGTTGATCTGCGAGGCCTACTTCATTCTCAAGCACGCCCTGGGCCTGGGCAACGAGGAGCTCTACCGGGTCTTCAGCGATTGGAACGAGGGGGACCTGGAGAGTTACCTGATCGAGATCACGCGAGACATCTTCACGGTGACCGACGAGGCATCCGGCGGCCACCTGGTCGACCAGATCCTGGACACTGCCGGTCAGAAGGGGACGGGCAAGTGGATGAGCCAGCACGCTCTGGACCTCGGCGTGCCGACGACTCTGATCACCGAGGCGGTGTTTGCCCGCTGCCTGTCGGCTCAGAAGGACGCCCGCGTGCGGGCCGAGGCGGTGCTCTCGGGGCCGGGTGGCAGCTACGAAGGGGACCGGGACTCGTTCATCGAGGACGTGCGGCAGGCGCTGTACGCTTCGAAGATCACCAGCTATGCCCAGGGCTACGTGCAGCTGGACGCGGCGGCAGCGGAGTTTGGCTGGGACCTGGACAACGGGCAGATCGCGTTGTTGTGGCGTGGTGGCTGCATCATCCGCGCGACGTTCCTGGAGAACATCAAGGCGGCATTTGATCGAGACGCGGATCTCGAGAACTTGATGCTCGACGATTTCTTCCGCGACGCGATCGAGTCGGCTCAGCCCAGTTGGCGGAAGGTGGTCTCCACCGCGGTGGAACTCGGACTGCCGGTCCCCGGTTTTTCTGCCGCGTTGGCCTACTTCGACGGTTACCGTCGCGGCCGGTTGCCGGCCAACCTGTTGCAGGCTCAGCGGGACTACTTCGGGGCTCACACCTACGGCAGGCTGGACCAGGAGGGGGCGTTCCACACCGACTGGATTCGTGAGCGGGAACTGGGGAGTAGAGAGTAGAGAGTGGAGTGTGGAGTGTGGAGTGGAGAGGGTGGGGAGTAGAGGGGAGAGTGGAGTGTGGAGTGTGGAGTGTGGAGTGTGGAGTGTGGAGTGTGGAGGGT
>CAUZEQ010000343.1:0-4715 GCA_963578885.1 Planctomycetota bacterium
CCGAGATCCGAGGCGGCAGCCCGGTGACGTCGACGGTGGCCCGCCGCAACTGGCTTTGCGGATCGGCGTCGGGTGAAAACGACAGCCCGCGGGCCTCGAGTCGTTTCAGCAGGAAGGCATCGATCGGATTCCGGACCCGGTCGGGGGACTGCACCATCGGAACGCTGGCGGCACGAGGCTTCTGAAAGGCCCAGAACTTGCGTTGCTCGTCGGTGACCACCGGCACCTGCCCCGACGTCGGCGGGTCGGGAACCAGCGGCATTCCCTCACCGATCCAGCGGGCCAGCTTCTCGGTCTCACCCGGCTCGATCACCTTGATACTGGCCGCCACCAGGTCGCGTCGGGGCGGCATCGAGCCATCGTGGATTTTCTTCAGCATCAAACTGGCCGAAGGCTTGCCCAGCACCGCCGCCGGCCCCGATTTGCCACCTCGCAGAATCGACTCGCGAGACCTCAGATCGAGCTTTGCCTGTTTCGTGCGGCCGCCATGGCAGACCACGCATCTCAGCTGCAGAATCGGATAGATATCGTGCTGGGTGACGATCGTGGGCAGTCGTCCGCCCTTGCCGAACGGAGCCCCCGACTCGATCCACTTCTTGAGCGTCCCGACATCCGCGCCGGACAACCGCTTGTCTTCGGCCGGTGGCATCGAACCGTCCTGCACGTGCTGAAACAGCAGGCTCTCAAGCGGCTTGCCCGGCGTGATCACTCGACCGGTCTCACCACCCTGAACCAGTGCCTCACGAGTTGCCAGGCTGAACTGCCCCTTGGGCTTGGCACCGGAATGACACTTCAGGCACTGGGCCTTGAAGATCGCCCGCACGCGAGTTTCCAGCTTGACCGGCTTGACCGGCTTGACCGGCTCGGCTCCCACACCATCGAGTGCCGGCAGCACCGCGACCAGCAGCAACACGGCCAGCCCTCTCAGGCGACATCTCCTCGCAGGCATTCGGAACCAGCCGTTCATCCGATCATCTTACCAACTGCGGCCCCAGAGTCGGAATCCCGACTCGCCCGAGCAGCGAAGCCAGTCGCCCGGCACCGCCGGTCGCCGTACACTGCCAACCATGACTTTCTCGCGCCACACCTCGGCAGTCCGCCTCCGGCTTCTGGCCGCTGTACCGCTCGCGCTACTGGTCTCGCTGGCCTCAGCCGCGGATTCGGATCACTGGCGTGGTGCGGCACGCAATGACATCAGCCCCGAATCGTCCGGCTGGAACGGATCTCGATGGCTCAACCCCAAGCCCACCTGGTCCACAGGTGTTGGCGAGGGCTGCGGCAGCCCGTTGGTCGTGGGCAACCGTCTGTACGCCCTGGGCTGGAAGTCCAATCAGGACACGCTCTGGTGCCTCGACGCCAGCTCCGGCAAGGTGGTCTGGAAGCAGTCCTACCGCTCACCTCGCTACGGCCGCCACGCCGTCGGCGACCAGTCGATCTATTCGGGCCCCTCGGCAACCCCCGAATTCGATCCCCGCACCGGCCGCCTGTTCACGATGAGCATCGACGGAGACCTCCGCTGCTGGGACACCAGGTCCCAGCGCCGCTCGCTGTGGCACATCAACCTCTACCAGAAGTACGCCGCCGCCCGCCGTCCCGAAGTGGCCAAGCGTCGCAAGACCCGTCGAGACTACGGCTACACCTCCTCACCTCTGTTGCAGGGCGACACGCTGGTGGTGGAGGTCGGAGCCAAGAGCGGCAACCTGGTGGGACTGGACCCGAAGGACGGCCGACAGAAGTGGGCCAGCCAGAACCGGGACGAGGCCGGGCACAGCGGGAGTCCGGTGCCGATGAACGTCGACGGGGTCCCTTGTGCCGTTGTGCTGACTCTGAGAAACGTCGTCGTCACCCGGATTGCCGGACCGATGGCCGGTCGCACCGTGGCCACGATTCCCTGGACCACCCATTTCGCCAACAACATCCCCACTCCGGCGGTCCAGGGCCAGAGCCTGGTGGTGACGACGGCGTACAACCACCTGGAGGTGGCTCGCTACGACGTGAAGCTGGGCTCGGCCCGTGAGGTCTGGAAGCAGCCGTTCGCCTCGGGAGTCTGCAGCCCGATCATCCACGAGGACCGGGTCTACTGGGCCTGGAAGGGAGTGCACTGCCTGGACTTCGCGACCGGAGAGCGTCTGTGGCACGGCGGCAGGGTCGGCTCACAGGGCTCGTGCATCCTGACTTCCGACAAGCGGCTGATCATCTGGGGCAACCGCGGCGACCTGATGCTGGCCGAGACCTTTGGCCGCTCACCCAAGGCCTATCGCGAACTGGCGCGGGTACCCGGCCTGACCCGAGCCGACGCCTGGCCTCACGTGGTCCTGTCGGGCCGCCGCCTGTTCGTCAAGGACCGCTACGGCAAGCTGCTGTGCCTCTCGCTGCCCGACTGAGTCTCCAGCACCTTCAGCAGCCAGGCCACCGACTGCTGTGTCGACCCCTGCCGGGGATCGATCACAAGGTTCGACCCGGCCCCGGCCCGCAGATAGGCCGCCTTGGCGTCGGAGTAGGCCGTCTCGGCCGCCTGAGCCTCCACAGGACGGTTGTAGCCATCGACCAAACCGGCCAACCGCAACGGACGCGGCCGGCACAACTCGACCACCCCGGCGATGTCGCCAAAAACTGCCGCACCCGGCACCACGCAGTCGTGCGGCAGATACACGAAGCGGTGTTCCAGCACACTGGAAAACGACACCAGCCCGCCGCGGGCACCGACCGCCGCCGCCAGGCTCGGCTCACGCCACAGGGCCAGCACCGCCAGCAACGGACCCAGCGGCTCTGAACCACCGGGCCGCTTGTCGACTCCGTGCGGCACGTCGAAGCGGGTCTTCGGCGGATTGGGCTCCGCCAGTGAATCTCCCCAGACGGCCAGCCGTTTCGCGTCGATCCCCTCGACAGTCCGCAGCCACGCCAGCACGCTACGCAGATCCTGCAGCCGCTGCCCCAGCGCTGTGCTGCCCAGCATCAACTCGGTCGACGACAGGCTGGTCGCGTAACTCCGGCGAGTCCGTCCATCACCGGCACGCGTCTCGCCGGTACCACGCACGTCGACCAGGCAGACCGCCACCCCGCCATCCAACAGCCTGGCCACCTCGCTGGCTCGTGACTTCAGCAACCGCGCTTTCCCGGCCTGAGCCACCATCACCACCGCCGCGCGTGCCCGCTTGCTCTTGGTCGGCCAGAACAGCAGCAGCGGGATTCGGACCTCGTCTGGTGACTTCAGCAACACCCGAAACACGGACACGTTGTCGCTGACCTCCGAATCGGTTCGCTCCAGGATCCTCGCGGTCCCCTTCGTGGCGTTGGGTTCCGGACCGAGCAGGGAGACCAGGCCGCGGCCCAACAGCGTCCGACGTCGGTCGGGTCGCTTGGCCGCCTGCAGATCGAGATCGGCGACCATCCGTTGCAGCCGGGTGTGCACCGGCGGCAGAGGTACTCCGTCGCCCGGCCAGGCCAGCAACCGCGACGCCGCGAAACGCTTCCGATACTCCTTGGCCGGCACCGGCACACCCATCCAGCGGGCCAGGTACGGGTAGATCATCTTGCGATGGACCGCGCCAATGTTGTTGCAGTGCGAGGCCTTCTTCGAATCGCCTCGAAGCAGGCCGTGTCCGTGAGCGAATCCCAGGTTCTCGACCCTGTCGTACCAGCCCCAGATGCTCTGCAGCCGTTTCCAGACCGGATCCCGTTCCCGATCCCAGGAGAACTCGTGGGCGTAGATCAGCCGCCGCGGAGCCAGTGACCCGACGATGGCCCAGTGGAAGAACCCCCCCGGGGCGGTCCCCTTCAGGTTGCGAGTCGATTCCCAGCTCCCGCCGCCCAGGTAATTGAAACTCGTCTCGACATCCTCGGGCAGCGGATACGGTGATTCGGGCTGAGGACCTCCGAAGTTGAACGGCACGGCGACCGCCACCCGGTCATCGACCGCCGCGGTCACGCCGGCCGGATCCCCGCCACCGGCCACGGCGCCCATCACGATGATCCGCTTCGAGTCGACCCCTTCGCGAGACACCAGCAGGTCGATCCCGCACCGTATGTCCTCGACCATCCACCCGATCAGGCTCTCGCCGGCCAGGTGCAGCATCACGCCCACGTCGTAGCGAAAGTAGTAGTCCTGTCGGCTGCGTCGAAACGTGCCTGGATAGTCCTCGGACGTCCGAAACGTATGCTGCCGACGCTCGCCGTGGCCCAACTGGTCGATCACAAGGACGCAACATCCGGCTCGAGCCCAGGTCATCCCCATGTCCTGCAACTCGCCCTGCGTCTTGGGATGGTGGTGACTGTGACACAGCACAATCCCCGGCATCGCCGGAATCGACTGCTTCGCCGGTTCGGGGCGGTACAGGTTGGCCGTCACCGGGTAGCCCATCCGGCCGAGATAGACCAGGTTCTCGACACCGAACCCATCGCCGGCCAGTCGGCCGGTGACACGGGCCTGGACCCTGGGCCGGCCGACCTCAGGATGCATCGACAACGAAGCGACGAGCTTCCCAAGCCGTCGTTCACGCATGCGTTCCCAGTCGCCACGCGACTGGACCGCCTTCCACGCCGCCAGGTCGTTCGCATTGGCGGCCTTGCGACGCCGACGGACCTCCTCGATCCAGTCCCGTCGAGCCGCGTCGCGGTCCGAGTCGGAAACGACCGAGGCGTCCAGTTTCCGCAATGTCCCGGCGAGTTCCGGTTCTGCGGCCGAGCAACTCACCGCGGCCAGCGCAGCTCCCATC
>CAUZEQ010000344.1:0-4715 GCA_963578885.1 Planctomycetota bacterium
TGATGGCGTGTTTCTTGAGGTCGTCGAGGCAGTTGGCCATCACGAGGTCGCGGCCACGAGGTCCCCGGCGGAGGAACCCGGGGAACTTGACGGCCGGCTGCAGCACGGGGTCGGTGGAGGTGATCGTGGTGTTGCGGATGTAGACGTAGGGGGGGAAATCGAGCGACGCGGGGATGACGAGCGAGTCGTGGAAGCCACGGCGGTTGGGGCCGTCGAGGATCGGCTTGCTGAAGTCCAGTCGAGGCGCGGCGGCGCGGCGGCGTTTCTTCTTTTTCTTCTTGTCCTGTGCCGCGGCATTCCCCGCGTCGGAATTCGATTGCTTCTGCGGCAGCCTGGTAAAATCGAGTCCGAGGTGCCACTTGCCGACGATGCCGGTGCGGTAGCCGTGGGACTTGAGGAACGAGGCGATGGTGGGCCGGTTGGGTTCGATCAACGGTGTGCCATAGCCGTTGAGCACTCCGGACTTCAATCGGCTCCGCCAGCAGTAGCGACCCGTCAGCAGTCCGTAGCGGGTGGGGGTACAGACGGCCGAAGGGGTGTGGGCATCGGTAAAGGTCATTCCCGACTGCGCGAGACGATTGAGGTGCGGGGTGGGGATCCGGGACGTGCGGTTCAGAGCCTGTACGTCTCCGTAGCCCATGTCATCGGCGAGGATCACGACGATATTGGGGACCCCGGCGGAGACAGTTTGAGCGGCCCGGTTGCCGATCAGCAGCAGGAGCCCGGTAAGAATTGCGAAGCGGCGTAGCAGGCGACTCATGGGGGCTGGCTCTTTGGGGTTCACAATTCTCTGGCCTTGTCCGAGATGTCTTTGCGGCACCAGGCTCCATCCCAGCGGATGCAGCGGACTGCTTCGTAGGCCCGCCGCTTGGCATCGGCGAGGTGATCGCCCAGGGCTGTCACTCCGAGCACTCGACCGCCGTTGCTGAGCACCTCGCCGTCAGAAGTGGTGGTGCCGGCGTGAAACACCTGGACGTCCGGCAGCGCATTGGCTTCCTCGATTCCCCGGATGGTGTGCCCGGTTTCGTAAGAGCCGGGATAGCCATCCGAGGCCATCACGACGCAGACGGCCGGGCGGGGGTCCCATTCGAGGGGTCCGAACTCATCGAGTCGTCCCTCGGCAGCGGCCATCAAGGCGAGGCCGAGATCCGACTTCAATCGCATCAGCACCGGCTGAGCTTCCGGGTCGCCGAAGCGGACGTTGTATTCGAGCACCTTGGGTCCCTGCCTGGTGATCATCAGCCCGGCGTAGAGCAGTCCGCGGAAGGGTGTGTCGGCGAGTTTCATGGCGTGCACGGTCGGGACCAGGATCTTCTCCTCGATCTCCGCTAGCAGGTCCGCGGTGACCAGCGGCGCGGGCGAGTAGGCTCCCATGCCTCCGGTGTTGGGACCGGTGTCCTCGTCTCCGGCCCGCTTATGATCCTGTGAGGCTTCGAGCGAGACGATGGTGTTGCCGTCGACCAGCGCCAGGATGCTGGCCTCTTCTCCGACGAGCGAGTCTTCGATCAGGATCCGCGCACCGGCGGGTCCGAAGTCGTCATCGACGAGCATCCCCTCGGCGGCTTCGAGCGCCTCGATGCGGGTGGCGCACATGAGCACACCTTTGCCGGCGGCGAGCCCGTCGGCCTTGACGACCCAGGCCTGGTCTTCCCGTTCCCGCAGGAAGTGTCGTGCGTCGGCGATGTCTTCGAACACGGTGGAGTCGGCCGTGGGCACGTTTCCGCGATGCATGATCTCCTTGGCGTAGGCCTTGCTGCCTTCGAGAGCCGCCGCCGCCGCGGAGGGGCCAAAGGCACTCAGGCCCGCCTCGGCGAAGGCGTCGACGAGTCCGTCGACCAGGGGAGCTTCGGGGCCGACCACCGTGAGATCGATGGGGGTGTCCTTTGCAAAACTGACCAGCGCACTGATGTCAGCGGGCGCGATGTCGACGCAGGTGGCATCCTCTGCGATCCCCGCGTTGCCCGGTGCACAGTAGACGTCGGTCACCGATTCACTGCGGGCCAGTTTCCAGGCCAGGGCATGTTCGCGACCGCCCTGGCCCACGACAAGAACCTTCATCGCGTCGATCCATCTTCCGGGGTACAGGTCTTGATGAGAAACCGGTCGGAGTATATCAACGGGTGAGAAGACTCGACAGGTCGGTGAACCGGACCGCAGGGGGCCGGTGAGTGTCGAGTGAGGAGGGCCGCCGGGCTGTTCCCGGGCAGGTTCGAGCTGCGGCAGACTTTGTCAGATAGAGACAGATCGAGGCAGATCGAGACATGATGTTTGGCACGGTCGCGGTACTGGGAGCAACCGGCGCAGTGGGCCGGATCATGCTCGAGCTGCTCCAGGAGCGGCAATTTGCTGCGCAACGATTCCGGCTGCTCGCTTCGGCCCGCAGTGCCGGCAAGTCGGTCGCATTTGGTGGCCAGGAGCTGGTGATCGAGGAGTTGACTCACGAGGCGTTTGCAGGGGTCGACCTGGTGCTCTCGAGCACGCCCGACCCAGTGGCGGCCGAGTTTCTGCCCTCGGCGGTTGCAGCCGGTGCGACGGTGATCGACGAGTCGGGGTACTGGAGGATGAAGCCGGAGGTGGCGTTGGTGGTGCCGGAGATCAACCCCGAGGCGGCGTTGTCGGCCGAGGGGATCATCGCCAGCCCGAACTGTTCAACCACCCAGATGGTCATGGCACTCAAGCCGCTGCACGATGCGTCTCGGCTGACGCGGGTGCTGGTCAGCACGTACCAGGCGACCAGCGGTGCGGGAGTGCAGGGGACCGAGGACCTGATCGAGGGGACTCGAGCCCAGCTGGCCGGTGAGGATTATCGCTACCGGGCGTTTTCGCACCCGATCGCCTTCAACGCGATTCCCCAGATCGGCAGCGTCGGGGAAGAGGGCTACACCAGCGAAGAGCTGAAGATGGTGTATGAGACCCGCAAGATCCTGGGGGTGGACGACCTGCCGATAGCCGCCACCTGCGTCAGGATCCCGGTGGCCAACGGTCACAGCGAGTCGATCACGGTTGAGACCGAGCGGGCGATTTCGCCCGAGCAGGCTCGGGAGCTGTTCGCCGCGTTTCCCGGGATCACGGTGCTCGACGACACACCCAACGGCTGTTACCCGTTGCCGAGTGAGTGCAGCGGGAAGGACGAGGTGTTCGTCGGCCGCATCCGCCGCGACCTGTCGCATCCCAACGGGTTGTCCTTCTGGTGTGTCTCGGACAACCTGCGTAAAGGGGCTGCGACCAACGCGGTTCAGATCGCCGAGTTGATCGGTCGGGACCGCGAGGCGACGGCGTAGTCGTCGCAGCAGCGGCCGACGTCGATCAGGACCCCTCGTCGTCGGATTCGACCTCGGGAGCCGCCTTGGGCTTGTCGGCGGGCTTTGGGTTCTCGTCGTCGTCCTTAGGGTCCTTGCCGTCCTGTGATTTCGTGTCGGGCTCGACAGTGACCGGTTTCGACTTGTCGGCGAGTTCCTTGAGATCAGCCTGTGCCTTGGTCTTGGCCGCCTTCAGCTGCTGCTGCGACTTGGTCAGTTCCGCCGCGGACGCCTTCAGCTTGTCGGAGGTCGCTGCCAGGGATTTGCGTGTAATGTCGAGTGACTTCCTGGTGCTGGCGAGCTGTGTGCGAGTCGACTTGAACTGGGCATCGAGTTTGCCGTTGGCGGCGGTCAGTTGAGTGACCTGCTGCCGCGAGGCGTCTCGCTCGGCGGTCGTCGAGGCGAGTGTGGTTGCCAGCCGGGCGCCCTGGGTTTGGGACTGCTGGAGCGACGTGATCAATTCGCCGAATTCCGACTGCAGTCGTGAGCGGTCGGATTGCCGGAGCGAGGCGCGGGCGGTCTGGCCTGCCTTGTGGAGGCTGGCCACGCGAGCGATCTCCTTGCCGCGGTTCTCGGCGAGCTGGGTCTGCCTGGCCAGCAGATCTCGAGTCTGGCCGAGGGTGGCGACGACCTGCGAGAGGTGGGCTTGGAGTTGTGCGATGCGTGCTTCGGCCACGTCGGCGTCGGCCGCTCGATGCAGGGCGTCGACGTAGGAGAGCAGTTTCTCGGGGTGGACGGTCCCGTCGGCGTCAACATATCCGGGGATCAACGTGGTGGGCTTGTCACCGGCCCTCGCCGAAGACTCGTGGAGCACACTCATCAGGCCCAATACGGCCGCCAGGCCGCACAGGGTCGTCCGCAGGTGACGTCGCATGGTCATTCTCTCTCTCCCAGCCTCAGGGGGGCACCAGTTCCGTGATGCGTGATCCGTGATGTGTAACTTGAGATGTCTCGTGTCTCGCGTGTCGTGTCTCGAGAAAGCGATCAGTCTCAGAATCGTTCCGATCGACAGGGTTTCTGTATTATTTCCAGTCTACTTTGCTTGTCCAGCTTTACGTAGTGCCCGATTGGGTTTGTCTGTGCGGATCATGCTGGCTGGTCCTGGTCCTGGTCGTGTTCGTGGTGGGGATCGGGTGGGTCGTCAAAGGGCAGTTCGGCGTGGTCTCGAGTGGCCATCCCGAGTTTGAAGTGTTTGCGGCAGACGGCCTGGTAGGACTCGTTGCCGCCGATCTTGATCTGTTCTCCCTGCTTGACGACTCGACCCTGTCCATCGAGTCGCAGCACCATGGGGGCCTTGCTGCCGCAGTGGCAGATGGTCTTGATTTCGACGAGGTTATCGGCCCAGGCGAGCAGGTGCTGGCTGCCTTCGAAGAGTTGTCCCTGGAAGTCGGTTCGGAGTCCGTAGCACAGCACGGG
>CAUZEQ010000345.1:0-4672 GCA_963578885.1 Planctomycetota bacterium
CGGTCCGAGCGGTGCAGTTGCACCTGAAGGCGCTGGAACTTGAGCCGTACTTCCAATCGGCTCACTACCGCTGCTTCGACCTGCTGCGTCAGGTCGACGGCGGGTTCGATGACGCGATGAAGCACATGGACGAGTTCAAGCTGCTCAACGAGCATCCGCTCTCGGTCTCCTTTGCCTACAAGTACACGCTGATGGGTCCCAAGGCGATGGCGATCCGCGTGGGGCTTGCCGACGGCAAGTCCCAGGCGGCGGGTCCCCCCGACGGCCCTCTGTTCGATCCCCCCGCGGCGATCCCCGTGGCCGCTTCCGTCCAGGTACCAGCCGGTGCGGCTCTGACGACCTGCGACATCAACGCCGACGGGCACCAGGACCTGTTCGTGGTCACCGCCACAGGGAACCTGGTGATGCTGGGAGCCGACTCCAGCAAGGGTCTCGACGGCTTTACTCTCGACAAGGACCACCCCCTGGCGAAGATCTCCGACGTGACCGCTCCGCTGTGGGGCGACTTCGACAACGACGGGTTGCTGGATGTCTACCTGTGCCGCAAGGGCCCCAACCAGTTGTGGCGGCAGGTGAAGGCGGGCCAGTGGGAGGACATCACGGCCAGGTCGAAGGTGGCCGGGAGTGAGGGTGAGACCATCAATGGTGTCTGCCTGGATCTCGATCACGACGCCGACCTGGACCTGTTGCTGATCCATCGTGACCGGCCCGCCCAGTTGCTCAACAACAACCGCGACGGCACGTTCGAGGACATCAGTGCCCGGGTGGGCGTGGATCGTTCGGGAGCCGTTTCGGCATCGGCGGTGGTCGCCGATTTTGATGGCGACCGCGACCTGGACATCCTGCTGCTGGGCCCCCTGGGCCCCCCGGACAAGCCCGGCGGCAAGCGTTCGGGCAACGTGCTGCTCTACAACGACCGGGCGTGGCGATACCACGTGGACACGAAGCTGGGCGAGCTGGCCGGTGCGGCAACAGCCGCGGCGGTGGCCGGTGACTCGAATGCCGATGGCCAGGTTGAGCTGTACGCGATCGATTCCGGCTCGGTGGTCCGCTGGACGCGGAAGCCGGATGGGACGTGGGACAAGATGCTGCTGGGTTTTGGCGACGTCGAGGGAACGATCGGCGGCGGGTCGCCTCGGATCGCCCTGGCAGACGTCACCGGCGACGGCCGGGTCGAGTTGCTGGTGGGCACCAGTGGCTGGTCGGCCTGGAAGCTGCCTCTTGACGAAAAAGATGTCAAAGACGCCAAGGACATGAAGCTGATCGAGTTGGCTGATTCGGGCGAACATGACGCTCTGGGTGCGTGGACCGCGGTCGTGCTCGATGACGCCCGCGGCCCGGCGATCGTCGGCACGGTTGTCGACGGGGCACCTCTGGTCTGGACCGCCGGAACCGGTCGCCATCCCTTTGTTACGATCGCACTCTCGGGACGCAAGAAGGGCAGATACCGCGAACGCTCCAACGCCTCGGGGCTGGGCACCATCGTGCTGGCCCGGGCCGCGGGCCGCACGCTGCGGGCCGATTCGCTGCCGGCCGATTCGGGGTCCGGCCAGAGCCTGCAGCCGGTGGCCCTGGGACTCGGCGGTCTCGAGCGGGCCGACTTCATCAAGATTGTCTGGTCCGAAGGGGTCACACAGGGCGAGCTGGGGGTGGTCACCGGGAGACGCCACGCGATCGAGGAGGTCGACCTGATGCCGACCAGTTGCCCGGTGCTGTTCGTTTGGGACGGCACGCAGTACCGGTTTGTCAGCGACCTGTTGGGGGTGGGCGGCCTGGGCTACCTGGTCGAACCGGGCACCTATGCTCCGGCGGATCCGACCGAGAACTTCCTGCTGCCGGCGGGGTTGTTGAAGCCGCTGGATGGTCGGTTGAGACTGAAGCTGACCGAGCCGATGCCCGAGTTGACCTACCTGGACCGGGTGGGACTGGTCGCCTGGGACTTGCCCGCGGGCTGGCAGATGGTGCTCGACGAACGCCTGGCCACGTCGTTGCCGGATCCCAGCGGGCTACCGATCACCTACCGCCTCGAGCAGGCTCCGAGTCGAGTGACCAATGAGCGGGGCGAGGATGTGACGGGTCGGGTTCGACGTGTGGATCAGCAGGCGGCCGACGTGGGCCAGCTGGACGATCGATTCCTGGGCCGGCTGGCCGGCGAGCACGTGCTGGTGATGGAGTTTGCCGAGCCTCTGGATCGGGGGCCGGGCGAGCCGGTGCTGCTGGCCGATGGCTGGGTCGAGTTCCCGTATTCGCAGACGGCGTTTTCGGCCTGGCAGGCCGGCGCGGCGTTCGAGCCGCCGACGCTGGAGGCTCGGGATGCACAGGGGAACTGGGTCGAGTTGGCCGCAGAGTTCGGCTACCCCGGCGGGATGCCTCGACAGATGACCCTGAAACTGCCCAGGGAGAAGTTGCCCGAGGGGACCCGGGCGTTGCGGCTGAGGACGAACCTGGAGGTGTACTGGGACCGGTTGACGGTGGTGCGGCACGAGGAGTGCCCGCAGTTGACCAGGCGTGAGCTGAAGCTGGCCGGTGCCGAGTTGCGTGAGAGCGGGTTCATGGTGCGGCAGTTGCGTGAGCAGTTCCGGCCTCACTTCGACTACGCGACCCGGGCGGCACATCCGGAGATCATCGACCCGGCGGGTTTCTATACCCGGTTCGGGAGGGTCGAGGAGCTGGTGGGGGTGGCCGATGACGCGGTGGCGATCTTCGGGCCCGGCGAGGAGATTCACTTCGAGTTTGAAGCGGCCGAGGTTGCGGTTCCGGCGGGCTGGACTCGGCGGCTGGTGCTCGAGACGGTCGGCTGGTGCAAGGATATGGATCTTTATACCGGCCAGGGGAGCACGGTGGTTCCCGTGCCGACAACGGGTCGCCCCGTCGGCGTCCGCGACGCTCTGCACAGGAAATACAACACGCGGTATCAGCGCGGTTGGTGATGATGCCTAGTCGCCGCCACCGCCGATCAGGCCTGGGAAGATCTTGTTGAGGACCTCGGTCAGCACGCATGCGTAGATCGCAAGTGCCGTGACGACCAGCAACACGGCCGACACAATTCCCATTCGCAGCCGCTTGTCGGTGCTGAAGAAGGCCAGGAACAGGATTCCGAACATCAACAGCGGCGTGTTGACGAGGCCGTTGATGTACTGGCCTTGGATAACGAGCTTTGCTGGGTCGATGCCGGTCGTCGCGGCAAAGATGGTCAGCAGCAGGAACGCACCCAGATACAGGTTTTGAAAGATGCGGTTGTACTTGCGTCGTTCCCGAGGGTCCTCGTACTTGATCATTCCCATGCTTGAGAGCAAGTCTGTCCACATTCTTCCCGAAGCGGCAACGACGACGACGATCGTTGAGAAGAGCGTGCAGAAGCCTCCAAACATAAAGACTCCGTAGGACCACTTGCCATAGGTCTCGGTGTAGATCTGCGAGAGCTGTTCGACGACCTTCATACCCGAGGGCACTTCGCCCTTCTCATGGAGGATAGCGCAGCCGACCAGGAAGTAGGCCGCCGTGATAACAGTGGCCAGCAGAGTAGCGACGCCGGCGTCGACCTGCAGCACGCGAATCCAGCCGCGAGCCCGCTCAAGCCAGCCGTCGTCGGTGTCGCGGCCAACATTGTCGGCATAGCCCTTTTCGAGAATCCAATACGGGTACATGAACATCTCGTTCGCTGTCGTACCCAATGCACCCAGCAGGCTGATCACAGCGAACAGTGCCGCCTCACGCATGCCCACGTCCCCCAGCGAGAATGTCATTCCGCTCATGACATCGCTGAAGTGAAGGGGATATTCGGGATTGGGACTGAAGATCAGCAGGAACAGTGCAACGACGACTGAGAGGCTAAAGCCACAGACCAGCATCGCGATCAGTTTTTCGAGGACGCCGTAGAGGCTGAACCAGAGGATGCCACCCACGATCGCTGAGATGACCAGGCCCCAGAGCATCGTGGACAAGTCGATGGTGTTCATGCCGATGCTCGACCAGTCGATCTCCGACCAACTGCTCGGTGCCGCGGCCGCGACCGGCTCGGCAGCCAACGGAAAGACGCTGCTGAACAGGCCGGCGGTCGAGGCCATGATGCCGCCAACGGTGATGGCCGAGAGTGTGTAACCGATCAGGTAGGCGATGCCGATCCAGCTGGTGCCTCGGATCTTCGGTCCCGGACACGCGTTGAGTGCCTGGATGGTGGTGCGGTTGTGCACCAGGCAGTGCCGGCCCAGTTCCACCTGCAGGAAGTATTTGATGATGCAGCTGAGGATCACGGCCCAGAAGAGTACGAAGCCGAACGTGGCCGCCTGAATCGGGACGTTGATCAGTTCGCCCGAACCGATCACCGAGCCACTGACGACGATCGCCGGTCCGATCGCCAGCAGCCTGCCGCCCCAGGTCTTGGGCGGTGCCTTCCAGGTGGGTGTCGTCGAGCCGCCCGCTGAGGTGTCGGCAGAACCGGATGAAGAGGGTGTGTTCTGGCCGTCGGGAGTGTCGGAAGCCATGGCGTGGGGCTCGGTGGAAACTGACGGGAGGTCTGCCGGAGGATTCCAGGACCTGCGGGCAGGCGGGTCACGGTATCAGAGCCGCTCGGCCGACGACAAGGCCGCCGGGGAGGCCGCCTCTGGAGTTGGCGAATCCCGCAACGCATCAACGGAGTTTAACTCGAGAAAAACCGGAACAATCCGGCAAT
>CAUZEQ010000346.1:0-4656 GCA_963578885.1 Planctomycetota bacterium
GCGGCAGTAGCCCATCGTGGACACGTCGACATCGGTGACCGCCGAGACCTCCTCGAGTGAGCCGGGCCCCTGTACCGCCACCATCGCCCACTCCAGGGTCCGGTCCACTACCTCCACGTCGTAACCACCTCGATGACTCTCGATCCACTCGACAATCTTCAACCGGTTCGACGCGTTGACGACCAGCAGGTAATCGTCGTCGAACCGATACACCAGCACGTCGTCCAGGATCCCCCCATCCTCGCGGCAGACCAGCGCATAGCGGACCTGTCCGCATTCGATCGAGGCCACGTCGTTGGTGACCAGGCGATCCAGCAGCCCGCAGGCGTCCGGGCCGCGGAATACCAGCCGGCCCATGTGAGCAATATCGAAGAGTCCCACGGAGGTCCTGACCGCGGTGTGCTCTTCGGTGATCGTCGTGTACTGCACCGGCATCTCCCAGCCGGCGAAGTCGACCAGCCGGCCCCCGTGTTCCCTGTGCCAGGCATGAAATGCAGTCTGCAACAGCGGCTCTGTCATCGGGTCGCCTCGGTCGCCTCGGTCATTGATAGGACACCTCCGCGGGTGCGTCCCGAAGCACGGTGGCCCTCGTCGAATCCACTGTCAAGTGTCACCGGCCACGCCGCCGTCCTTTGCCACTCTTGCCCCCGCGACGGCCGCGTTTTGCGGCACCACCGGATCGTCGCCGGCCCTCGAGGTTCGAAGACCGCTTCGGGCCAGAACCAGAGCCTTTGCTCGTGGTGCCCCCACCCCCTTTGCGACCCCCTTTGCGACCCTCTGTCCGACCCGGCTTGCCGCTCTGGCCGTCCATCTCGAATCGAATGCTCCGCTCATCAAGATCCACCGCCACGATCTTGACCCGCACCGGGTCGCCCAGCCGGAAACTCCGCCCGCTCCGCCGACCCGTCAGGGTCATCTCACCCCGATCAAAATCGAAATACTCGTTGTCACCCAGTTCGCTGACGTGGACCAGGGCCTCGACCGGAATCCCAAAGCCCCGGCAGATGACTCCAAACTTCTCAATCCCCACCACCACCGCATCGATCGTCTCGCCCTGCCGGCTGCTGAGGTGGTGCAGGAGTTTCAGCTGCACCAGGGCCCGCTCGGCACCCTCGGCACGCCGCTCGGTCCGCGAACACGATCGACCCAGCCTGGTGGCCACCGCGTCGCTGAGTCCCTTGGGTCGAGCTCCGGTGGCGATCGCCGTGATCATGCGGTGCACCACCAGGTCGGGATACCGACGGATCGGGCTGGTGAAATGGCAGTAGTTCTCCGCCGACAGTGCGTAGTGACCCTCCTCACGCCCGCTGTACTCCGCCTGCTTGAAACTCCGCAACAACGCATAGTTGACCGCGTGGCTCAGCGGACCGCCCGAGACCGAATCGATCAGCTTCTGCAGCTCGTGGCGAGACTGGGGCCGATCGAGCCTGAAGCCCAGGCCGGCGACGAAGGTGGCAAATTGTCTGAGCTTGGCCGGGCTCGGCGATGGATGCACTCGACGCAGAAACACCAGGCCGCGGCCGGTGAGTTCCTCGGCCACGGCCACGTTGGCCGCCAGCATGAACTCCTCGATCATCTGGTGACTCTCGTCGTGAACCGTCTCGCGGACCCCCTCGACTCGACCCTCCCGATCCAACTCGATCCGAACCTCCGGCAGGTGCAACTCCAAGGCACCCGACTCGAAGCGACGCCCGCGAAGCACTCGGCTGAGCTTGTTCAATTCGACCAGCAGAGTGCGAACCGGCAACGCCACCCGGCCGTGGAACCCCTGGGGATCCGACAGCAACTCGCTGACCTCCTCGTAACTGAACCGCCGCGTGACCCGGATCGCCGCCTGGGCGAATTCGACCCGACGCACGACCCCCTCGTCGCTGTACTCGATCAGCGCCGAGAGCACATAGCGGAGCCGTTTCTGCTGCAGGCTGGCCAGGCCGTTTGAAAGCAACTCCGGCAGCATCGGGATCACTCGACCCGGCAGGTAGACACTGGTCCCTCGCAACCTGGCCTCCCGGTCGAGTGCTCCTCGAGGCCTGACAAAGTGCGACACGTCGGCGATGTGCACCCCCAGCCGCCAGCCACCCTCGGGGAGAACTTCCAGCGAGATCGCGTCGTCGAAGTCGCGGGCGTCGGCCGGGTCGATCGTGACGACCGTCAGCGAGGTCAGGTCCTGCCGGTCCCCGAGCACCTCGTCGTCGAAACCCGCCACGACGTCTCGAGCCGCCTCGAGTACCTCCTCGGGGAACTCCTCGGGCAAACCGTACTCATGGATGATCGTCTGCTGGTCAACACCCGGCGCGTCGCGCTGCCCGAGCACCTCGACAACAACTCCCTCACCAGCCCGATTCGACTCGGGAAACTGCAACATCTCCAGCACAACCTGGTCCCCGGGCCGGGCACCCGCTGCGCCCCGATCTCCCACCTCGATCGGATCATCAAACAGCCGGCGGTCGACCCGCACCCGGCCCCCTCCGTCCCGCTCGAAGTAACGCCCCACGAAGCGGGTCGTCAACCTCTCGAGCACCGCCACCACCTCGCCGCACCGACCGCCTCCCCCTCGTCGACGCCCCGTCATGCGGACCCGGACAATGTCCCCGTCGATCGCACCTCGCATGTCCGAGGCCGCGATGAACAGCTCGGGAGGTGGCTCCCCGCCGCCGCCGCCAACAGGAGGCAGACGGAAGAAACCGGCTCCCCGGGCCGTCCGCTGCACCGGACCCTCGAAGACCGACGGTCCACCTGAACCCCGCCCTGTACCTTGCCCAGGACCCCGCCCAGAATCCCGCCCAGAACCACGTCCTGATCCCCGTCGTCCCACCGCCGACTAGGCCTCGCTGTTGCCAGGTAAGGGGTCCACGGACGTTTCGTCCCGGCCCTTGTAGAACTTGCGGCCCAGCCGCGGCACGTAGGCCGTCCAGGCCGAATGCCGGTTCGGATCACTGTTGATCACGTCCATCGCCTCGTTCAATTTCGCATCGAGGTTGTCCAGGTGATGCAAGGCGATCGCCTCGGGAGTCATCGGCACACGCGGGCTGCCCGTCTCGAGCGAACCGTGGTGGCTGACGACCAGGTGCTTGAGCTGCATCAACAGGTCGCGGTCAAACTCGCGACCGGTCCGCTCGGCAAACTCGCCGACCTTCTTCTCCAGGTCCTCCAGCACCAGCACGATGTGTCCCAGCAATTGGCCCTCGTCGGTGTAGGTCAACGTGCCCTCCACCGAGATCTCACGGACCTTACCCAAATCGTGCAGGAAGACCCCGGCCAGCAGCAGGTCGCGGTCCAGGAACGGATACAGCGCCACGATCCCCTCGGCAGCCTCCAGCAGCGTGGTGACATGCTCCAGCAACCCGCCCCGGAAGGCGTGGTGGATCTTGACGCCGGCCACGGCCCGAGAAAACGCCGCCACAAGAGGCTCGTCGTCGAGAAAACAGGACATCAGGTCCCGCAGGTCTTCGTTCCGCAGACCTCGCAACAGCTCGTTGATCAATGCCAGCTGCCGCTCGGCCGCCTCGCTGCGATCCTCCTCGAAGTCCGACGTCTCGATCGCATTCGAGCCGACGGAGTTGACCCGGGTCAGGATCGTCTGCAAGGCACCCTGGTACATCTGCACCTTGCCCTCGACCCGCACGTAGTCGCCCGTGTCGAAGCCCGCAGCCAGCTCCTCGGTCACGTTCCACATCAGCCCGTGAACCACTCCGGTGCGGTCCTTCAAATGAACCAGCAGAAACAGATCGCCGTTGCGGTTGGCACGGAGTTGCTTCTCGGAGAGCAGGTAGATCTCGTCGACCGATTGGCCATTGCGGAGGTGTTCGACGAATTGGCGGGGCATGAGTGTCGGTAGAAACCAGGAGACGTCCGGGCCGCAGCCGATTCTAGGCCGCCGGTGACTCCAACGACAGGCCCAGCAACCCACCCCAACCGGCCAGGCACTCGGCCGTGTCCCGCTTCGAGTCTCTTTGCTAGAATCCCGACGTCCCGGGACAACTCGCCAACTCACGCGAGTGCCCGACACCAGAGTGACCCCGCGGGGTCCGGGAGACTGAGAGTGCGCTGGAGCCAGACGCTGATTCCGACGATGAAAGAGATCCCCTCGGATGCCGAGATCCCCAGCCACCAGCTGATGCTCAGGGCCGGCCTGATCCGACAGGTGATGGCCGGTGCCTACACCTACCTGCCCCTGGGCTACCGGGCGGTTCGCAAGGTCGAAGCGATCGTCCGCGACGAGATGGAACGCTGTGGAGCCATCGAACTGTTCATGCCGGCCCTGTGCCCGGCGGAACTGTGGGAACAGACCGGGCGGATCGACGACTACGGCAACGCACTGATCCAATTCCCGATCGTCCGCGGAGATCGCCAGGTGCAGGTGGTGCTCGGGCCGACACACGAGGAGGTCGTGACCGACCTGATCGCACGGCAGATCAAGAGCTACCGGCAACTGCCGATCACCGTCTTCCAGATCCAGACCAAGTTCCGCAACGAAGAGCGGCCCCGGTTCGGAGTGATGCGGACCAGCGAATTCCAGATGAAAGACGCCTACAGCTTCGGCACCGACCTCGAACAACTCAACCAAGCCTACGATCAGATGTACCACGCCTACCGCCGTGTCTTCTCCCGCTGTGGACTCGACTACCGGCCTGTCGAGGCCGAGAGCGGTCCGAT
>CAUZEQ010000347.1:0-4654 GCA_963578885.1 Planctomycetota bacterium
TAGCAGCCCGTTGAAAAATACAGGCTCGGGATCCGGCCGGCGTCTGACCCCGGCTCTTGGAGTCCTTCAACCCGCCGCAGACGGGCTAGTCGTCGGACTCCAAAACCGCCTCATCCTGCGACTCGTCCTCGTCACCCTCGACGACCGGATGGAACCCCTCCTCGATCCGATCCCCGTCGACGGTCACGAGCACTGCAGGCCGATTGTCGGCCTCCCACTTCTGAAGCGACTCGCTCCAGCGACCCTTCAGACCCTTCTCGAGCTTCGCCCAGCCGCCACGTCCCTTGCACTTGGGAAACGTCGAGCAGCCCAGCCACGGGCCCCGCTTGCCCGTTCTCAGGAACAGTGGCTGCCCGCACTTGGGACACTCGATGTCGGTCTCCAGCGGAGGCGGAGTCGGCAGCTTGACGTTGCCGGTCTTCTTGTCGAGGTTGACCACCCCGTCGCACTCGGGGTAGTGGGCACAGCTGAGGAACATGCCGAAGCGGCCGGTCCGCTGGATCATCGCCTCCTGGCACTTCGGACAGGCGACGTTGGTAGAAGACGGCTCGATCGGACGGCCCTGGTGATCGATCGGAGCCGCGTACTTGCACGGCTCGTCGATCTGGGTCTCCTCGATCTCTTCCACCACCTCCTTCTGCTCCGGCGTCAGCTTCCGCCAACTCTGCTTGTGCAGGCAGCCGGGGCAGGTCAGAAACGGGCGGCCCTTGATCGTCTTGCGACGGTTGACCGCCAGGGGATGCTCACCGCACTCCGGACAGTCGTACTCGGTCGGGATCGTCGGCAGGTTGAAGCCCGTGCAACTGAGAAACTTGCCGTTCTTGCCGAAGCGGTACTCGGTCGGCCTGTCGCACTCCGGGCAACGGTACTCCTCGGGAGCCGGTTGACGCTCGGACTTCGCGTGCTTCATCGCCTCGTGGGCCGCATCGAGACTCTTGCTGAAAGGTACGTAGAATTCCCTGAGGAAGTCGACCCAGTCGGTCTTGCCCTCCTCGACCCGGTCCAACTGCTCCTCCATCCAACGCGTGTACCCGACCTCCATGATGTGAGGGAAACCCTCCCTGAGCTTCTCGGTGACGACTTCCCCGAGGTCGGTCGGGTGCAGGGCCGCCGCGCCCCGCTTCTCGACGTAGCGACGGTCCTGGACGGTCTTGAGAATCTGGGCGTAGGTCGAGGGGCGGCCAATGCCCTCCTGCTCGAGCTGCTTGATCAACGAGGCCTCGTTGAAGCGTGCCGGAGGATTCGAGAATTTCTGCAGGGGTGAGATGTCAAACGGGGCCAGCAGGTCGCCGACTGACAGCGCCGGCAGCACCGGCTCGATCGACTCGGGGACCCCGGCCACCCGCTGGAAGCCGTCGAAGACCTGCACGCGGCCACTGGCCTTGAGCACCGCACCAGAGGGCTGGTCGTCCCGTTCCAGCAACACCGTGGTCGATTCCCATTTCGCATCAGTCATCTGGCAGGACACGAACCGCTTCCAGATCAACTCATACAGCCGGAACTGGTCCTCGCCGAGTTTGCTCTTCAGACTCGCGGGGGTGCGGCTGACATCGGTCGGGCGGATCGCCTCGTGGGCCTCCTGGGCATCGGAGCGGTCGGTTTCGTAGATCCGAGCCGACTCGGGACGGTACTCGGGGCCGAATTCCCGCTCGATCATCTCCCGAGCCGCCTCGATCGCCTCGGGCGCCAGGTGCGTCGAGTCGGTTCTCATGTAGGTGATCAGTCCGCCGATGTCGCTGCCGGCCAGGGCGTCCCCCTGGTACAGCCGCTGAGCGGCCCGCATGGTGCGGTCGGCGGTGAAGCCGAGGTAGGTCGCCGCGGCACGCTGCAGAGTGCTGGTGCGGAACGGCGTTTGCGGCTTGGAGTTGGAGGGCTTGGTCGAGATGTCCGAGACACGGAAGCGGGCGTCGGGGTCGATCCGACCGCTGACCTCGCGGCGGACTCGAGCCGGACCCTTCGCCTCAGGGTCGCTGCTCTCGCTGACCTCGACATCGAGCAGCCCCACCGCCTCGGCCGCCGACTTGACCTGGTCACTGAAATCCCGGGGCGCGTCGCCGGGACACTCGAGCCTGAAGGGGCCCGCGGCAACCAGAGCCAACTGGGTCGGCAGCCCGCGGTGCTCCGAAACCCAGGCCAGCCGCTGCTTCCGAGTCGGCCCCTTGCCCTTCTCATCCCGCCTGGCCTGGAACTCGGCATAGCCATCCACCAGCCCAAAAGCGGCGGCGGGATCCTGCGAGAGCATCGCGGTGACTTCCCACGACTCGTCGGGCACGTGGGCCCGGATCAGCAGCTCGCGGTCGACGATCAGCATCACCGTCACGCTCTGGACGCGCCCGGCCGAGAGTCCTCCGGCGACCTTTTTCCACAACAGCGGCGAGACCTGGTAGCCGACGATGCGGTCGAGGATGCGGCGGGCCTGCTGGGCGTTGACCATGTCCATGTCGATCGAGCGTGGGTTCTGGAAGGCACGCTCAATCGCCTGCTGGGTCACCGCGTTGAAGACCACCCGCTTGAATCGATCCGGCGGCAGATCCAGCTCCTCGGCCAGGTGCCAGGCAATCGCCTCGCCCTCGCGGTCCAGGTCCGTCGCCAGCCACACGCTGTCGCACTGCTTGGCCACTCGCTTGAGTTCCCGAATCATCTTCTGCTTGCCGTCGATCGGGACATAGATCGGGCGGAAGTCGTTGTCGAGATCGATGCCGGGGACCGGCAGGTCCATCCCCTTGGGATTGCGACGCGGCAGATCGCGGACGTGACCGACCGACGCCTCGACCTGGTACTCCGGGCCCAGGTACTTGTTGATCGTCTTCGCCTTGGCCGGCGATTCGACGATCACCAGGTGCCGTCGGGTCGTGGTCGGTGTTTTCGCCATGAGACGTCTTGGAGGAAAGAGCCGGTATGGGAGGGGAGCAGGGGCAGCGAGCCGACTCGGGAATCGGCTGCTGGGCTTGTCACGTTTTTTTCAGGATCACTACAATGGCCCGCCGTCGCCCAAGGGTTTACGGCGACCGTTAAACAATTGCCAATGCTCCTGTCAAGTGGTCGGCCGGCCGAGGGCCGCGAAATCATCTTCGGATCGAGGACCCTGATGGCTTCACCGTTTCAGTTTTTCCGCAAGCATACCGCGGTGATGATGGTCGTTGTCATCGGACTCTCGATGGCGGCCTTCATCCTTCTTGACCCGTTGATGCAACTGGCCCAGAACCCCGGCCAAATCCAACAACTCTCGGTGTTCCTGCTGCCATTGCTGGGTGGGATCCTGGCCTGGACGATCAAGGCCGCTAGCGGCCGCGCGATGGAATACGCTCTCTGGGGTGCCGTCGCAGGCGCCGTGGTGGCGGTCGGATGGCGAGCCACACCCGAACTGGTTTCCTACGCGGTCCTTATCGGTGGTCTGGGTGTCGCAGCTTTCGGGTTTTGGAATATCGCCGCCAGCCAGGACTCCACCGGAGCCGCTCGCAGCTGGTCCTCCCGACGCTCGGACCTCACCGAGGTCGGACTCCGAAGAGGAAAAGGACTGATGGTCAACGCCGCGGGCACCGCGGTCGTCACCGGCTGCCTCTTCGGGGTCGTCGCCGGAATCGTCGGCAACACGCTCGGACGACAATCAGCACCCGCGGAAATCGACGGACAACCGATCTCGATGAACCAGATCGACCGGCTCAAGCAGAGACGACAGTTGGCCACCAGCTTCCTCGCTTCGCTCGCATCAGCCGTCGACCAGCAATCCGGATTCCGGGCCCAGAACCACTTCACCATCGGACCCCGCTTCGGACAGCCCCTGAGCATCGAACAGGACGTCGTGCTCGGCGAACTGTTTCACCGCGAAGCAGACCGGCTGGGAATTTCTGTCGACGACAAAACCGTCAAGGCCTACATCGAACAGTTCACCGGAGGTCGCGAAGCCAAGATCAGGTACCGGAACCAGGCCAACCAGATCAACAGAATGCTCACCGATCCGACCAACCCGAACCGGTTCCAGAATACCGTACTGTTCAGGAGCGAACTCGATCGGTTGACGACGCTGGCCGACTCGATCTCCGACGGCAACCGACTCGGAGGAGATCTCTACCGCCGCACACTCAGACGCATCGGAGCCACCCAAGCCGAAGCGTTTGATGCACTCCGCGAAGAGATCCGGATCCGCACGGCAATCGATATCCTCGGACCCACACTCGCACTGAGACCCGAACAGGAAGCGATGTTCGGCAATTCGACCACCCTGCCGTTTGCTCCCGCTGAAGCCTGGCAGCAACTCAGACGACAGCAGGTCAAACAGACCCTCGACGTGGCCATGCTGCCGGTTGAGGCGTTTCTCGACGACGCCGAGCCCGGCGGTGGAGCCGTCAGCCAGGCCTTCAAGGACAGGACCGGCGGAGTCCTCCACAAACACAACCTCCCCAACCGGATCGAAGAGGGCAGCCCGGGGTTCTGGCAGGCTCGTCGAGTCAATGTCGGCGTGTTTACGATCGACTTCAATGAGTTCGAAGCACGTGTCGAAGACTCCAACCCCGTCACCAGGCAACAGGTCACCGACTACTACAACACCCACCGCGAAACCGAATTCCGAAACCGGAACTTTCGCGAGTTGCCCGAGGACGCCGACGACAAGAAGGCTGACGACAAGAAGGCCGACGACAAGAAGGCCGACGAC
>CAUZEQ010000348.1:0-4640 GCA_963578885.1 Planctomycetota bacterium
GCGGAGGGGGAACGAGGTCCTGGGGGATCACATCGACGCGGGGCGCGCGGGTAATCCCGGCGCCCAGGCCCGAGTTGAACAGCTTGACGGACAGGTGCACGGGCAGTGCGTGAGCCTCGACCTGCAGGGTGTCGAATGGGCCTGCTGTGTCCTGGACGACGTGGTCCACCGGCGTTCCCCGTCTGGTGTGCCTAGAGCGTTTCAGCCAGGGCCTGGCGGATCCGTTCGAGAGGTTCCTGGAGATCGGTTTCCGCGGCGACCTGCGTGGCACCGTGGTGCAATGCGGAGATGTCATGCTGGTGGGCGGAGTGAATCGAGAGGATGCGGCGGCCCATCCGCACTCGTCCCAGCGGGGGAGCAGCGACCGATTTGGATGCGGCGGTATCGGGCTGGGTCTCGATCCTGGCCATCGGGATCGTGATGTGGTTGCGGAGATCGAGAATGGCGTCGTGGTCTGTGACCAGCAGGTCCGGCTGTGTGCCTAGCCGGTCCAGCAGTGCCCGGCCCATCAGTTCGCCCAGCAGAAACGGCCTCAGAGTCTCTCCGTAAAGCAGCTGCTGGGCCCGGGTCGGGCGGACCGGGCTGGTGCACTGGAATTCCAGTGGGCGGCCGTAGCGGTTGGTGACCAGTAATCCGGCGACGAAGGCTCCGTCGTCGGTTTCCAGGGAGGCCAGGAATCCGATGCGAAACGTGCGAGAATCGACAGCCGGGTCGCTCATCAATCGAGATTCCGGAATGCGGGAATGGTGCAGAAAGACATGCCACCACATACTCATTGTCGGCGGTTGGAAAAGGTCACTTGAGCGGTTCGGCGGAGTCGGTGGGTCGTTACAATCCTGTCTGTGGCAGGAGGCTGGGTTGGCTTCTGCTCTCGGACTCCCGGGTACACCGATGTCGTTTCCTGAAGATTCGGATCGAACCGCCCTGCGGGCTCTGCAGACAGAGCGGCTGCGGAGCCTGGTTGGGGACGTGCTGGGCGGAAATGCCTTCTGGCGAGATCGATTGAGCGGTGCGGGATTTGTGGATCTGGCGGCGTTGTCGGATCGGCTGGAGGACCTGGAGGTGCTCGCCGAGTTGCCGATCTGCAGCAAGGAGGACCTGGTGAACGACCAGGACGCAGCGCCGCCCTACGGCAGCAATCTCAGCGAACCTCTCTCCGCCTACACCCGTTTGCACCAGACGTCGGGGACCACCGGCCGTCCGTTGCGCTGGCTCGACACGCCCTCGGCCTGGTTGAACCTCTTGGAGGCCTGGGCCCAGATTTATCGGATTGCCGGCGTGATTCCTTCGGATCGGTTCGCTTTTCCGTTTTCATTTGGTCCCTTCATCGGGTTCTGGGCGGCGTTCGAGGGTGCGGCGGCGGCCGGGCACTTGTGCCTTCCAGGCGGTGGCATGAGCAGTGCGGCTCGATTGCAGTTGATCGAGGACAACCAGGCGACGGTGGTCTGCTGCACTCCGACCTACGCCCTGCGTTTGGCCGAGGTCGCTGCGGTCGAGGGAGTCGATCTGGTGGCGGGCTCGGTGCGAATGCTGATCGTTGCCGGTGAGCCCGGCGGCAGCGTGCCGGGGATCAGGGATGCCATCGCCTCTGCCTGGGGCGCCCGCGTGATCGATCATTGGGGGATGACCGAGCTGGGTCCGCTGGCGGTGGAATGTGACACCGCACCCGGCGGGATGCACGTGCTGGAGACCGAGTGCATTGCCGAGGTGGTGGACTCGGAACGACTGACACCGGTGGTCGCCGGTGAGCAGGGCGAACTGTTGATCACCACGCTGCGTCGTAGCGGCAGCCCGGTGCTGCGATACCGGACCGGTGACCTGGTGGAGGTTGATCCCGAGCCGTGCGGCTGCGGGCGGGCACTGTTGCGGTTGCGGGGCGGCATCCTGGGCCGCAGCGACGACATGATCACGGTGCGAGGCAACAACGTGTTCCCGTCGAGTATCGAGGCGGTGATTCGCGGCGTGGAGGGGGTGGCGGAATTCCGCGTGCTGTTGGGCAGCGAGGGTCCGCTGGACCGGTTGCGCGTGGAGATCGAACCGGTGGCGGGCATGGCCGGGGATCTGTTGAGCGACACGGTGGCTGCAGCGATCCGGGCCACGTTCAATTTTGGAGCCGATGTCGAGGCGGTGGCCGCGGAGACGCTGCCCCGCTTCGAACTCAAGGGACGCCGCTTCGTTCGCGACTAGCAGCCCGTTGAAAAACCGGGAGCCTGGGGCCGGACGCCGCTCAACCTCACAGCGTCAGTCGCCGGGTATGTCGCGACCGTGCGGGTCGGTCTGGGGTCCGTCGAGTTCCTCTGCGAGCTGATCGCGGAGCTCGGGGTCGAGGAAGTGCTCGACTCGATGTGCGGCTTCGTGCAGGTGATCGCCGGGCACGTCAAAATAGCGGGCCATGTAGCTCTCCCACAGCCGGTGCGCCCGGACGAGTTGCCGGGCGGCGTCACGGCCCGCTTCGGTGAGAGCCGGTTCGGCGGCCGGCCCGATGATCAGGCCCCTGCGGCGGAGTCGCCAGGCGGCGAATCGCTGGATCCTCGATCCGTGCCCCGAAGGATAGGCCAGCCCCGGCCGGGGGGCGGATTCATCCTGGCGGTAGAGTACACCCAGCAGGTCTTCAGCGGCGATGCGGACTGCGAGTCGCAGGCGGTGGCCCAGACGGACCAGCAGCCCGTGCCTGGGTCCCAGCAACAGGGCCAGCAGAAACAGGCCTCCAGAGGTGACGGCCATCATCCCCGACGTGCTGGCATCCAGGTCCTCGATGTCGACTCCCTTGAGCAACGGTTGATCGGCAAAGGGCGCCATCAACAGCGGGGGCAACAGTATGGCCAGGGCGTGCCCGATGGCAGCACTCAGGGCCGCGATGACTCCCGCGAGGACCAGCATCACCCAGAGCCGGTCGGTCAGCAGGTGTGCGGTGGCCGGAGGGACAATCAGCATGGCCACGACCAGGATGTTTCCGACGCTTTCAAAGGCCGCCACCGCCGTGACCGCCGTGACCGCCATCAATGCGTAGTGGATCCAGCTGGCGTTGATGCCCAGCGATGTGGCCAGCGCCGGATCGAAGGTGCTGATCCTGAGTTCCTTGAAGAAGCAGGTGACGAGCGTGGCGTTGAGCAGCAGCGCGCCCAAGCCGATCCAGGCCGCTCGAGGCACGGGGCCGGTCCAGACGGTTTCGATGTTTCCGTACAGCACACAGTCGGGGTCGATGTGTACGCTGTCGGCGGCCAGCCGGATCATCAGCAGGCCAACGGCGAACAGCGAGGTGTAAACCACGCCCAGGGCCGCGGAACTCTCGACCCGACCCTGCCGGCGGACCCACTCGGTCAGCACGGCGGTCAGGGCTCCGATCAGCACGGCTCCGGCAAACATCATCGCGTAACTGGTGGCGTCAAATGCCGTGTGCGTGTCGGCCTCGCTGGAGGCGATCCAGCCCGACGTCTTGAGGAAATGGGACAGCAGAAAGGCGGCCACGATGCCCGGCAGTACCGTGTGCGTCAGCGCGTCACCCATCATGCTCTGGCGACGCAGGACCAGGAAACTGCCAGGGATCGAGCAGGCGATGGCTGCCAGCGACGCGGTGATCACGATCCAGCTGTCGAGATCGAACCAGCCGTCGACACACGCACTGCCGAGGAAGTTGAGGATGTCGATTAGGGGCTGCATGGGGTGGGGGCTTCGGGGAGGGGACGCTGTGTTCTCAGTGGGGCGAGTCGATCGGGTGAAGGCTGGGTGGCATGCTCATGTGCGGGTACCGTTGCGAGACGGCTTCGAGCAGTTGCTCGACGAGGCCGGGGTCGAGCACGTGTTCGATCAGGTCGGCGTCACGGTCGACGTGGTTGGTCGCGATGTCGGCGTGCAGGACGAGGTAGGTTTCCCAGAGTCTGTGGTTGCGGGCCACCAGCCGGGCGTCGGCTGCCCCGGCTTCGGTCAACCGCCAGCCACCCTCGACGACTTGCAGCCGGCCCTCGGAGACGGCAGTGCGGATCAACCGTTTCAGGCGGCGAGCGGACCAGCTGCGGCGGGCCAGGATTTCGTCATGAACGAGCAGGTGCCCGCACAGCGGGTCGCTGGCCGGTGCGGTTGGGGGCTGTTCGGGCCGGGGTTCAGGCCGGGTTTCGGGCGGGGGTTCGAGCCGGGGTTCGAGCATTTCATACAGGGCACGAGAGAGGTCGTGGCGGCCGACACGTCTTGTGGTGGCGAGGTGATTGAGGAGTTGCGGGAGGAGCCCACGGCGGCGGCCCAGGGCCATGCTGAACATGAAGAACAGTGAACCGACCAGCACGATGACCGCGCCGGCCGAGAAGCGTGCGAACAGCGAACTGACAACTCCGCCCAGCCAGGCCGAGGCGCCTCCCAGCCCTGCCGAGATCAGAGTCATCGGACCCAGGCGTTCGGTCCAGAAGCGAGCGGCGGCGGCCGGGATGATCAGCATCGCCACCACCAGCAGCAAGCCGACACTCTGTAGACCGATGATCGCCATGCAGACGACCAGGGCCATCAGTATGAAATCGAGTCTCGTGGTCGGCCAGCCGTGGCTGCGACCGAATTCCTCGTCAAAGCACAGCAGGCCGAATTCCTTGAACAACAGGGCCGAGATGGCGACGACCACGAAGGACGTGCCGCCGATCAGCTTCACATCGGTG
>CAUZEQ010000349.1:0-4610 GCA_963578885.1 Planctomycetota bacterium
GCAATGGTCGCGGCGGGTTCTCGCTGTTGACCTTCGAATCGATGATGAAGGGCAGCGACAGTGGCCGGGTCGTGCTGCCGGGCAACCTCGAGGGCAGCATCATCTGGCGTCGCGTGGCGGCCCTGGACAAGGACAAGCAGAAGATGCCGCCGGGCAACCGGGCGATCCGCCGCGAGTTCTTCAACAGCCTGCGGACATGGATCCAGGAGGGTGCGAAGTTCGACGGCGAGTCGGCGACGGTGCCGCTGAGGTCGCTGGTGCCGACCGACGAGGACAAAAAGGTCGAGATGCTGGCAAAGCTCTCGACCGGAGAATTCAACGACTTCCGCGAGGAGCGGATCGACGAGCTCTGGGCACGCGTCTCGAAGGACGACCGGCCCCGCTTCGTCAAGACGGCCGACTTCTTTGTCTACGGTGACGTTCCCGCGACACGGTTGCAGCAGATTGCCGAGTGGGCTGACGATCATGGCAAGCAACTGCGGACGATGTTTGGCGAAAAAGGCGAGAAGGGCGGGAAGAGTGGCCAGTTGTTCAAGGGACGCCTGGCGGTGGTCGTGTTCAAGGAACGGTTCGGTTACACCGAGTGGAACCAGGTGGTTCACAACCGCCGGACGCCTCGCGCGATGTCCGGCCACTCGGTCGTCACGCCGTCGTTCGAAGACGCCTACATCGTGTTGCAGGATGTCGGCGACGTGGTGACTCCCGATTCGGCGGGGATGAAGATCCAGCTGATCGATCACGTGACCGGTGCATTTCTGAAGCGCAGCGGCAGCCGGTTGCCTCAGTGGCTGGTCCGCGGCGTGGGCCTGACTCTGGCGGCGAAGTCGGATTCGAAGAACGAGCACATTGCCGGCCTGAGGGACGGCGCGGTCGCGGCTCTGCAGGGGCTCACCAAGCCCGAGGACCTGTTTGCCGACGGCACCTTTTCGCCTCAGCAGGTCGGAGCCGTCGGGTACACCCTGGTGAGGTTCATGATCAAGGCCGGAGGTGGAGGTCGATTCGTACGGTTTGTCCGCAACCTGCAGAACGGGACCGGTGTGGCAGCGTCGGTCAAGGCGATCTACGCGCCGACGGATCTGAAGCGGTTGGCCGTGGCCTACGTCCAGAGTCTCTCGGGCAAGAAACGCTAGCCGACGAGACGGGCCGGGACCGGCTCGATCGACAGGGATGGCAGCATGAGCGACGTGGTGGTTGTCGGTGGCGGCGTGATCGGGCTGTCGATCGCCTGGGAATTGTCCCGCCACGGTGTCTCGGTCAAGGTGCTCGAGCAATCCGACTTCGGCCGCGAGGCGTCCTGGGCGGGGGCGGGGATCCTGCCGCCGGGCAACCCCGACGCGGCCGTCCACCCCTACGACCGCTTGCGGGGTGAGAGTTGCCGGCTGTGGCCAGGCTGGTCCGAGACTCTGCTCGAATTGACCGGCATCGACAACGGGTTCCGCAACTGCGGGGGCCTGGAGATCCGCCTGGCGGGCCCCGAGGATGAACTCGACAAACTCGACGAGCTGTTCGCTGCATGGCGTGACGAGCAGGTCTCGGTCGAGTTGTTGAACCGTGACGAGCTGCTGCAGCTCGAGCCGGCACTGAATCCTTCGACGGTCGTCGGCCTGCACCTGCCTCAGAAGTGCCAGGTCCGGAATCCTCGTCACCTCAAGGCGCTGCTTTCGGCCTCGGCAGCAGCCGGAGTGGAACTGATATCGGGTGCACCGGTGCTCGAGCTAGTTCGCGAGAACGGGCACGTGGTGGCGGCGCGGACCCAGGACGGTGAGCACCTCGGCGGCCAGTTCATTGTGGCGGCCGGTGCCTGGACACCGAGAGTGCTGGCCGGCTGCGGGTCGGACGTGGCGATTGAACCGGTCCGTGGCCAGATCGTCCAACTCTCGGCCCGACCCCTGCCGTTCACTCGAGTGATCGGCCTGGGATCCCGCTACCTGGTGCCTCGTCCCGACGGCCGGATCCTGATCGGTTCGACCGAGGAATGGGTGGGATTCCAGAAGGGCAACACGGCCGAGGGTGTGGCGGGGCTGATCCGGTTTGCCCAGGAACTGGTCCCAAGCCTGGCGGGTGCGGAATTCGAGCGATGCTGGTCGGGTCTGCGACCCGGTGCCGCCGACGGGCTGCCCTTCCTTGGCCCGGTCCCCGGTCACGACAACCTGCTGATCGCATCGGGTCACTACCGGGCCGGCCTGCAGTTGTCTCCGGCCACAGCGGTGCTGATGCGGCAGCTGGTGCTTGGCGAGGATCCGCTGGTGTCGCTGGAGCCGTTTGCCTGTGATCGGGTTTCCGGAGTCAATGGGGCGATTCCCTCGGCTCATTGATCGATATCCGTAGCCAAATTCGTGAGAATTCGGGCTGGCGAGTGATCTGTCTGAGTTCTTGTGAATTCCGCTGCGTGCTCACCGAACCGGTGATATGTCTACGAAGCCATCACCACGAGTCGTCATCATCGGAGCAGGTCCCATCGGGCTGGAAGCCGCGCTTCGCTTGAGTGCGGCCGGGTTCGAGACGGTTGTCCACGAACGCGACACAGTGGCCTCAAACGTGAAGCGATGGGGTCACGTGGAGCTGTTCAGTCCGTTCGTGATGAACTCGTCGTCGGCTGGTCGGCGGGCGGTCGGGGCGGATCGACCCGATGACGATGCTTTGCTGAGTGGCGAGGCGTTTGCCACGTTGTACCTGGAACCATTGGCTCGGTCGGTGGGCCGGCAGTCGGTGATTCATGAGCACTCCTCGGTGGTGGCGATCAGTCGCGAGGCGACCTGGAAACACCACCTGGTGGGTCGGCGTTCGGAGACGCGGGACCGGTTCCTGTTGTTGATCGAGGGGCCTGCGGGCGAGAGCGTGGAGCGGGCCGACGTGGTCCTGGACTGTTCGGGGACCTGGGGCACTCACAACCCGATCGGGGCAGGGGGGATCTGCTGTGTGGGTGAGCGGCGTGTGATGGAGGTTGGCGACTACGAGATCCCCGACGTGGGTGGCGAAGGGGCCGAGCGGTTCGCAGGCCGGCACACGCTGGTGGTCGGCAGCGGACATTCGGCGGCGACGGTGGTGGTGGCGTTGGCCGGCTTGGCGGAATTGGCTGAGTCGGCCACGGAGTCGTCCGCCACGCGAGTGAGTTGGATCACCCGCGGTCAGCGAGCGACTCCATTGAAGGCAGCCGCCGATGATCCTCTACCGGCACGGGCGGCGCTGGTGACCGCGGCCAATCGACTGGCAATCGACGACGACTCGGTGGTCGACTGGCTGCCGGGTGTGCTGGTGCTGGGCGTTGATGGAGGACCTGGCCAGATTTCGGTCGCGATCGATGACCCTCAACGCGGTCGAGAAGTGATTGCCGCCGATGTCGTGCTGGGGCTGACCGGGTGCCGGCCCGATCGGTCTCTGTATGCCGAGCTGCAAGTGCACGAATGCTACGCGAACGGTGGGCCGATCCGGCTGGCGGCACAGTTGCTGGGTGAGACTTCCGAGGATTGCCTCGAGCAGGTAGTTGGAGGGATCGAGACACTGCAGTCGCCGGAGCCGGATTTCTTCATCCTGGGCTCCAAGAGTTACGGCCGCGACTCGAGATTCCTGCTGCGGGTGGGCCTGGAACAGGTCGAGTTGGTGGCCGAGTACCTGGTCGCGCCGCACGCTGGGCAACGGGTGGAGTCATGAGCAACACGGTGTCCGACGCGGGTCGGGTTGAGCTGAGTGGCCTGGACGAACTCTGGTTCCAGGTCGCCGGTACGCTGTGCAACCTGACCTGCACGCACTGCTTCATCAGCTGCAGCCCTCACAACGACTCGTTCGGCTTCCTGTCGCTGGAGTCGGTCGAGGCGGCGTTGGCCGAATCGGTCGGGCGGGGTGTGCGGGAGTATTACTTCACAGGGGGTGAGCCGTTTTTGAATCCCGAGCTGGTCCCGATGCTGGAGTTGGCTCTGGGATATGGTCCGGCGACGGTTTTGACCAACGCGACGGTGTTGAAGGACGAGTGGCTTGAGCGGTTGCGGGCGGCCGAGGAGCGCGGGCCGTACAGCCTGGAGTTCCGCGTGTCGATCGACGGACCCGACGCAGTGACCAATGACCCGATCCGGGGCTCCGGGACATTTGAGCGGGCCATGCGGGGTGTCGAACTGCTGGTGCGGCATGGCGTGCTGCCGATCATCACGATGACTCGGACGTGGCCCGATGGTGACGACCAGCGGGTGCTGGGCCGGTTCCGCGAGGTATTGGCGCGGCACGGATGCGATCGGCCGCGGTTGAAGGTGCTGCCCCGGCTGTTGATCGGGGCCGAAGCGGAAAGAACCTGCGGGTATGGCGAAACCGATCGAGTGTCGGCTCGGATGATGCAGGGGTACGACAGCGATCAGTTGATCTGCAGCCACAGCCGCACCGTGACCGATCGGGGCGTGTTTGTCTGTCCGATTCTGCTCGATGAGCCATTGGCGAGGTTGGGCGCGACGTTGGAGGAAGCTGATCGGTCGTTTGTGCTCGATCACGGTGCCTGCGTGACCTGCTACCAGTACGGAGCAATCTGCACCAACCCGTCGGGGCAGGCCTTCGAGCAGATGGTGGGACGGGTTGAGGAGACGGCAGGGGACGGGGCAGGTGATGGGGCAGGGGATGGGGCAGGG
>CAUZEQ010000350.1:0-4589 GCA_963578885.1 Planctomycetota bacterium
TTGTGTCCGGGCGGCGGGGTCCTTGGCCAGGGCGTGGTCCAGCACCGGCCGCAGGACTCTCGGCAGAGGGCTCAGGTCGGGTTGATCGGTGAGGTGTCGATTGAGGATCTCGGCCGTGGTTTCTCCCTCGAAGGGCACGTGGCCGGTCAGCAATTCGTAGACGATAGCCGCCGAGCTGTAGACATCGATCTCGGGTCCGTATTCTCCACGCGAGATCTCCGGTGCCATGTAGTAGATGGTCCCGATGCTTTCGGTCTGGGCTCCTCGTTGGCTGGGGGTGATGATCTTGGAGAGTCCGATGTCGCCGATCTTGACGTAGCCGGATTCGCGGTAGAGGTTCTGGGGCTTGAGGTCACGATGTACGATGCCTTTGTCGTGCAGGTAGTCGACTCCGCTGGCGAGCCCTTCCAGCCACGAGCGGACCTCGGCCACGGGCATCCCCTCGGGGTAGTCTTCGGCGAGGACCCGATCGAGCGTGCGGCCGCTGACGTATTCCATCACGACCCAGGTATCTCCGTCGCTGTCTTGCTTGATGTCGATGATGGAGACGAGGTTGGGGTGCTTGAGGTTGAGGCACTGCTCGGTGCCGCGGCGTTCGACCTCGACGTGGCTGTGCAGCAGTTTCAGCGCGACCTCCTTGCCCCCGTCGCTGATCGCGTAGTAGACCTCCCCGAAACCTCCTCTCTGGATTCCCCGCTTGATGGTGAACCCGTCCAGGGGTGTCGATTCGGGTGCGAAGGTGAATTTCCCGGATGTCATCGCCGGCCTCCTCGATTCGAGGACTCGACCGCGAGCGATTCGATGTGGAACCTGAGATCGGGGCCGGTGACGATCTCTCCGTCGGTGATCGCCGTCTTTCCCCGCAGCCGCTTGCCGTTGATCTCCAGGTCCAGCTGGGGCGAGTGGACCAGCCAGTCGCTGCGGCGGTGGATCAGGATCACCGAGTCGTCCCATTCGGGGCAGCGGATGTGGCAATCGCGGCCCGGACCCAGCAGGCAGGTGTCGTCGACCAGGATCACTCCGTCGAGGCTGTGCGAGGGTCGGTGGTCGCTCTGGAAGCTGAGTCGACCGGATCCGGAGAGCACGCTGGGCTGGTGGAACACGAGTCGCACGCTGCGTCCCAGTCTGATCTCGGCACCGTCGCGGAGCTCGGTCGACTCGGTGACCGGCCGCTGGTTGACCGACGTGGGGCCGTGAGCTTCGAGCAGGTAGTTGCCGTCGTCGCGGTGGATGGTGGCGTGTCGTCCCGAGAGGCTGGCGAGCAACTGGATGTCGGCATCGGCCGCCGTGGGTCCTCCGATGGTCACCGCCGGCCGGGTCAGCAGCAGGAATCCTCCGACTCCGTCGATCCACAGCAGGAACCGATCCTCGTTGGTCGAGTTCGATCCGATCGCTGGTGGTCGTCGGGCGGGCATGGCTCGGGTTTCCGTCAGGCTGGGCATCGGAGTTGTCCAGTGCTTGAGGATAACGTGTGGCCGGTCGGGAGGTGTATGGGCTTGATGAGGGATTCAACGTCGAGCTGAGCGGACTGTGGGTGTCTCTGCGAAGAGGCCGGGCCTCCGCAGGATTGTGCGGAGACCCGGCCATCGCGGTTGCCGAGGGATCAGCTTCGGCTGCTGTCGGCGACCGATCCGTCGGAGTCGCCAGCTCCGAAGTAGTCGTCGATCCGGTTGGTGATCGAAGACTCGGTCGGTTCGCTTCCGCTCTCGACTGGGATCAACCCGTTGACCTGGCCCTCGAGGTTGGCCTGCCGTTCGCGGACATCGAGCTGCTTGTTGAGCTCGAGGATCAGCTTCTTGGCACGGGCCAGTTTCGAGTCGTCGAAGTCGAGAGTCGCGGTCGCCTCGGCCGCCTCCACGGTTCTCAGCCGAGCCCCGAGCTGCTCGATCTGCACCTCGAGATCCTGCTTGGCGGTGAGCATCGTATCGAGCTTATCCTGGTTGGCCGTCATCGTCTTCTGCCAGGCCACCAGGATCTGCGCATCACTCTCCAGTGAGTTCTCCGACACCTTGTAGAGCTTGAAGCGTTTTTCGAGGTCCTTGCGGACGTCGTGAGCAGAGTAGGAGTGCTTGGCATAGATGAACTCGGTCTTGCCGGTATCGAGGTCATTCCGCAGTGCGAGGATCGCCGCCTTCTTCGAGTTCAGCGATGCACTCTTGCGATCCACGTCCTTGGACTTGTGATCGATTTCGACCTGTGCCGAGGCGATCACGTGCATCATGTCGCGGATGTCGGGTACGAGGTTGTCGACTTCCGTGCGAGCACGCTCGATTTCGAATTCCAGTGGCACTTCCGAAATTACCGCATCACGGACTGTTCCACCCCAGGTCGTGGCGTAACTCAATGCGTCACGTCCAAACACGAAGGTCCCCAGGGCCACCAGGACGGCCGCACCAATCAAGGTCTTCTTCAACATGGTACTATCCCCTTTGACTTGTACCCTTGGAGGCCTTCGACGGGAGACCATCTCACCGACAAAGTGCCTACCAGACTTGTTTCTGGGGGTATTTCGCCATGGGGGTCAGAATCTTGCGGCGGTTCTGGGGGTTTTTCCGGGTTGGGGTCAGATCCGCCTGAGGCGGACCCGTGGCGGGGCGTCTGAGCCCCGGGCCTACTCCTCACCCCAAGCCCGGCAGAAGAAATCGACCCAGTTCCTGTAGAGGATCCCGTCGATGTCTTCCTGTGAGTAGCCACGTGCCTGGAGAATCGTGGCGATCTTTCCCAGGTCGGCAATCGTCTCGATATCAGCCGGCGACTGTTCCTTACCGAAGCCGCCGTCGAGGTCGGTGCCGAGTGCGGCGTGTCGGGCGTTGCCGGCGAGCTGGCAGACATGATCGATGTGATCGACGATGTGTTCCATCGTCACCTCCCCCGGCTGTGTCACTCCGATCACCCAACCGGGCTTGATCATCCAGCAGTCGAAGGCAGCTCCGATCACCGCATCCCTCTCGATCAACGCCTTGATCTGTTCATCGGCGAGCTGTCGGTCGCCGGGTACGAGTGTGCGGCAGTTGTGGTGGCTGGCCAGCACCGATCCGGAGAAGGCATCGAGAGCTTCCCAGAACGACTGGTCGGAGAGGTGGGTGACGTCCAGCAGCATCCCGACCTGTTCCATTTCCTTGAGCAGTTGCGGCCCCTCGGCGGTCAAACCCCCTTCGCTGCCGGTCCCGAAGCAGTAGGGTGCCGGTCCGTAGTGGGCCGGGCCCAGGATCTGCAACCCCGCCTCGTACCACTCGGGGATCTGTGCCGGAGAGAGAATGGGGGGGCTGCCTTCCATGCTGAGAATGAAGCCGATGGGCAGGTCGCCGGTGGGGTCGTTTTCCCAGGCGGCGACATGGTCGCGCAGCGAGGCGGCGTCGGTGATCTTGCGGAGGACTCCCTGGTCTGTCAGCGCGCGGTAGTAGGCGAGTTGGCCGTGAGCCGAGGCGTAGGCGGCGTCGCGGGACTGGTAGTGAGTCATCGCGGCGTCCTTGCGGTTGAGCCGCGGGAGCAGTGTCGAGATGGTCATCCCGATCCGCCCTCGCCTCAGCTCTTCCCAACTCACCGTGCACTCTCCCGAAATGATCCCCTCGAACTGGCTCTCGAATTCTCTCAATTCCGAAACCGGTTTCAGCAGGTCGCGGTTGAATTCCAGGGCGTTCCAGGCCATGTCGAGGTGTGCGTCGAAAATCAGCCGCGGGGCGTCGGTCATTTGAGAGCGTTCCATCGATGTGGGGTGCTGTGCCGGGGCGCGTCATTCGGGGCGTGTTCAGCGGGCTGCTACTGCGACCCAGTGGTGGTACGGGATCCGCAGGGGCAGGTGCCTGCGGCCAGGAGGAACCAGCCGACGATTATCAGGGAGCCACCGGCGGGAGCGGCGAGGCCGAAGCTGGAGTTGCCGGTGAGGGCCAGTGCGTAGAGTCCGCCGCTGAAGCCGATGATGCCTAGGCCGAAGCAGATGCCTGCCGCCTGCAGCGGCCAGTTGCGGGTCCCCGCGAGTGACCCCGCCAGCCCGACCGCGATCATTCCCAGTGCATGCCAGACGTGGTAGCGGACTGCGGTGCGGAAGTCATCGAGTGCCTTGGCGGGGGCGGAGATCGATCCGGCGAGTCTATCGACCGGGGGGCTGGAGCGGTGGACGGCTGAGAGCCGTTCGTCGAGTCCGTGGGCGGCGAGGGCTCCGGCGATCACGCCCAGGCCCATCAGCACCGCTCCACAGGTGATCCAGCAGCGGCAGCATGAGTTGGACATTGTCGAGGTCCTGGGGGGAAGGAGAAAGGGGAAAGGGGGGAGAGCGAGGTGGTGGGATTTTAGTGTTGGATCAGTCCGGCGAGTTGAGCGATGGTCAGGGCTGCGGTACCCAGCAGCAGGTAGCCGAAGTGTTTTCGCAGCGCGTGTCCTCCGAGTCGGGCGCTGAGAGTCGAGCCGATGCGTGCTCCGACGCTGCCTCCGGCCAACAGCGCCATCACCGGCACCAGTTCGACTCGACCGGAGAACGCGTGCAGCACTGCGGCCTGTGAGGCGACGAGCCAGACGACGACGAGCGTGACGGCGACGGCCTGGTGGGTGCCCAGGCCGATGCAGTAGATCAGCCCCGGCAGCATGATCAA
>CAUZEQ010000351.1:0-4559 GCA_963578885.1 Planctomycetota bacterium
TGTCATGGCAGGGGAGGGGAGTGGCAGGGCGGCGGAACTGGGAATCAGCGGTCCGGTCGGGACAGCATATCGCGACGCTCAGCACCGGGCCACGCGAGGGCCGGGCTGCTTGCGTCCTTGAGTGTGTTGCCGGACAATCCGGGGCCAACACGGACACCTTACCGAGACCACTTCCCGGGACCTCACCATGATCCAACTGAGTCGCCATCTGCTTGTCGCTTCCGTGGCCCTGGTCGCCGCCCTGGCCGCCCCAAAGCCGAGCCCCGTCGCTCCCGACTTCAACGGCCCGCGGCCCATCGACGCGGTCGACACCGTCTTCATCGCCGACATGACCTGGATGGAAGTTCGCGACGCCATGAAGGACGGGACCGATACGGTGATCATCGCCACCGGTGGGATCGAGCAGAACGGGCCGTACCTGGTCGCCAACAAGCACGGCGTGGTGCTGACTGCGATGACCGATTCGATTGCCCGCACGCTGGGCAACGCGCTGGTCGCACCGATCGTCGACTTCGTCCCCGAGGGGGACATCAAGCCGCCGACAGTCCACATGAAATACCCCTCGACGGTGAGCGTGAGTGAGGAGACGTACCGGGCTCTGCTGAACGACATCGTGGCCAGCTACAAGACTCACGGCTTCAAGCACATCGTGCTGATCGGCGACAGCGGCGGGAACCAGGAGGGGCTCGAAGCGGTCGCCGCCGCCCAGGACGAGTCGGCCAAGAAGGGTCCGAAGGTCAGTTTTGTACCCGAGTACTACAACTACGGCGAAGTGGGGAAGTTCCTCGAAACTCACGGAATCAAGCAGGTGCCCGAGGGACTCCACGACGACTTCGGCATCACCGCGATCATGTCGACCGTCGACCCGGACAGCATCCGGGCCAAGCAACGCAAGCGGGCCGGCAACTTCTCGATCAACGGCATCGATCTCTCGCCTCTGAAAAATACTCAGAAATGGGGCCGGGCGATCATCCAGTTCCGAACCGACGTCACCGTCGCCGCGATCCGAAAGGCACGTGGTTGATCCCGCACTGTCATCCACCAGGCGAATCGTCATGAAACTTACCCGTGCGCTGCTGCCTCTGCTCCTCGCGTGTCTCACGCTTTGTGCAACCGCGTCCGAGCCCACCATCCGCATCGACACGCCGGTCACTCCACCCACCTGGGCATTGCTCGAGCGGCAGCTGCTGGAGACCAACGCCGCCGCCTGCCGCCGTTTCTTCTCGAAGTACTTCGACGAGCGAGGCTTCCTGAAGTGCGTCGAGCGCTGGGGCGGCGACGACGGCCCCGATGATGCTCCGGAGAATGTCGGCGGCTGGGCTCAGCTGCACGCGTTGGGGGCGGCCGACGACGTGCTGACGATGTACCGCACGGCCTGGGAGGGTCACCTGAGGCAGTACACTCTGGCCAAGACGGTCGAGGTGCCCTTTGCCCGCGACGGGATGTACTACAAGGAATTCCCCGTCATGTTCGACTGGCAGCACAACGGCGAGGGCCTGAGGCTGTTCAACCTCCAGGGACTCAGCGACTACCAGAACACCCGCTACGGCCACCGAGTGCGGCGTTACGCGGGGTTCTACATGAACGAGGACCCCGGGGCACCCAACTACGACCCCAAACACAAGATCATCCGCAGCATGATCAACGGCAGTCGCGGGCCGTTGATGCGGAAGGCGACCGGGCTGGATTGGGCCGGTGACCCGATCGAGATCGAGCACCGTTTCCACCTCGGCCATGGCGAGCGGAACTACGCCGAGATGGTCGCTCACTTCAAGGACTACAACGATGTGGTCGGCGATCACCCGCTGAACCTGATCGCCACCACGCTGCCGCTGAACGCCTACATGCTGAGTGGTGAGGCCAAGTACCGCACCTGGCTGATCGACTACGTCGACGCGTGGCTGGGCCGCATGAAAGAAAACGGCGACATCATTCCTTCCAACATCGGGCTGGACGGCACCATCGGCGGTGCGACCGATGGCAAGTGGTACGGCGGCACCTACGGCTGGGGCTTCACCGTGATCGTGCCCCAGACCGGCGCTCTGGCTCACCGAAATCGCCAGCACTGGGGCTTTGTCGGCATGATGAACGCCTACTTCCTGACCGGCGACGACAAGTACCTCGACGCCTGGCGAAAACAGACCGCCCGGGTCAACGCTCAGAAACGGATCGTCGACGGCAAAGCCGTCTACCCGCGGATGTACGGAGACAAGGGTTGGTACAACTGGGTGCCGGCGCCCTACACCTATAACCAGCTCGAGATCTACTACCTGTCGATGAAGGCCGGTGATCGCAAGTATCTCGAGAACGACCCCTGGCTGAAGTTCCTCGACGGCGACAACGACGGGTTCGCCGAAGCAGCTCTCAGACGCGACCTCGCCGAAGTGCGGCGCCGGTCCCTGGCGATGGCCGGCGACACGACCACGCCCGATACCCGGCTCGCCGACGACCCGGCCAAGTACAACCCCGCCCAGGTCACCGCGCTGCGGCAGCTGATGGTCGGGGGACTCGATCCGGGACGCCGCGCCTCGGTCTGGCACACCCGGCTGAGGTACTTCGATCCGCTCAAACGCCGCGCCGGCATCCCCGACGACTGTGCCGCACTGATCGATCGCATGACCGACACCACCACTCGAGTGCGGCTGATCAACACCAACCAGCTGGAGTCTCGCGAGTTGATCGTGCAGGCGGGGGCCTACGCCGAGCACACGATCCGGGCCGTCGAGGTCGGTGGCCAGACGATCGAGTTCGAGGGATCGACGATTCGAGTAAAACTGGCGGCTGGTGCAGGGTCCACGCTGACACTGACCGTCGACCGTCATTCCCGAATACCGACAATGCACTTTCCCTGGCACCGCCGGGGTCAGACGCCTTGATGCCGATCACCACTGCTCATACCACGGGGTCAGACGCCGCCCACAAATCGTCCTGTTTCCCCTGATGCGTCTCGCAGGCGGGGCCTGACCCCTTTTCTACCAAGACGCGCTGCACCGCGAAGAAGGGGTCAGGCCCCGCCTGCGGGTCGCTTCAAGGGAAGCCAACCATTTTGTGGGTCCGCCGAAGGCGGATCAGACCCCTGCCTCCTCTAACCCCACAGGTACTCACCATGAAACGCCGTGATTTCCTGGCCACTGCCGGCACTTCGGCGGCAGCAGCCGCCACGGTCGGCCTTGCCGGTTGCTCGGTCGATTCCGAAATCACTCCGACGCCGTCCACGGCAGTCAGCCTCGCCAGCGGGACCGCCTCGGCCGACGGGTCCGCAGCGAAGGCCAAGCCCCAGGTGAAACTCTACGCCGGCACGCAACGCAGCCCGACCTCACAGCGGATGCTGCAGTACATCAAGCGGCACGGAGTCGACCATGTCTGCGGCTACCCGCCGAGTCCTCCCTACCCCCAACGCGGCTACTGGACGGTCGAGGAACTCGAGAAGACGCGCGAGACGTGCGAGGCCCAGCAGATCACGCTCGACATGGTCGCACTCCCGTTTCTCTCATCCAGCCACATCGACCGTGAGAAACGCGGAGCGATCATGCTGGGCAAGAGCCCCGAGCGGGACCGCGACATCGATGATATTCACAAGATGACCGAGAACTGTGCCAAAGCGGGGATCCCGGCCTGGAAGTACAACATGAGCCTGCTGGGTGTGCTGAGGACCGAGCGGACTGCCGGACGCGGAGGATCGAGCTACAGCACCTGGAAGCTGAAGCTGGCCGAGGCCGACCCCGAGTTGACTCGAGCGGGGCGAGTGACCGAGGACATGGCACTTGAGCGGATGCAGTATTTTGTCGAGCGAGTGATGCCGGTCTGCGACGAGCACAAGATCCGTGCCGCCTGCCACCTGCACGACCCCGGCACTCCACCCGGCGGGTTCCAGGGCATCGAGCGGTTGCTGGGCAATTTCGAGGGGATCAAGAAGTTCATCGCGCTCTCGGAGAGTCCCCACCATGGACTCAATCTCTGCCTGGGCTCGATGATGGAGAACCTCGAGAATCCCAACGTGGAGATCCACGAGGTGATCCGTTACTTCGGCAACAAGCAGCGGATCTTCAACATCCACTTCCGCAACATGATCGGCAGTCGAGGCGACTTCCAGGAGGTCTACCTCGACAACGGCGACATCGACATGCTGCAGGTGATGCGGACGCTGGTCGAGGTGGGTTACGAATACATGGTGATGCCCGACCACGTTCCCCGTCACGCCGACGACCCCGGCGGCCTGCAGGCGTTTGCCCATTCCTTCGGCTACATTGAAGCCCTGATCAGTTCGGTAAAGACATACGGATAACTACGGGGTCAGACGCCGCCCCCAAATCGGTCTGTTTCCCCGGAAGCGGCCCGCAGGCGGGGCCTGACCCCTTTCCATGAGCCTCTCGCGCAACAGGGGACAGGCACCTGCGCCCCGCCTCTGGCGGGGCTTCGGAGCCAGTCCCCGGACTCACTCTCATGACACACCCCCTGCACATCCTGTTGATCCTCCTGATCATGCTGGCAACCGCCGGCACCACCCTGGGCGCCGACCCCGCACCAGCCCCCACCCCCAAACCCACCCTGGTCTCGGT
>CAUZEQ010000352.1:0-4548 GCA_963578885.1 Planctomycetota bacterium
ACGGCTGCCTGCTGGCTCCGCAGGCACCGGGGCTGGGCCTTGAGATCAGTGAATCGCTGATGGAGCAATACCGCGTCGCCTGATGCGTCGCGGTGGGCGGAATGGGGGGTTGGGAGCGGTGATGTCGGACGTCGAAGAATACGACGCGATTCTGCTGGTGGCCTTTGGAGGTCCCGAGGCGAAGCAGGACGTGATGCCGTTTCTGGAAAACGTCACCCGCGGCCGCAACGTGCCTCGGGAACGGCTGCTCGAGGTGGCCGAGCACTACGATCACTTCGATGGGGTCAGCCCGTTGAATGGGCAGGTGCGGGATCTGCGTGAAGCGTTGCAGGGGGAACTGCAGCGGGTCGGGATCGACCTGCCGATTCACTGGGGAAACCGCAACTGGCATCCGTTGCTGCCGGACACCATGGCCGAGATGGCCTCGCAGGGAATCCGTCGCGTGCTGGCGGTGGTGCTGGCCGCTTACAGCTCGTATTCCAGTTGCCGGCAGTACCTGGAGAACATCGAGGCGGCTCGTGAGGTGGTCGGGGCGGATGCGCCGGTGGTCGACAAGGTGCGGGCGTTCTTCAATCACCCCGAGTTCGTGGCGGCGAGTGCCGAGTGCCTGGCCGAGGCACTGGTGGGGTTCGAGGATGCCGAGGTGGCGTTTACCGCTCACAGTATTCCCGCGGCCATAGCCCGGGAGTGTGATTATGCGGCGCAGTTGACCGAAACGGGCCGGCTGGTTGCCGAGGCCTGTGGAGTCGATCCGGGACGATGGCAGATGGTCTACCAGAGTCGCAGCGGTCGGCCTCAGGACCCGTGGCTCGAGCCGGATATTGTGGATCACGTGCGGAGCCTTCACGAGCGGGGTGTCGAAGCGGTGGTGGTGCATCCGATCGGTTTTCTCTCGGATCACCTCGAGGTGCTCTTCGACCTGGATGTGGAAGCGGCCGCGGTGTCGGCCGAGTTAGGGTTGAGGTTCAGGCGAGCGGCCACCGTCGGTGTTCATCCTCGTTTTGTCGGGATGCTGGGCGAGTTGATTGCCGAGCGCTGCACGGGAACGGCGGATACGGCGGGATCGGCGGGCCGGTTGGCGGTGGGGACTCTGCCCCCCTGCCCCGACACCTGTCCGGCGGGGTGCTGTGCGTCGGGCCGTTCGGTTCGCGGCGAGGGATGACATGCCGAAAGTGGTCTTCACGCCTAATCTGCGTCGCCACGTGGAGTGTCCCGAGGCGACGGTTGCGGGGACAACGGTGGCCGAGGCGTTGGCGGAGGTGTTTGCCGAGAACCCTCGGTTGGGTGGCTACGTGCTCGACGAACAGGGCCGCACGCGGCCGCATGTGATGGTCTACCTCAATGGACAACCGATCGACGATCGGTTGCAACTCAGCGATGCGGTGTCCGAAGATGACGAGATCTACGTAATGCAGGCCCTCTCGGGTGGTTGACCCCGCTGGATTCACGATGGAGCCGACAGGCAATGGCACAACGCATCGTGGCTGCGACTCACAAGGGCCTGTTCACGTTCCTCCGCGAGGGGCAGACGTGGCGAGAGCAGGAGCAGGCGTTCCTGGGCGATTCCGTGACGATGTTCCTCGAGGACGACCGGGACGGCACGTGGTATGCCGCTCTGGACCTGGGCCACTTCGGAGTGAAGTTGCATCGACGGGACGTTGGGGGCGAGTGGGCCGAGGTGGGGGTGCCGGTCTACCCCGAGGCTGACTCTTCGGACAAGGAAACGGCGGCGAGCCTGAAGGAGATCTGGTGCCTGGAGCCGGGTGACGTGACCCAGGAGGGTCGGTTGTGGGCCGGGACGATTCCCGGTGGCCTGTTCGTCTCCGACGATCACGGTGACAGCTGGCAGTTGGTCGAGAGTCTGTGGGAGCGGCCCGAGCGGCTCGAGTGGTTCGGCGGAGGCAAGGACGAGGCGGGGATCCACTCGATCTGCCGCGACCCCAGGGACTCGAACCGGTTGCTGGTTGGGGTCTCCTGCGGCGGCGTGTGGGTGACCGGCGACGGGGGCGAGTCGTGGGCGGTGCAGGCCGACGGGATGCACGCCAACTACATGCCACCGGAGCGGCACTCCGACCCGATCATCCAGGACGTACACCGGCTGGTGCAGTGCGAGGGTTCGCCCGAGTCGCTGTGGATCCAGCACCACAATGCGATCTACCGCAGCCGCGACGGGGCCGCCTCGTGGCAGTCGATCACCAGTGACGACTTGCCCTCGGTGTTCGGCTTCGCCGTGGTGGTGCATCCACAGGATCCCGAGACGGCGTGGTTTGTGCCGGCGATCAAGGACGAGTGCCGCGTGCCGCTGGAGGGCCGATTCGTGGTGGCTCGGACGCGGGATGGTGGTGAGAGCTTCGAGTTGCTCGACGGCGGGCTGCCGCAGCCGCCGGCCTATGACATTGTGTTTCGGCACGGGCTGGTGATCGATGAGAGTGGCGAAGTGCTGGTGCTGGGATCGAGCACCGGGGGGTTGTGGGTCAGCGAGGACGCCGGCGAGAGCTGGCAGGTGGTGTCGACGAACCTGCCGCAGGTGTACTGCGTGGACCTGGTCACATAGCGCCGGGACTGGCTCGGGAGCCGCAGGCGGACGTGCCTGTCCCAAGCGTGCGTGCCATCGACGTTCGGTTGGGTTAGCATCAAGTCCCTCCCACCCCCCTCCAGACTTCTCACCCAGGACTACCCCCAATCATGCCCCGCGAGATTGGTATTGGCGTGATCGCCATGGGCTGGATGGGCATGACTCATAGTCGTGCCTACCAGCAGGTCGTCAACCGCTTCCCCGATTCAGGAATCGTCCCGAGGCTGAAGATCTGCGCAGACACCGAGCCGGAACGGACAGGGGAGGCCACACGGCGGTTTGGATTCGAGCGTGAGACGGCAGACTGGCGAGAGGTGTTGGCGGATCCGGAGGTCGAGGTAGTGAGCATCACTTCGCCGAACTGGCTTCACCGCGAGATGTGCCTTGCGGCGTTGGAGGCGGGCAAGCACGTATTCTGTGAAAAGCCGGTCGGTCGGGATGCCGCGGAGACCGGCGAGATCGTCGCGGCGGCGGCCGGGTCCCGGCTGCAGACCTTCACCGGGTTCTGCTACCGCTGGAGCCCCGTGGTGCAGCATCTGCGGGGGCTGATCGAAGCAGGTCGGCTGGGGGAGTTGACTCATTACCGCGGCCGTTTCTTCTGCAGCTACGGCCACAACCCTCACAACGTGCTGTCGTGGCGATTCGAGCGAGAGAAGGCCGGCACGGGGGTGCTGGGGGACCTGATGTCGCATGTGGTCGACATGGCACTGATGCTGGCAGGTCCGCTCGCGGAGGTCGTCTCACAGGATGAGACCTACATCACCGAGCGGCCGCTGCCGAGCGAAACGGGGACACACTTTGCGGTGCGGGAGGACGGCCCGCGGGGTGCGGTGACCAACGAGGACTACGTGGGTTCGATGGTCCGCTTTGCCAACGGGGCTCGCGGAACGCTGGAGGTCTGTCGCGTGATCGGCGGCTCCGATTGCGAGCATTCCTTCGAGCTGAACGGGACCAAGGGGTCGGCTCGTTGGAATTTCGAGCGGATGAACGAGCTGGAGTTGTACCTCGATGACCGGGCGGACGAGCGGCCCGGTTACGCCACGCTGCAGACTCGACCCGAGTTCCCTCGGCACGGTGACTTCAACCCCGGCGGAGCTGTGGGGCTGGGCTACGAGGACTTGATGACGATCGAGGTGCACGAGTTTCTGAAGGGGGTGGTCAGCGGGACAGCGGCCGAACCGGATTTCGAGCAGATCGGGCGGGTGGCGGCCGTGCAGGCGGCGATGGCACGCAGTTGGCAGAGTCGCACGTGGGAGTCGGTGGTCGAAGGATGAGGAGCAGTCGATGAGAGTTGTGCAGTGGGAGATCCCCGGGGTGGGACGGCGGGTGGGAGTGGTCGAGGGCGACGAGGTCTGCGACGTCACTTCTGTGGATCAGTCGCTGGATCGCGTGGTCGCCGTCTTCGATGCCGCCTGCCATGACGGGGTCAGCTTCGAGGAGCGATTGCAGAGGGCGCTGGGTGCGGGCGAGGCCTCGCGGAGCGACTACGGAGAATTGCTGGCTGGACGGCCCGGCGGGTCCGCACCGTTCCTGCATCCGCCTCTGGATCACCCGGACCCGCATTACCTGTTGGTCTCCGGGACCGGGCTGACTCATACCGGCGGCATGAAATCACGCGACCAGATGCACTCATCGGATGCGTCTGAGCCATCCGAGCCGGAGACCGATTCGGCGCGAATGTTTGCGATGGGGCTGGCTGAGGGTAAGCCGGAACCCGGTTCGCGGGGCGCGATGCCCGAGTGGTTCTACAAGGGAAACGGGTCGACTCTGAGGGGTCCCGGTGGGGTGGTCGACCTGCCGGCCTTCGGGCTGGACGGTGGCGAGGAGCCCGAGATCGCCGGTTGCTACGTCGTGGATCCAGAGGGTGTGCCCAGGCGGCTGGGGTTTGCGCTGGGAATCGAGTGGTCGGATCACGAGACCGAGAAGATCAACTACCTGTACCTGGCTCCGTCGAAGCTGAGGACCTGTGCGGT
>CAUZEQ010000353.1:0-4523 GCA_963578885.1 Planctomycetota bacterium
GGTCGAGTACATCCAGACCGACATCTGGGTCCGCTTTCAGAAACTCCGCGGACACCGCTGCATCTACCTGTGTGCCGACGACACCCACGGCACCGCGATCATGATCCGAGCCCGCCAGGAGGGTCGCAGCGAAACCGAAGTGATCGGCGAGATGCAACTGGCTCATGTCCGGGACTTCACGGGCTTCGACATCGAGTTCGACAACTACGGCAGCACCAACAGCGACGAAAATCGATCGCTGTGCGCCGAGATCTGGCAGGCACTCCGCGATGCGGACCTCGTTCATCAGAAGCAGGTCACCCAGTTGTTCGACCCGGTCGAAGGCACCTTCCTGGCCGACCGATTTGTCCGAGGCACCTGCCCAAAGTGTGCGGCACCCGAACAGTACGGCGACAGCTGCGACGCATGCCTGGCCAACTTCAGCCCCACCGACCTGATCGACCCACGCAGTACTCTCTCGGGAGCCACCCCCGAAATCCGCACCGCCGATCATCTCTTCGTCCGCATCGAACACCACCACGAGTTCCTCGAGGAATGGACGCAGTCGGGCAAGCACCTGCAGCCGGAAGTGGCCAATTACCTCAAGGGTCACTTCCTGTGTGATGAACTCCGAGACTGGGACGTCTCGAGACCGGAACCCTACTTCGGCTTCGAAATCCCCGACGCGCCCGGCCACTTCTGGTACGTCTGGTTCGATGCTCCGATCGGCTACATGGCCTCGACCCGCCAGTGGTGCCAGGCCCACGGCGAGGACTTCGACACCTGGTGGCGAGATGCCGAGACCGAGGTGCACCACTTCATCGGCAAGGACATCACCTACTTCCACACGCTGTTCTGGCCCGCGATGCTCAAGACCGCCGGGTTCAACCTGCCGACCAAGGTCCACATCCACGGCTTCCTGACCGTCGACGGACGCAAGATGTCGAAGTCCAAGGGCACCCTCGTCCAGGCCTCGACCTACCTCGAACACCTCAACCCCGACTGGTTGAGGTACTACTACGCCGCCAAGCTCGGACCTCGGCTGGATGACCTCGACCTCAACCTCGACGAATTCGCCACCAAGGTGAACTCGGACCTGGTCGGCAAGGTGGTCAACCTGGCCAGCCGCACCGCCAGGTTCATGGCCGGACAGCAGACCGCCGCTGCGTACCCCGACGACGGTGGGCTGTTTGCCAACGCGGCCGCCGCGGGAGATCGGATCGCCGCGGCCTACGAGGCCTGCGATTTCAACTCCGCGATGAGAGAAGTGATGGCGCTGGCCGACGCGGCCAACAGGTTCGTCGAAGACGCCGCACCCTGGGTGCTCAGCAAAGACCCCGACCGAGAGGCCGAACTCCTGGACGTCTGCAGCATCGCACTGAACCTGTTCCGACAACTGGCCATCTACCTGGCACCCGTCCTGCCCCGGTTGGCCGAACAGACCGGCGAACTGCTCAACAACCCGATCACCGACTGGGACCAGGCCCAGGTCCCCCTGGCGGGGACTCCCATCGCAGAATTCCAGCACATGATGCAACGAGTCGACCCCAAGCAGGTACAGGCCATGATCGATGACAGCAAGGACGCTCCCGAGTTGAACAGCGAACCCGAAGTGGAGACTCCGGACCCGGCGCCCGAGCCGGAAGCGGCTGCCGAGGAGACCGCGGTTGAAGACGCCTCGGCCGAAGCGTCCGCTGAAGAGGCTGATGAGGCCGCCGAGCCCGTGGCCACCTGTGAAGCTCACCAACAGGAACCTCTGACAACCGACACCTGCAGCTATGACGACTTCATGAAGGTCGACATGCGAGTGTGCCGCATTACCCGGGCGTCTGATGTCGAGGGTGCCGACAAGCTGCTGGAACTGGTGCTCGACCTCGGAGGTGATGTCCAAAAGACGGTCTTCGCCGGGATCAAGGGGACGTATCAGCCCGAGGACCTTGTTGACCGGCTGGCCGTCTGCTGCGCGAACCTCGCCCCAAGAAAAATGCGATTCGGGATCAGCGAGAGCATGGTGCTGGCCGCCGGACCCGGCGGCGAGGACATCTTTCTACTCGCCCCCGACTCCGGAGCCGTCCCCGGTCAGCGGATCCATTGAGCTGGTGCGGTGGCTGCGGTCGAGGATGACGATCAGTGCCCAGGTGGCCAGCGGGACCACCTGGACCACCAGCCGACCGGCGGCCCAATTGAGATTGTGCAGGTAGCGGGGAATCACCAGGAACGGCACACAGTAGGCTGCCAGCATCACGGCACAGATTGCCAGGGGCCAACCGGCCGCCGGGCACGCCCAGGCACCCCGGCTGTTTTGGATGGCAAACAGCAGCAACAATCCGATCGCTCCGAACCACGGCGCAACGCTCACCTCCAGTAGAATCCTCAGGCCCACTCGCGGCAACCGCCCGACGCCCTCCCAGGCGGCCCGCAGCCCCAGCAATTCGCGATAGTCATCCGGCAGGATCCCCCCCACCACGCCTCGGGTGAACACGATTTCGTGAGCCATCAGCACGGCGCCGACGACCAGGCCGACCGCGACGATCCGTCGTATTAAGCGGTAATCGCGGTGTGCCACCGCACTGGCCAGGGCGACACCGACCACCACCGCCACCGCAGCGGGGCCCTCGGCCTTGGACAGCCCCGCCACCACCAGGCACAGGCCGGCCAACACCCACCAGCCTCCGCCTCTCTCGTGAGCCGCCAACGCGGCCAGCACCGCGGCCAATAGCGCCGCTCCGACCACCAATTCGGGACACCCGTTGAATGCCGCCAGGTTGTTCTGGAACGAACCCAGCCCGCTGTAGACCGGCAACACCAGCAGCAACAGGCCTCCACGAACCGGGTCCGCGCTGCCCAGGCGACCCAGTGCTCCGACCACGACTCCCGCCAACGCGACCCAGGTCAGAGGGAAGATGAGTACCGCAGCTGACTCGCTGAATCCTCCGACCCCGGACCTCTCACCGGGCAACCCCACACCGCCCCACACCGCCTCGGCCGCGGGGACCAGCAGCGGGTACCGCGGATGAAAGTGGACGTGGTCGGGGTCCTGGAACACCGACTCGCCCCAAGGCCCCGCCTCGGTCTGCATCAACCTCGCCTTGTACGCCCACTGCATCCTCTGGTCGAACCCGTGAATACCGCGTGCCACTGCGATCAGCACCACCACGCCGACCAGCGACCCCACCAGCAACCGTACCCTCGCGCTCAGACTCGGCAACACGACCGCCCCGCCCTTCCGATCTCCTGGAGCACGGCGGGCCAGCCCGACGGTTGCCCCGGCCAGTCCGAGCAGCAGCGAGGGGGCCAGCGGCAGCCAGGGCGACAGGGGGTGGCCCGAGAAGAAGAGCAGCAGGGCCGAGATCGCGGTGATCGAGAAACCGACCAGCCACGACCAACCCCAACGCTCGGACCACCACGGCATCTGACCGTCGACATCCAAGAGCCGCAAGGCACCCCGACCACCGGCCAACCCGATCGCAACGGCCAGGACCACCAGCAGCCATCCCGTCAAACCGGGCCGCCGCAATGGACCAAACAGAGCATTCGAGCGGGCCACGGCACCCGCGTACCCATCCGACCCGAGCAACGACCCGGCCGCGAAATCTGCCTCGATCGTCGAAGGATCGATCGGCACCAGGCTCATGCCGCGGACACCCCAGCGGATGCCCCGGCTGCGAACGAACTCCTCGAGCGATCTCCTCGAGCCCCGGATCGCGGCCGCCGAATGGACCGGGCGGGGAAACACCCAGTAGGCCAATTCCCGTTCCACGAACTGGTTGGCGGGCGCCAGGGGAGACTGCCAGGTATCGACCAGGATGGCCGAATCAGCGGGAACCCGCTCGAGAATCTGCTCGACGACTTCGGCCAGCTCACCCACCGTGCGTTCTACCCGAACCTCAGGCCGCGACCAGCCGATATAGGCGGGGACCAGGTGAGCCAACAGTGCGATGGCCGAGAGGAACGACCAGGCAATCAACACCCACCGGCTCAGCGCACCGGTTGAGCTCTGATCGCTGGACTCACTCACTCCGCCGGGCTCCTCGGTCGACTGACCGAACCACAGTAGCACACCGCACCACTCCCCCGGCTATAATGGCCCCCCCGCCATGCCCGAATTGACCTCGTCTCCCTCGAGCCGCCGCCGCCGCCGGCGCAGGTGGTTCGTCGCCGCCTACATCACCTTCCTGGTGGTGGCCATCGTGGCCGTGCTACGACTGGTGACGGTCGAAACCGATGTCTGGGACTACTACTACCCCGAGCTGAAGGCCTCGGGAGCCACCTCCGCTCCCGGCTCCCACGACGACGGCACGATCGATGTGCTCACGCTCGGCGGCTCGGTCATGCTGCAGATCGAGCCGGTTCTGGAGATCCGTCTTCGAGAAGAACTCGGCGATCGCATCCGCTTCTACCACCTCTCGACCACCGCGCACACTTCCCGAGACAGCCTGTTGAAGTACCGGCAGTTGGCCGGTGGTAAGTTCGACGTGGTGATCTTCTGCCACAGTATCAACGACGTCCGAATGAACTACTGGCCCAAGTCACGCTTCCAGGCC
>CAUZEQ010000354.1:0-4521 GCA_963578885.1 Planctomycetota bacterium
ATGGCTGCGTGTACGGGGCGCCTCGCAAGATCCGCGACGGCTGCACGCATCTCCGCAATCTCTTCCTCTGCGGCACCGACCAGGGCTTTCTGGGTATCATCGGCTCGATGCTCTCGGGCATTACCATCGCGAACCTGCACCTGTTGAGACCGTCGAAGAGCTTCTGACGATGCCCCGGGACTTTCTCAAGGACGCCGGTGATCACTACGACATCGTCGTGATCGGAGCGGGACTCGCCGGTCTCACCTCCGCCAACGTCCTCGCTCGGGCCGGCTACTCGGTGCTGCTGCTCGAGCACCACTACCAGCTCGGCGGCATGGCCACCTGGTTCAAACGCAAGGGTGGCCACATCTTCGACATCTCGCTGCACGGATTCCCGATCGGGATGAAGAAGAGCTGTCGGAAGTACTGGACGCCGGAGATTGCCGAGAGGATCGTGCAGCTGGAGGGGATCCGGTTCGAGAATCCTCAGTTCTCGCTGCAGACGTCCTTCGACCGCGAGGACTTCACGAGGATCCTGATCGAGACGTTCGGGGTGTCGCCCGAGACGGTATCCGAGTTCTTCGACACGGCCCGCGGGATGAACTTCTACGACGACCAGGAGCTGACCACCGGCGAGCTGTTCGAGCGATTCTTTCCGGGTCGCGACGACGTGGTGCGGATGCTGATGGAGCCGATCACCTACGCCAACGGTTCGACACTTCAGGACCCCGCCCTGACCTACGGCATCGTATTCTCGAATTTCATGAGCAAGGGGGTATTCACGTTCGAGGGGGGCACCGACGCGTTGGTGGGCTCGATGAAGGAGGAGTTGACGGCCAACGGGGTCGACGTGCGGATCCGCTGCCTGGTGGAGAAGATCGAGGTGACTGCCGATCGCAAGGTTGCCGCGGTGGTGGTCAACGGACGCCGGATCAGCTGCGGGGCGGTGGTCTCCAACGCCAACATCAAGCAGACGGTCTTCGGGCTGGTTGGCGAGGAGGCCTTCGACAAGGAGTTTGTCGAGGAGGCTCGAGCGGTACGGCTCAACAACAGCAGCTGCCAGGTCTACATGGCGATGAAGCCCGGAGCGGTCTTCGAGCCGTGTGGCGACCTGCTGTTCCATTCCGAACACAGCGGTTTCGACATCGAGGCGATGCTCAGCCGAGACATCTCGAGCCGCACCTTCAGCTTCTACTACCCCCGCACCCGCCCCGGCAGCGACCGCCACATGGTGGTCAGCTCGACCAACGCCAACTTCAGCGACTGGGCGGACCTCTCCGAAGAAGACTACCAGGCGTCGAAAAAAGACCTCTGCGAAACGACTCTCGATTGCCTCGATCAGTACGTACCCAACGTGCGTGAGATTGTCGAGCACATCGAGGCGTCAACGCCTCGAACCTTCGAGCACTACACGCGTCACCCGCAGGGTGCCAGTTTCGGGACGAAATTCGAGGGTTTGAAGGTCAGCCAGGGGTTGCCCGAGCAGGTCGAGGGGCTGTTTCATGCCGGCAGCGTGGGGATCATCATGTCGGGTTGGCTGGGGGCGGTGAACTATGGAGTGATCGTCGCCAACGAGGTCGACAAGCTGATGACTCCGGCTCCGGCGGGCGTCTGATGAGTGGCGGGGGATCGGAGTCGGTGGTGCTGGACCGGGCGGCGATCGAGGCCTTGATCCCTCACCGCGACCCGTTCCTGTGGCTCGACGAGGTGGTGGAACTGAGCGAGACGAAGGTGCGGGCTCGCAAGCTGGTGCCCGAGGACCTGGCGGTCTTCGCGGGTCACTACCCCGAGTTCCCGGTGCTGCCGGGCGTGCTGCTGTGCGAAGCGGTCTTCCAGGCCGGCGCGGTCCTGATCGCATCCGGAGGCGAAATTCCCGAGGGGCACGTGCCGGTGGTCACGCGGCAGCAGGAGACGCGGTTCCGGCGGATGGTTCGGCCGGGCGAGTTGCTGGAGATCGAAGCGAGCCTGGACGAAGTGCTCGGCGGTGCCTGGTTTCTCTCGGGCAAAGCGAGTGTCGAGGACCAGGTAGCGGTCCGTTTGCAGTTCGCCTGCACCGCGACGGCGGTTGAAGCGTTCCGCTAGGGTCAGACGCCGCCTGATCACGCTCCGTAGATGAACGGAGCGAACGGGGTCCCGGCGAACCAGACCAGCACGAAGACCAGCGCCAGCACCAGGATGATCGGAGTCAACCACCACGCCTTGTTGTGGACCAGGAAATCCCAGAACTCGGCAAAGAAACCCATCTCGGGCGCTTCGGCCGCCGTGGCGAACTCGGTGGCGGCAGCCACTTCGGTCAAAGGCTCGCTGGCGACGGGAGTCGTGCCGTCGTCGGACACGTCGGTCGCCGGCTCGATGGCCTCGGGTGTCGTGTCGTCGGGGGTCGGGTTGATGTCGTTCATGCTGGACGGTCCGCAGAAGGGAGTTGTCGGGGAGGCCTGGGGAAGGCGGGTGTTTAGAACTGTCGGAAGTACCGCGCGGCGTCGGTGACCGCGGGGCGTGGTATCCAGTAGCTGGTGGCATCGGGATCGAGGCGACGTCGGCACGGATCGTGTCCGCACAGACGCATGATAAGTCCGATCGGGCTGACGACCAAGTAGTAGATGGCCGAGAGGATGAGCATCGAGACGGTCCATCCCAGCGGGAAGACCACCGCCATCCAGATGACGTAGACGTATCGCATGAACGCCGGCCAGGCCAGGCCGACCAGTCCCAGCGGCGCGATCGACCACAGCACCCACGCGGTGGTGGCGTCGCCCCGTGCGAAGAACCGGAAGGCTCCGATCGCCGCGAAGAACACCACGAACAGGGCGGCGAACTGCCTGAGGAAGCGGTGAGTGGGATTCCAGTCGATGGCGATCATCTGAGTCTCTTGGGCTGGTCGTGGCGGGCGTGTCAGTCGAGTTCGAAGTTGGCGAGGTATTCGTCGATTCCATGCTCGGTCGCTCCCGGCTGCTGATCCTTGTGAATCACGAAGTCCTCGATCACCAGCACGTCCATGTTGGTGGCCATGAAGCAGCGGAAGGCTTCCTGCGGCGTGCAGACGATCGGTTCGCCGCGGACGTTGAAGCTGGTGTTGATCAGCACCGCAGACCCGGTCTGTTCTTCGAAGGCCTTCAGCAAGTGGTAGTAGCGTCCGTGTCGCCTGGGGTCGACGGTTTGGACTCGAGCCGAATTATCGACGTGCGTGATGGCCGGCACGTGCGAGCGGTGGACCTTGAGCTTGTCGAGGCCACGGGTGGCCTGGTCCGCTTCATCCAGCGGCAGCCGTTTTTCGGGTTTCACATCGGCCACCAGCAGCATGTAGGGGCTCTGTTGCCCCGGCCGCATCTCGAAGTACTCGTCGACCCGTTCCTCGAGCACGCTGGGTGCAAACGGCCGAAACGACTCGCGGAACTTGATCTTGAGGTTCATCACCGACTGCATGCGAGTGCTGCGGGCGTCTCCGAGAATGCTGCGGCCGCCCAGGGCTCGCGGTCCGAATTCCATCCGGCCCTGCATCCACCCGATCACCTGCTCATCCGCGATCAACCCGGCCACCTCGTGGCACAGTTCGTTGACGTCGTCGAACTTCTGGTAGACGGCACCGGCGGAATCGAGGAATTCCTGGACCTGCTCGTTGGAGAACTCAGGACCCAGCGAGCTGCCGCCCTGGTAGTCGAGCTGATCGTGGGGGCGGGGGTTGTCGAGCAGCTGGTGCCAGATCAGCAGTGCGACTCCCAGTGCACCACCGGCGTCACCGGCGGCCGGCTGGATCCAGACCTCATCGAAGGGACCTTCCCGAAGCACTCGGCCGTTGGCCACGCAGTTGAGTGCCACTCCGCCGGCCAGGCAGAGGTTCTTCATTCCGGTGACCTGGTGGACGTGGCGGGCCATCCGCAGCATGGCTTCCTCGGTGACCGCCTGCACGCTGGCAGCGATGTCCATGTGGCGTTCGGTCAGAGGCGACTCGGGGGTCCGCGGCGGTCCGTCGAAGAGCCGATGGAACTTCGACGAGGTCATCGTCAGTCCCTGGCAGTAGTTGAAGTGATCCAGGTGCATTCTCAGTGATCCGTCCGGCTGGAGATCGATGAGGTGTTCGAGAATGCGGTCGGCGTACCTGGGTTCTCCGTAGGGCGCCAGGCCCATCAGCTTGTATTCGCCCGAGTTGATCCGGAACCCGCAGTAGTAGGTGAAGGCGGTGTAGAGCAGCCCCAGCGAGTGCGGGTAGCGCATCTCGTGAGTCAACTCGATCCGGTTGTCCTTGCCCGAGCCGTAGCTGGCGGTGGCCCATTCGCCGACTCCGTCGACGGTCAGGATGGCTGCTTCGGGGAACGGGCTGGGGAAGAAGGCACTGGCGGCGTGAGATTCGTGGTGTTCGGGAAAGACGATCCGTCGAGAGTACTGTCGGTCGAGGCCCTTCTTGATCACCCGCGGCAGGTGCAGCCGGGTGCGGAGCCAGTTGGGCAGCAGAGTCAGCCAGCTCTTGATCCCCGCGGGGGCGAACGCCAGGTAGGTCTCAAGCAGCCGTTCGAACTTGACCAGCGGCTTGTCGTAGAAGCC
>CAUZEQ010000355.1:0-4433 GCA_963578885.1 Planctomycetota bacterium
TCTCGGGGGTCAGTGCTCCCTGGTGGTCGTCGCCGGGCATGCGGGTGTGGTAGGTGAAGTGTTTTTCGAGCACCGTGGCACCCAGGGCGACCGCCGCCAGGCAGGCCTCGATCCCGCGGCTGTGATCGCTGTACCCGATCGGGATCCCGGGGAACGCCGCCTGCATGGCTCGGATCGCCAGCAGGTTGACATTGTGATCCTCGGTCGGGTACTGGCTGACGCAGTGCAACAGCGAGAGGTGTTCGATCGAGCCCAGGCACTGGACCGCACGGCCAATCTCCTCGATCGTTGATCCTCCGGTTGAGAGGTAGACGGTGTCGACCTGCTCGGCCCGGGCGTTGACGTGTTCGAGCAATTCGATGTCGACGATGCGGCTCGAGGCGAGTTTCAGGGCCCTCAGGCCCATGCGGTCGACCAGGAAGTCGGTGGATCGGCGTGTGAATGTCGAGCTGAGAAAGGTGAGGCCCAGTTCGCCGCACAGCTGCTGCATTTCGAAATGCACCTCCTCGGGCATCTCGACACCCCGGAACCAGTCGAACCACTTGTGGTCGGAACCGAACTGGTTGGCGGTGTAGGTCTGGAACTTGGCGACGGTGGCTCCGCCCGCGGCAACTTCCTCGACCATGCCGCGGCAGACATCCCAACGCCCGTAGTGATTCTCACCCAGCTCGGCAATCAGGACCGTCTTCAACTTGGTTTCTCCCGATCTACGCCCGGTTGGGGGGGGGTGAGCAGCTGGTTGTGTCGGGACAGGCACGCCCCGCGATTCGCCTGCGGCGGAAGCCAGTCCCGCTAACGGCGGGTGTCTAGCCACCGATGATCCCCAGCGGCCGGTTCTTCTTCCAGCGGCCACGAGTGAAGTCGGGCACGTCTATCGTCTTGCTGCGTTTTGCGACCGAGCGTTCGCTGAGGTCCGAGATCGCGCTCCAGGCGGCGGCGTCGTAGACGTCCATGTCGGGCTCGGTCCCGGTGATCAGGCATTCGATCAGCCGGTGGATTTCCATGAAGTCCATCCCGCCATGTCCCTTGCCCTGGGCCTCCTTGATCAGCTTTTTCCACAGCGGGTGCTCGTACTTCGACTGGAACTTGTCGATCGGCTCCCAGCTGTGGCCGTGTGCGTTGGATTCCAGGGCGATCTGGTCAGGGTATCCCTGCACGATGCCGAGGGTTCCCTGGACCATGTTGATGCGGGTGTAGGGTCGGGGCAGCTGGGTGTCGTGTCCGACGGTGATCGTGCGTCCGAGCTTGGTGCGGATCATCGTGGTGTTGACGTCGCCGAGCTTGTACTTGCGAGTGGCCAGAGGGTGCTTGGCTCCGAAGCGACTGGCGTAGTGGACGTTGAGTCCCCTGGAGACGCTGCTCATCGAGACCAGGTAATCGAACTGGTCGCCCCGGTTGATGTTCATGCACTGGGCGACGGGGCCCAGGCCGTGAGTCGGGTAGAGGTTTCCGTCGCGGTGGATCATGTGTTCCAGCCGCCAGTTGACTTCCTGGTTCGGCCCCAGCAGCTCGCGATCCTCACGCAATTCGTGCAGGTACCCCGCTTCACCGTGAATCAACTCCCCGAGCAGGCCCTGTCGGACCATGTTCAGCACCATCATTTCGGTACGTCCGTAGCAGCAGTTCTCGAGCATCACGCAGTGGCGGCCGGTCTGTTCGGCCGTTTCGACCATCTGCCAGCACTCATCCAGCGTCACCGCGGCGGGGACTTCAGTCGCGGCATGGTGCCCGTTCTTCATGGCCGCCACGCAGACCGGCACGTGCCATCGCCAGGGCGTGGCGGTAACGATCAGGTCCAGGTCGTCTCGTTCGCAGAGCTTCTCGAACGCGCGTTCGTCGGGGAAGTAGGCGTCGGGTCTTTGTTGTCCGGCCGAGACGGTTGCCTTCTGGGCCAACGAACAGCGGTCCTCGAGCAGGTCGCAGACGGCCTTGACCTCGACGTGCTGCTGCCCCAGCAGCAGCCTGAGCAGGTGAAATCCCCGTCCTCCGATCCCGACCATTCCGACCCGGACCCGCGGAATCGGTTTCAGCCGCGGATCGGCCGATTCGATGTCATCCTCGGTCTCCTGGCCCTGTGCCAGGGCGGGCAGAACGACTCCGGCGCCGACCCCGGCTCCGAGTTTCAATGCGTCGCGTCGGTTGACGTCTGATTCCATGATCGGCTCCTGGTGGGTTCGCCTGCCGGTACGGGTTGCTCGCGGCTCCATGTCCCAGACAGTGTACATCAGAGTCGCCGCGAGGTGGTTGTGCGGCGCGATGGGGTATTGAAATTGACCCCCGCCGGTGCGGCGGGCAAGAATGGTCTCGTGCCGGCCCGGGCGTGGATCGGTCGGGCCGCGTGAGTTGAACCTGGGAGCGAGTGTGACGTTGTCGAGGTGTCGAGGGGCCGTCTGGCGATCGATCCTGGTGGGGAGCTGCGCGGTGGTGATGCCGCTGGGTGATGCCGCCGCGGCTGATCAGCTCGAGGTCGCTCCGGATCGCATCGAGCTCTCGAGTCCACTCGACCAGGTCCAGTTGCTTGTCACCCTGAAAGCGGCCTCCGGCGCCCTGGGCGACGTGACCCGGACGGCGAAGATCGAAATCGAAGGTGCCGCGGTCGTATCGATCGATCGACAGGGCCGGGTCCGGGCCATCGCCGCGGGAGAGGCGGTGTTGAGAGTCGGGCATGGTGAGTTGGTCAAGCGGATCCCGGTCGTGGTCGGTGAGGGCTTCGCGCGAGGGCGGTCTCGGTTTGTGGACCACGTGCTGCCGGTCTTGAGTCGATCCGGCTGCAACCAGGGTGCCTGCCACGCATCGCAGTTCGGCAAGGGCGGTTTCAAGCTCTCGGTCTTCTCCTTCGCGCCGGCCGCGGATCACTTGGCGTTGACGCGGGAATGGGACAGTCGCCGCGTGTCGCTGGTCGCACCCGAAGACAGCCTGGTGTTGCGGAAGGCCACGATGCAGATGGGGCATGGTGGAGGCCGCCGATTCCACACGGGCAGTTACGAATACCATGTGCTGAAGACCTGGATCGCCGACGGGGCTTTGGGGCCGGATGCGGGGCCCTCACCCAAGGCGACTCGGATCGTCGGACTCGACGTGTTTCCGCGGGAACGGACGTTTCGAAACGGCCAGTCGCAGCAGTTGCGGGTCGTGGCCCGGTATGCCGACGGGCACAGCAGTGATGTCACGCGTCGGTCGGACTTTGACAGTCTCGAGTCGGGAATCGCAGATGTCGACAGTGACGGCCATGTGACGGTCAGCGGCAGCGGGCAGGCTGCGATCATGGTTCGCTACCGTGGCCAGGCCGGGGTGGCTCATGTCATCTCGCCCTTCCCGGTCGTCGCGGCAAAGGCCAGGTTCCCGGTCGCTGTGAACCTGATCGACACCGAGGTGGCGCGGCGGTGGCGGTTGCTGGAGATGCGTCCGGCGGCCGGCTGCAGCGATGCCGAATTCATCCGCCGTGCGTTCCTGGATTGCCTGGGCACGTTGCCAGAGCCTGCGGTGGTCGAGCGGTTTCTGGCTTCGAAGGATGCCGGGAAGCGGGACCGGCTGGTGGACGAGATCCTGGGCCTCAGCGGCGATCCGTCGCGGGACCGGTACGTCGATGAGTGGAGCACGTATTGGACGCTGAAGTTTTCCGATGTGCTCCGCAACAACCGCAAGACATCCGGCGACGCCGGGATGTGGGCCTACCACAACTGGATCCGTCAATCGCTGAGACAGAACAAGCCCTACGACCAGTTCACACGCGAGTTGATCACGGCACAGGGTTCGATTTTCGAGCACGGTCCGGCCAACTTCATCGCCTCCTCGCGTCGACCGACCGACGTGGCGACGATTTCGAAGCCCGAGGACCTGGCCGAAACCACCGCCCAGGTCTTCCTGGGCATCCGGCTGCAGTGTGCCCGGTGTCATCATCACCCGTTCGAGTCGTACAGCCAGGCGGATTTCTATGGCCTGGCGGCGTTCTTCACTCGGCTGGACAGCAAGTCGAGCGGCACGTTTGGCGAGCTGGGCTTCGACGCGGTGGTCAGCCTGGCTCCGCTTTCCGCCGAGCGATCACTCAAGCACCCTCGGACCGGCGAGGTCGTCGCGCCTCGCCCGTTGGGCGGTGACCCGATCGACACCCGTGGCGTTTTGGACATCCGCGAGCCGCTGGCCGACTGGTTGACCTCGCCCACCAATCGTCTCTATTCGCGAAACATCGTCAACCGGATCTGGGGCCACTACATGGGTACGGGGATCGTCGAGCCGGTCGACGATCTGCGTTCGACCAATCCTCCGACGAACCCTCAGCTACTCGACGCCCTGGCCGCCGACTTTGTAGCTCACAAGTTTGATCTGAAGCACCTGATGCGACGGATCATGACCTCCTCGACCTACCAGCTGTCCTCGACATCCCGTCCGCAGCACGTCGACGACCGCCGCTTCTACACTCACTACAACGTCAA
>CAUZEQ010000356.1:0-4419 GCA_963578885.1 Planctomycetota bacterium
ACGCGGTTGGATCTGGCGTGCACCGGATCCCCGGCGGGGTGTCCGATAGATCGAGCGAGCGTTGGGTGGTCCGGGTGCTGGTGGATTGTCTGCTGTGCAGTCGGGGTTAGAATGGTCTCGCGCGACAACTGCAGGTTGATCCGGGCGTGGAGTTTGGTTGCTGCGGTTGCTGCGGTTGCTGCGGTGGTTTGGGCGAGGCGAGAGTCCTGGTTGCGGAGCGACGTGGGATGGCTGAGAATGAGACCGCGATCATCCTGGCCTTCGTGCTGTTGTCGATCAGCGTGTTGCTGTTTGCCGCGGAGTTCTTCATCCCGTCGGGCGGTTTGATCACGGTCCTGGCCATCAGCAGCCTGGTGGCGTCGATCCTGTTCGCCGGCCAGGCGTGGTGGAATGAATCGCCGGGTTATTTCTGGTCGTTCGTGGCCGCCTCCTTCGTCCTGGTCCCACTCTCGATCCTGGGCGCGATCCAGATCCTGCCTCACACCGCCTGGGGCCGTCACGTGACGCTCGAGCCCCCCGAGGGCGACCTGACGACGGGGTACCAGGAGGAGAAGGATTTCCTGGAGTCCCAGGTCGGTCGGACCGGCATCACGGTCACGGTGCTCAATCCCGGCGGGATGGTGGAGGTCGACGGCGAGCGGCTGCACTGCGAGGGGGACGGGATGATGCTGGACAGCGGCGAGGTGGTCGAGGTGACCGGATTGCGGGGCAATCGTCTGCGAGTGCGGCCGACCGAGAGGCCGCTGGGGAGTGCCAATTCGGATCCCGACGACGCGCCCCTTGACTTGGCGGAATTTGAGGGTTAAACAGCAGCGAGAGGTTCCGGTCGGTTGGGCCTCGGTTTTGCAGGCCGGCGGCCGGTTCGAGGCGAGGCTGATCCACGAGTCTGATCTTTGAGTGGGGTGAGTGTTTTGGAGTTTCTAACTGGCTCGGCGGGAATAGTCGCTCTGGTGATTGGCGGGATCATCGTGCTGGTGATCTTTACCATCGTGATGCGTTACTTCGGCATGTACCTCCAGTGCGTGACGACCGGTGCCAAGATCGGCCTGCTGAACCTGATCGTGATGAGCCTGCGGAAGGTGAATCCGACGGTGATCGTGCGCAGCAAGATCATGGCGACGCAGGCCAAGCTGTACCGCCACTACGACATCTCGACTCGAGACCTCGAGGCACATTACCTGGCCGGCGGCAACGTCCCCAACGTGATCCGGGCCCTGGTGGCATCCGACCGCGCCCACCTGAATCTCGACTTCGACACCGCCCGGGCGATCGACCTGGCCGGCCGCGACGTGCTCGATGCGGTCCGCACGAGTGTGTATCCCAAGGTGATCGACTGTCCCGACGCGACGAAGACGAGCGGCACTCTGGACGCGGTCGCCGGCGACGGCGTCCAGTTGAAGGCTCGAGCACGCGTCACCGTGCGGACCAACATCACCCAGTTGATTGGTGGTGCAACCGAGGAGACGGTGATTGCTCGGGTCGGTCAGGGCATCGTCCAGGCGATCGGTTCGACCGCTTCGTACACGACCGTACTCGAGAACCCCGACTCGATTTCTCAGACCGTGCTCGGCCAGGGTCTCGAGGCCCAGACCGCTTTCGAGATCGTTTCGATCGACATCGCCGACATCGACGTGGGCGAGAACATCGGGGCTCGTTTGCAGGCGGACCAGGCCGAGGCGGACATGCGGGTGGCCCAGGCCAAGGCCGAGGAGCAGCGGGCTCTGGCGGCGGCACGTGAGCAGGAGATGATTGCGAAGGTCCAGGAGAGTCGTGCGAAGGTCGTGCTGGCCGAGGCCGAGGTTCCTCGTGCGATCGCCGCGGCCTTTGAGAGCCGCAAGCTGGGGTTGATGGACTACTACGAGTTGAAGAACGTCCAGGCCGATACTGACATGCGTCAGACGATCGCCGGTCGTACCGGCGGCAGCGATTAGACCCGGCTCACGTCGGCTTGGGTTTTAGATCCGGAGAGTCTTGATGCGATTGCTGGCCGACATCACCGATTTTCTGCCGCTGGTCATCGGCGCGATCGCCTTCATCGGCTGGATGGCCAACAAGCTGAAGGAGGCGGCCGGAGGCAACGCGGCGGCGCCGCCGGGCGCGGCGGCGGGGGGGAATGAGGGCGGCCGGGTGCAGGTCGAGATCGACCGGTTCCTGCAGGAAGTCCGGGGAACAGTCGGCAAGCCGCCTGCGGCAAACGTCGCGGAGGCCGACGACGCCTTCGAGGCACCCGCCCAGCCGGCTCGTCAACAACCACGCCAGGCTCGATCCACGCCCGCCGCTCAACCCGATCCTCCTGAGAAGCCCAAACGGCTGGTCGATCGGCACGTGATCGGTCAACGACACATCGACTCGCACGTCGACGAGCAACTGGCCGAGCGCCTTCCGTCTCAGCGGATGGAGAACCTGGTCGAGCAGGACCTCGGTCACGGCGTCGAGCAGAGTGTGGCTTCTCACCTGGGCTCCTCGGACGGCACGCAGGTTGAGACTGCTGAGGTCTGGGACGACGGTCTGAGTGCGTTGTCGGCCGAGAGCCTGATCGGGCTGTTGACTCGGCCCGAGGGGATCCGGCAGGCGGTGCTGGTCCATGAAATCCTCTCGCGTCCGAAGGGGCGTCGTGGCCGACGCGGGCTCTGAATCTGCTTTGCGTGTGCTGTTGCTGGCGGGCGAACTTGAGGTCCGCGGCAGCACGGCGATGACTCTGCGGTTGGCCGAGCATCTTGGGGAGCACGGTTTCAAGCCGCTGATCGTCTGCAGTTCCGCCGCGCGTCTCTCGGCAGAAACCCGCCGCGAAGTCGAGATCCGCGAATACCCCGGTCTCTCGACTCGAGTCATCGGCCAGCTGATTCGTCGCCTGCTGGCTCGAGACTTCCGCGACCTGCCTCCGATCCTGGTCCATGTCCAGTCGCGTCGCCTGGCGTCTCTGGGCGGTTGGCTGGCATCGAATTGGAGTCGGCCGCTGGTGGTCAGCGTGAACGAGGTCGTCGCCGACCGCGAGCCGTTGCGGATGCTTCGAGCACTCAGCAGAGTGCTGGCGGTCAGCGAGGCGGTTCGCGAGGCACTGGTGGACCGCGGGAGCATAGAAGCGGACCGGGTGGAGGTGATACCCGCCGGTGTCGATGCTCCGCAGGTCGAGCGGCTGGTCGGGGTTCTCGAATCGGACCACGTGCCCAGCATCGGCACCGCCGGACCGCTCGAAGCGGTCAAGGGCGTGCCCTACTTCCTGGGTGCTGCTCAAAAGGTGCTCGCTACCGGGCGGGACGTCGAGTTCCTGGTGGCGGGATCCGGTCCCGAGGAGTCGAACCTGAGGCGGCTGGCCGGTGAGTTGGGGATCCGCGGCCGAGTGACGTTCTTGCCGAACCGGCCTGATTTTTCCGACGCGCTGGCGGCGGTGGATGCCTTTTGCCTGCCGTCGCTCCAGCAGGGACTGGGCACGATCATGCTCGAGGCGATGTCGCTGGGCCGACCGGTGATTGCCTCGGCCGTAGGCGGCGTCTGTAGTGCCGTCCGCGACGGCGAAACCGGACTCGTGGTGCCGCCGGGCGACAGCACTGCACTGGCTCGGGGGGTCCTGAGCCTGCTCGACGATCCGGTCCGGGCCCGGGCGATCGGCGAGGCGGGTCGGGCCGAGGTGATGGCTCGGTTCGGGACCGACGCGATGGTCAAGCGGACCGTGGCGGTCTACAACGAGGTCATCGAACAGGCGGGCCTGACCCCTGCTGCGGTTGAGCAGAGTCGGCAGAGTCGGGAGAACGGGACGGGATGAAGGCGGAAATCGTCGCGATCGGCAGCGAGTTGACCAGCGGAGCCAAGCTCGACACCAACAGCCAGTGGCTGAGCCTCGAACTGGCCGAGCTGGGGATCCCGGTCGCCTACCACACCACGATGTCGGATTCGCTGGAGGCGATGACCGAGGTGTTCCGGATCGCGGCGGGTCGCTGCGAGTTGGTGTTGATCACCGGAGGCCTGGGCCCGACGCTGGATGACATCACCCGCGATGCTCTGGCCGCGCTGGAGGACGTCGAACTGGTGCTCGATCAGGCCTGCCTGGCTCACATCACCGACCTGTTTGCCCGCCGCAGCCGAGAGATGCCCGATCGCAACCGGGTGCAGGCGATGTTGCCGGAGGGCAGCCAGGCGATTCCCAATCCTCGCGGCACCGCACCGGGGATCTGGATGGAACGGGACCGCGGCGAGTCGGGGGTGTGTCAACTGGTGGCGATGCCCGGGGTGCCCAGCGAGATGAAACGGATGTTCTCTCACGAGGTCAGGCCTCGACTGGCCGGGTCCGGTCAGGTCATGCGGCGGGCGCTTTTGCACTGCTTCGGGGTCGGGGAGTCGACCGCCGAGGAGATGCTCGGGGAACTGACCGCCCGGGATCACGACCCCGAAGTTGGGATCACCGTGCACGAGGCGACGATC
>CAUZEQ010000357.1:0-4394 GCA_963578885.1 Planctomycetota bacterium
CACCAGCCCCATCGATCGCTACATCCTCGCCCGACTCGAAGCCGCCGGACTGCAGCCTGCTCCCGCGGCCCGACCACGAGCGTGGCTCCGGCGGATCACGTTTGACCTCACCGGATTGCCACCCTCGGCCGACGACATCACCGAATTCCTGGCCGACGATTCCCCGACCGCCCGATCGCAACTGGTCGATCGACTGCTGGCCAGCCCCTCCTACGGGGAACGCTGGGCGCGACACTGGCTCGATGTGGCCCGCTACGCCGACTCGAACGGACTCGACGAGAACCTCTGCTACGGAAACGCCTACCGCTACCGAGACTACGTCGTGGGTGTCTTCAACTCGGATCTGCCCTACGACCAGTTCGTCCGAGAACAGCTCGCGGGCGACCTGCTGCGTGACGACGGCGATCCCGAGACAAGACTCAGACGCGTCATCGCCACCGGATTCCTGGTGCTCGGGCCCAAGATGCTCGCTGAAGACGACCCGAGAAAAATGCAGATGGACATCATCGATGAACAGATCGACACCATCGGCAAGACCTTTCTGGGCCTGACGCTGGGCTGTGCACGGTGCCACGATCACAAGTTCGACCCGATCCCCACCTCCGATTACTACGCACTGGCCGGGATCCTCAAGAGCACCAAGACGATGGAGAACTTCGGCGTCGTCGCCAAGTGGAACGAGACTCCGCTGGCCGATCCCGCGGCGATCGTCGAGCAGAAACAGCACGAAACGAAGATTGCCGAGGCCAAACAGCGAATCGAAACCACCTCGCAGATCGCTCGTGACGCGATCGTCGACGCGGCGCGTCGCCGAGCCGGTGACTACCTTCTGGTGGCCAGCTCGCGGTGGCTGGCCGCCGAGGAGCTCACCGGTCGACCGCCCATCGGTGGCACTCCGGCAGCCAAGACGACCGCCGGAGTGCAGATCCGCGAGGCCGAGACCTACGACCGGGGGAACGCGGCCAAGGTCACCACCGGGTACGGGCAGGGGATCGGCGTCATCCTCAACGGCGGCAAGCTGCCCAACGTGGCCGAATACGACATGACGGTCAAAGAGGCCGGGACCTACCGGATCGAGTTCCGGATCGCCGCGGCTGAAAGCCGTGCCTGTCGGCTGCAGGTCAACGGAGCCGTCGTGCGACCTGCTGGACTGGGTCATGTCACCGGGAGCTGGAACCCCGACACCCAGAAGTGGTTCGTCGAAGGAGTGGCGAGACTGCGAGAGGGCAAGAACACGATTCGCATCGACTGTACAGGCCCGTTTCCTCACATCGACAAGCTGCTGATCGCCCCGACCGGCGATGGTGCCGATGCCGGCAAACAGGCCGCCGAGTTGGACCGGCTGGCCCAAACCGTCAAGGACCACAAGACGCTCAATTCGCAACTGATCCAGCAGTGGATCGGTCACCTCAAGGCGACCAGAACCTCAAAGGACTCGCCACTGGCCGCCTGGCATCACGCCCTGGCCGAAGCCTCCACGCCTGCCCCCGCCCCTTCGGCCGGACCCCGCATCAAGCCGCTGCTGGGCAAGCCACTCACAGAACTCGCCGCAGGCTACTCGAAGATCTTCGCCGAAGCCGACACGCTCTGGCGCCGCAAGCTCGACGCGAACACTCCCAAGCCACCCTCGGGCCTGGACGACGCAGAACTCGAATCGATCCGCAAACTGTTCTACCTCAAGACCGGCCCCTTCCAGGCCGGCAAGGAACTCGACCCCTCCTTCGAAAAAGCCAGCGTCGCTGAGATCAAGCAGCAGAAGGACTCGCTGGCCAAGCTCGCCAAGGCCAAGCCCGTGCTGCCGCTGGCGATGGCCGTGGCCGACGGGTCGGTCGAAGACCTCAAGGTGCACATCCGAGGCAGCTACCTCAGCCTGGGAGCCAAGGCACCCCGCGGCTTCCCCAAGATACTGGCCGGCACAAAACAGGCACCCCTGCCCAAGAAGGCCAGCGGGCGGCTGGAACTGGCCCGCTGGATGACTCGAGCCGACAACCCGCTGGTCCCCCGCGTGATGGCCAACCGCATCTGGCGGTGGCACTTTGGACACGGGCTGGTTCGCTCGACCGACAACTTCGGCTCACTCGGCGATCGACCCACCCATCCGGGACTGCTCGATTGGCTCACCTCCGAGTTGATCCGTCACGACTGGTCGATCAAGTCGCTGCACCGCGCCATACTGCTCTCCTCGACCTACGCCATGAGCACCCGCTTCAACCCCCGCGCGGAGGAGGCCGACCCCGAGAATCGGCTGCAGTGGAGAATGGATCGTCGCCGGCTCTCGGCCGAGGAGGTCCGTGACTCTTTGCTGCTGGTCGGAGGAGGACTCGATCGACGGCTCGGCGGCACGCTGATGACCGTCAAGAACCGGGCCTACGTTACCGGCACCGGCCACAACATGAAGACCGACGTCTACGAAAACACTCGACGCAGCATCTACCTGCCGGTCGTTCGCAGCGCGCTGTACGAAGTCTTCCAGGCCTTCGACTTCGCCAACCCCAGCCTGACCAGCGGAGACCGGGTCACCACAACCATCGCACCGCAGGCACTGTTCCTGATGAACGGGGAACTGGTCGACATCCAGTCGACGGCCATCGCCACCCGCGTGCTCGCACTCAACGGCGATGAACCGACCCGACTCACGGCACTCTACCGATCACTGCTGGGACGTGACCCGACGGCCGGGGAATCCGAACAGGCCTCGACATTCCTCTCCGAGTACCGCCGTGCGGCCGTCGAGGACGATAAGAACAACAGCGACGCTAAGGACCCGTCTCCGTCTCAAAAAGTCTCGGCTGATGTGCGTGCCTGGCGAGCCCTGTGCCGGGTGCTGTTGGCCAGCACCGAGTTCATCTACGCCGAATGACCACGATTGACCCCGTGTTGCCGATCTACCCGGAACCTCTCCGAACATCTTCGAACCTCTTCACACAGACCCTGACTGCATCCTGATCACGACCTGATCCAGAACAACGCCGCCATGACCCAGGCCTCACACAACTGCAACCAGTTCACGCCGGTGACCAGCCGGCGCGAGATGCTGAGCACCTCGGCCACCGGGTTCGGCATGCTGGCGCTGGCCGACCTGATGAGCCGCCAGGCGGCCGCCGACGCCACGTCGCGACCGATCAACCCGCTGGCTCCCCGAGATCCTCATTTCCCGGCCCGCGCCAAGCGAGTCATCTTCCTGTTCATGCACGGTGGCCCCTCGCACGTCGACACCTTCGACCACAAGCCACAACTCGACAAGGACCACGGTAAGCCGCTGCCGTTCCCCAAGCCGCGGATCGTCTCGGGTGCCACCGGCAACCTGCTGAAATCGCCCTGGGCCTTCAAGCAGCACGGCCAGAGTGGAGCCTGGGTCAGCTCGGTCTTTCCCAAGATCGCCGAAATCACCGACGACCTGTGCTTCATCAAGTCGATGTACGGGTCCAACTCGCGGCATGGCGGCGCGCTGCTGGAACTGCACACCGGCAGCGACACCTTCATCCGGCCCAGCATGGGCTCGTGGGTCAACTACGGGCTGGGGACCGAGAACCAGAACCTGCCCGGCTACATCACGATCTGCCCCAGCCTGACTCACGGCGGAGTCAACAACTGGAGCTCGGCGTTCCTGCCGGCCGTCTACCAGGGCACGCCGATGGGCGATGCGGCCACGCCGGCCGAACGAGCCCGCTTCCCGTTCATCGGAGGCAAGTCCAAGGTCCGCCGCCGTGCGCTGCAACGGATCGAACTCGACCTGCTGAACAAAATCAACCGGAATCGATTTCAGGAAACCGGACCCGATTCGGACCTCGAAAGCCGCATCGCCTCCTTCGAACTCGCATTTCGGATGCAAAGCGAAGCTCCGCAACTGCAGGACATCAGCAACGAACCCAAGCACATCCACAAGCTCTATGGTCTCGACAACGACGCCACCAAGGACTTCGGACGCCAGTGCCTGATGGCGAGGCGGTTCTCCGAACGAGGTGTTCGCTTCGTCCAGGTCTCGCACAGCTACAAGTGGGACCAGCACGGAGGGCTGAAGAAATCGCTGCCGAGAAACGCGATGGAAGTCGATCAGCCGATCCACGGCCTGATCAGTGACCTCAAGCAACGAGGACTTCTCGAAGACACGCTGGTGCTCTGGGGCGGTGAATTCGGGCGGACACCCGTGGCACAGGGCAACGACGGCCGAGACCACAACCCGCACGCACTGACGATGTTCCTGGCCGGAGGCGGCGTCAAGCCGGGCATCAGCTATGGCGCAACCGACGAATACGGGTACTATTCGGTCGAGAACAAGGTCCACTTCCACGACCTCCACGCCACCATGCTCCACCTGCTCGGACTCGATCACCTCAAGCTCACCTATCGGTACCTGGGTCGAGACTTCCGATTGACCGATATTCATGGTGAGA
>CAUZEQ010000358.1:0-4377 GCA_963578885.1 Planctomycetota bacterium
ACGCCAGCGGTAGTAGGTCTGCACGGTGATCTCCAGGGCCCGACAGGCCTCCTCGACGGTCTTCCCCTGGCCCAGTTCCACATCGGCCTGACGCAGCTTGCCGATGATCTGGTCCACGCTGTGACGTCTTCTGGACATCTTGAGAATCTCCTTTCCGAATCAGTCAGATCCGGATGATCCTCTCATTTCCACTGGTACAACGGGAGGGGGTAAGGTCAATCTGAGTGTCCCTTGAGTGTGAGTAACGATCGGTCTGAAGAACAACCAACCAGTCCCACGACCAACAGCACCGCCAGCAGAACTCGCATCACATCTCCCCAGGCTCGGAAACGGTACCCCAGTCTCCCCAACCTGGCCCCGGCGTTCAACCCGCGGGATCCGAACCACGCCCCCCGGCGTCGCTCAGCGGGGACGGGGGAGATGAGGTGGTTTCGTGGTGACGCCGAAACCGCCCGCCGGCGTCAATCAGACTTCTTCTTGAATCGTTCCCAGCAGGTTCCTGCCCAATCCAGCGCCTGTTGCCGAACCGACTGGCCGATCGTCTGGTCGGACTGAATTGCCAGGAGAAACTCCTTGCGCGAACCGACCCTCTCACAGAGGAAATCGAATCCATCGCCAACATCACGACGCGACTTCCCAATACGAGATCGAGGTCCGCTCCGCGGTAGTCGCGCGGCTAGTCCCCAAACATGTTGCCGATTCCACCCAGGACCGAACCTTCGCCCTTGCTGGATCCGCCGCCTGAAGGAGCGTGAGCCAGGATGCGATCGGCCAGCCGTGAAAACGGCAGGCTCTGCAATAACACGGTGCCGGTACCACTGAGTGTTGCCAGGAACATGCCCTCGCCGCCGAAGAACATCGATTTCAGGCCTCCTGATCGTTCGATGTCGTAGTTGATGCCGGTGGAGAATGCCGCCAGGCAGCCGGTATCCACTCGGAGGGTCGAGTTGTTCAGTTCCTTCTCTATCACCGTGCCACCAACATGAATGAAGGCCTTCCCGTCCCCGCACAGTTTCTGCAGGATGAAACCTTCACCGCCAAAGAACCCGACACCCAGTGATTTTTGGAAAGCGATACTGATCTCGGTACCGAGGGCGGCGCAGAGAAAGGCGTCCTTCTGGCAGATGAGTTCCCCTCCCATGCTGGGGAGGTCGATCGGGATGATCTTACCGGGATACGGTGCGGCGAAGGCCACACGACGCTTGGTCTGACCGTGGTTGGTGAAATGTGTCATGAAGATCGATTCCCCGGTCATCATCCGTTTACCGGCACTGAACACCTTTCCCATGAAACCCTGGTCGGGAGCGGATCCGTCACCCATCTTCGCTTCAAATTGGATGTCGTCCTCCATGTAGTTCATGGCCCCGGCTTCAGCGACCACCGTTTCCTGGGGATCAAGTTCCACCTCGACAATCTGCATATCGTCGCCAAAGATCTCGTAGTCAATTTTATGGCTCGGCATCGAAGACTCCTTCGGTCTTTCAGGACATTCGTAACGGACGTGCTTTCAGCCGCGCATCATGACCAACTCCGGGCCGCTCTTCCACTCCGAACCCGCGTCTCCTTTTTTGACCACCGACGTGCAGGTGCAACTGCTCCGGATCATCCAGAGGGCCGGTCTGCAGCGATGACCCAAGCTGTTCCTGAACCTCCGTAGCACGCCGGAGACGGAACTCGCCGAAGATTTCCCCATACACGTCGTCTGTCAGTGGATCGACACCTCACAGCCGATCGCGGCAAAGCACTACCTGCCTGCAGGTCACCGACGACCACTTCACCAAAGCGCTGCAAAATGCGCTGCAGCAACCCGCCGTTTTGCCTCGCACGGGGTCGCAAGCCGGGTCGGCCGCGCAAGAGAAAACCCCTGTTTTGCAGGGGTCTGCGAGTGGGTGCGATGTGGTGCCGGTGACCGGAGTGCCCCCGGAAGGACTCGAACCTTCAACCTACTGATTAAGAGTCAGTTGCTCTGCCAGTTGAGCTACAGGGGCCAAGGGGTCCGATTCTAGCCTCTGGCAAGGTGGTGGCAAGTCTGGGCTCGGAGGCGTGCTTGGGCGGCCGGTTGCAAACCGACCGCCGAAAGCCGACAACCAGATCTCAGCCACCTCCCCTGGGCCTGTCCCCGTGAACGACTCGAACGACTCGAACGCCACAGCAAGGTCTCTGCCGGATCCGTCCCGTCGCAACGTCGTCTGGAGCGTGGCCCAGGCCGTGCTCCGGTGGTGTTTCACTCTGCTGCTGGGTTACCGCGCAAGAGGCTTCGAGCGGTTGCCGGTCGGCTCGGGGGCCTTGCTGGTGGTCAACCACCAGAGCAATTTCGATCCACTGCTGGTCGGCCTGCCTTTGAAGCGGCCGGTCAGTTACATGGCGCGAAGCACGCTGTTCCCGATTCCGCTGATCGGCTGGCTTCTGCGGAACACCTACGTGGTGCCGATCGACCGCGAGGCGGCTCGGGCCGGTGCGATCCGCGAGCTGGTTGCTCGTCTGGAACGTGGCTTCCTGGTCGGGATGTTTCCCGAGGGGACTCGGACGGCTGACGGGAGGCTGGGAGAATTCAAACCCGGCTTCATCGCGCTGGTGCGTCGATCGCGACTGCCGATCGTGCCGGTGGGCATCGCGGGTGCTTTCGAGGCCTACCCCCGCGGCCACCTGCCTCGGATGGGTCGGGTGCGGGTGGTCTTCGGGAGTCCGTGGCAGCCCGGGGAGTACGCAGAGTTGTGCGAGCGGGGTCGGGAGGCCGAGTTGGTTGCGGCGGTGCGGCAGCGTGTGCAGGATTGTGTCGATGAGGCGACGCTTTGGCGTGAGGACCGGCTGGGGCCGGCTGGTTGAGACCGAGTCGAGTGACCGAGTGAAGGTGCCGGGAGAGGAGCGACTATGACACTGCCACGCAAACGTCCGGTTGTTGGAGGCCGTCAGGGTGCGGTCGCGTCGGCTCACCCGCTGGCCAGCCAGGCTGGACTCGATATGCTCCGCGACGGCGGCAACGCCGTGGACGCGGTGGTCACGATGGCAGCCACCCTCGCGGTGGTCGAACCCTATATGAGCGGTCCCGCCGGCGTCGGCTTCCTGCTGCTGCATCGGCCCGGTGCCCCGCCACGAGTGCTCAACTACAGCGGCACCTCTCCGACCGGGGCCGTGCCCGAGGCGTTCGACGAGGAGACTCGTGAACTGGGTCCCAAGTCGGCCCTGGTGCCGGGCAACGTGGCCGGGTGGTTCGAAGCGATGAAGAGCGAGGGGACCCGGGGGGCCGCCGATATCTTCGCCGCGGCGATAAGGCATGGCCGCGAGGGGTTTCCGCTGCACCCGGCCAACGTGCTGTTCATCGACACCGCCCGCTCGAGGCTCAACGACGTCGGCCAGAAAGTCTTCGGAAGTCTCGAGCCGCGGATCGGCGAGATGCACGTCTCGACCGACCTGGCCAACACCTACAGCCGGCTGGTCGAGGAGGGGCCCGAGCTGTTCTACACCGGTGAACTGGGCCAGAGGCTGGCCGATTACACCCAGGAACACGGCGGGCTGATCACTCGAGAGGACCTGGCCAACTACCAGCCCGATTGGGAGGATCCGATCGAGGTGAACTACCGCGGCCTGAGTGTGCGGACGCCGCCCCCCAACAACGAAGGCATGCAGATTCTCGAGACGCTGAAGATCCTCGAGGGCTTCGACCTGGCCTCGCTGGGTCACAACTCGACCGAGTACATCCACCTGCTCAGCGAAGCGATCAAGCTGGCCGTCGTCGACCGCATCCGCTGGTGCGGCGACCCGAAGTTCGCACCCGTGCCGCTGGATCAACTGCTCTCGGACGACTACGCGGCGGCCCAGCGTGAGCGGATCGACCACGAGCGGGCGTCGGCTGTCGAGGGAGAGCGTTGGGGCGGGTTCCGCGAGGGCGACTTCCTGGCACCGGGCAAGATCGACGGCCTGACCACTCACCTGGCCGCCGTCGATTCCGAGGGCAACGTGGCCAGCATCACCCAGTCGCTGGGCAACGGGTTCGGCTCGGGAGTGATGATCCCCGAGACCGGCGTGCTGCTCAACAACTTCGTCTACTGGACCGAGACCGACCCCGAGTGCCAGGCTCCGAATCGGATCGAGCCGGGTAAGCGGTGGAGTTGCTGCATGGCTCCGGTCCACGTGGTCGACGGTGACGACTTCTGGTTCTCGATCGCCACGCCCGGCAGCTACGGCATCCTGCAGACGACGATGCAGATGCTGCTCAATATCGTGGAGTTCGGTGCCGACGTGCAGTCGGCGATCGAGGCGCCTCGGTTCCGGGTCTGGGAGGAGACCCGGATGCAGATCGAGGACCGGGTGCCCGAGGAGGTCCGCCGGGGGCTGGCGGCTTTGGGTCACAGCCTGGAAGACATCGGCGACTTTTCG
>CAUZEQ010000359.1:0-4348 GCA_963578885.1 Planctomycetota bacterium
CGCTTGCGAAGTTCAGCCGCAGGATCATCGACGCCGTGTTCAGCCAACCCCGGTCTCCATCCCAACCCTTCACACTGGGAGGCTGAAACAGGTCCTGGCCCAGCTGGGCAGTCAATTCGACCATGCTGCTGTAGGCCGCCGTTCCACCCAGTTGCCGAAATGTCCCCACCACCAGCTCGATCGGGCTCTTGATCCGTGCCCCTCGAGATCGCTCAGCAAAGAACAATTTCGAACGGAACAACTCGCCCAGCACCGGACGAAGCTGCCAGCGATGGTGCTTCAGCCGGCCGGCCAACTCCTCGACCTGTTCCGGTTTCGGACCCGGCGCGACGAATTCCTCGAGCAATCGCCGAGCAATCAACCGGCTGCAGGCGGGCTGTTCGAGCGTCACGCGGATAACATCCTCGCCACCGAATGCGCCCGTCTTGCCCAGCACCTGCTTGGAGCCTCGGTCGCACTGAGCCTCGTTGAACCAGTATCGCCCGTGACGGACGTGCCAGCCGCTGAAGGCACGAGCCGCCTCCTGGATGTCCTTCTCGGTGTAGTTGCCCAGCCCCAACCCAAACAGCTCGAACAGTTCCCGAGAAAAGTTCTCGTTGGGCTGACGCTTGCGGTTCAGATTGCTGTCGAGCCAGACGAGCATCGCGGGGTCGCGGGCCACATCCAGCAGCAACCGATCGAACCGCCCCAACGCCTCGCGGCGGAACAACCGGTTCTGGTCGGCCATCATCCGTACCGACTGCACCTTCTGGTACGACGTGGCAAAGTGATCGTGCCACATCAGCGTCATGCGTTCCTCGAGCGGATGAGGCGACTCGGTCAGCCGGAACGCCCACCAGGCCTTCAGCGAATCGATGCTGTCGGCTTCCAGGGCGGACGTCTTCAGCAACGCATCCGTCTCGCGGAATGTTTCCCGAACAATCTCGCCGGGCTTCTCACCGCTCAGCACTCGCTCTACCGTCCGGTCCAGTCCCTCGCGGACCGCTTCCTCGAGACGATCGGAACGGACGCCGTAACCGGCCCGGCCCAGCAGGTGTCCGGCCGCGGCGATATCAAAGGCCTCGGGCCGACTCCATCTCGACAGCGAGCCCATTATTTCCACCTCCACGACCAGCTCACGTGGCCGACGTCCGACTGGAACCCCGAGGTGAGCGACATCGCCTTGATCCGTGCCAGCCACTCGACGAGCTCGACCAGGTACGCCTGGGCTTCGGGCAACGTCCGTCCGTCCCGGACCGCCCCAGCGATCACCGGACCGCGGTTGCGTTCCAGGGCCTCAAGCGCCGCGGGCACCGACAGCGAGGTGCGTGTGCCCGAGGCCACCGCCCGCGACTTGCCGGCGGAGTCGAGATGCTGATCGATCAGGCGGCGGCAGGCGTCTCGTGACGAACAGAACATGAAGCGGCTGCCCACACGGGCCGCCGCCGGCCTCAACGCCGCCAGCACCGCGTTGCCGGCGTCGGCTTCCGATGACAGAGGTCGGCCATAGATCATCTCGATCTCGCGGTAGGTCTCGTGTGAGAGCACCCAGGGCTGAGTGCCCTGTTGGCCGGCCTCGAAGTTGAGAATCGCCACGATCGTTTGAAACAACAGCCGCATCATGTCGTCGGCCTTCTGGGGCTGAGCCAATTCGACCACCACAGCCATGCCCGGCAGAGCCAGTCCGCTGGGTTTGTCGGTCTTTGAAGCGGCCGGCGGCGTCATCACCACCAGGCTCAACTCCGGGCCAAACAACGGGAGAATGTCCTTGGCAAAGTCCCGACCGGGCACCAGGTTGCCGATGCCCGCCTCGAACTTGTCGAATTCCGGCAGCACCGAAGCCTGCATCACCGTCTCCCGCTGGCGGTACCAGGCCGACCAGTCTCGATGCATCGAGAACGAAAACAGCGTGCCACGAGCCGGCTTCAGCGGTGCGGTCACCCGGACCGTCTCGGGAAACGCAGCCGCGACAGCAGCCGAAGGTGGTGCTCCACGTCTCTGCCACAACGACACGTCCACACCTGATTCATCAGCCCGAACCGTGACCGCGGCAAACGAACTCGATGAGGCGGCCAGCAGCAGGTCGCCGAAGAGCAGCGAGGCCAGGGCGTTGTCGGATTGGGTGGGGATCTGCAGAGGCTGCTGGTAGGCGGCGGCGGCCTGTTTCGGGAATGCGTACAGGCCCATCAGCGGGCGAGTGGCCCCGCAGGTCCTGGCCGCTTCGCTCAGCAACTTGCCGTCGGCCAGCGAGCCGCCCGGCGGGACCTTGGCGGTGAGCCGCGCCAGGACGTCGTCAAGCAGCCTGGTGTCGGTCGCCGCGACGATGTGCCGGGCGCCAAACGCCAGGCGGAAGCCGTTCTTGAGCCAGATGCGGTTGTAGCCGCCAGCCTGCTTTCTAGACTTCGAGAGATCCTCGGTGGCGATCAGCAACGCACTCGCACGCAACAACACCTCCCGCAAAGCCGCCTCGTTACGCACCTCGGCGATCACCGCCGCACGAGGCATCCCGGGCTTCTGCTCGCTGGGAGGATAGGCAGCGGCGACGAATCGGTCTGAAAGCAGCGTCTCCAGCTTCTCCCAGGCCGAGTCCCCCAAAGCGGCGGAGAGGCCTCGCGAGAGCTCCTCGGCCTGTCGAGCCTGCCCCGAGTCACGCTGCTGATCGACCAGCCACCTAGGAAACCCCGAGAGCCTCAGTTGCTTGACCCGGGCACCCAGCCCGTTGACTTCGGCTGCCGCCACCGCACCGTCGGGAAGCATCTTCAGCAACGACGACTCGGGCTCGGCCGCCGGCAACGGAACTGCCAGAACCAGGCCCAGGACCACCCACCCCGCCAACATGCGTCTCATCGCCGGACTCCCCGTTACACGTTTCGCCGCGCACATTTCTGTGGCGGCCCCTGACTCCTTGCCCCATTTCTACCGACCACCGCACGGGGCTCAACCCGCAGCGTGATACAAAAAAGAAACGGGGCACCCCTCTTGCAGGAGGAGTGCCCCGTTGGCAGTACGCTGTCGCCTGGGCGACAAACTCTACTTCTTCTTGGCTATGACATAGCCCTTTGCGAAGGCCTTGTCGCTGAATGCGAGGGCGACCTTGGCCTTGGACTTCAGGACCTTGCCCTTGCACATGTTGCAGCAGAAGCAGATTGTGACGCCGTTGACCTTGATCTTGGTCGCGGGGTTCAGCTTCTTGCCGGTGAACACGCACTTGGCGAGCTTGGCCTGGCCCGTGGCAGCCAACTGGTGGTTGGCGTTGTGGGCGTTGGCGGCGCGACACTTGGCGTCCTTGGAGAACTTGCCCTTGCAACCGCCGCAGCAGAAGTAAACGGTCGCGCCCTTGTAGGCGACACCATTCGACGCCTTCACGGGGATCGGCTTGCCATCCTTGGTCTTCTTCAGGAAGCAGTTGACGCCCTTGAGGGGCGACTTCTTCTCGGCAGCCGAGTTGACCTGGTAGGTCATCAGCACAGCCACGCACAGCGACGCAGCAATCAGGAGTCTACGTGTCATCTTGGTGTCCTCACGATCTCAAAAAACTGGGGAATTGTACCAACGTGTCCGGTTCGCCTCTTCGAGCCTGCCTCGGCCACCGAGGGCCGATTCAGATCGAGATACGGTGTCCTCACGGAATCACCTCGTTCACATGAAGCCATGATTATATGTTCGCCGGATTCAGAATGTCACGGCTGAAGGGCAAAAAAAACGTCTTCCGAATCGATCTCCGCCCTGGCGCCTCGACTGTCGCCTGTCCGGTTGAAGTCGAGTGCCGCACCGGGGTATGGTCACTGCGGACCGGAACACCCGATCACCACCGTCCGGTCAGCATTCCACCGGGGATCCGACGCATGCACCGCTTTGTTCTGCCGCTGCTCCTGACCGCCACCGCCTGGACGATGATCTCGACTCCGGCCGACGCCGGAGACTGGGACCAGTTCCGTGGCCCCAACGCCACGGGGGTCTCTCCCGATAGCAAGAACCTGCCGGTCCACTTCTCGACCACCGAAAACGTTGCCTGGAAGAAGACGCTGGGCATCGGAGTCGCCTGCCCGATCATCTCCGGCGGCCGCTGCATCGAGACGGCCGTCACCGGAAAGAAGGGTGCCGAGCAGTTCACCGTCTTTGGCTTCGACGCTCTCACCGGCAAGGAACTCTGGACGACATCCTTCCCGGCCGGCAAGCTGCCCGACATCACCTGGCCCAACCAGCACGCCTCGTGCACTCCCTGCTCCGACGGCGAGCGGGTCTACGTGCACTTCAGCACCATCGGCCTGATCTGCCTGGACGCCAGCAGCGGCAAGCACCTCTGGACCCACAAGACACCGATGCCGTTTTACCTGCTCGGCTGGGGAGCGGCCAATTCGCCGATCCT
>CAUZEQ010000360.1:0-4343 GCA_963578885.1 Planctomycetota bacterium
CGAGCGGATCGGCCGGTTCAGCTCGCGGTGGCGGATGCCCCTGATCACCGGGTACCTCGTCGCCGGCTGCCTGGCCGGTCCCGATGTCCTGGGGATCCTCGACCGACCGGCGGTCGACGAACTGGGGTTCATCAACCAGATCGCCCTGGCCATCATCGCGCTGGCTGCGGGCAACGAACTGGTGATCAAGGAGATCCGTTCGCAATTCCGAAGCATCGGCTGGATCACGGTCTGCCTGGTCGTCACCACGTTCGGACTGGGCGCGATGGCGATGTACATCCTGTCCGGGTGGTTGCCGGTCATGAAAGATCTGGGCGTGCCGGTTCGGATCGCGATCTCGTTGCTGACCGGTGTGATCCTGGTCGCACGGTCTCCTTCCTCGGCTATCGCGATCGTCAACGAGTTGCGAGCCAAGGGTCCGCTGACGAGCACGATTCTTGGCGTCACGGTGATCATGGACGGCGTGGTGATTGCCCTGTTCGCCGTGAACTCCGAAATCGCCCACTCGATCACCGCCTCCGACTTTCACTTCGATTTCTCGTTCATCGGCCTGTTGCTGCTGAAATTCGCACTGTCGATCATCTGCGGCTACGGACTCGGGCGGCTGCTTTCGGCCTACATGCGGTGGCACCTGCCTCATTCCCTGAAATTCGTCCTCGTGCTGATGACCGGGTTTGCGGTGTTCGAGTTGACCGAGTGGTTCCAGCTCTATTCCGACTCCACCTGGGGAATGAAGATCCACGCCGAACCGTTGTTGATCTGCATGATTGCCGGTTTGCTGGTCACGAACTTCAGTGCCCATCGTGCCGAGTTTTCTCGATTGCTCGAAGAGATTGGTCTGCCGGTCTACCTGACTTTCTTCACGCTGACCGGAGCCTCGATCGACCTCTCGATCCTTCAGCAAACCTACCTGGTCGCCGCCGGACTCTGCCTGGTTCGCCTGGGCTCGGTGTTTGTCGGCAGCTTCCTGGGATCGACCATCGCCGCGGATCCACCGAGATTCCGCCGCATCATCTGGCTGGGCATGGTGACCCAGGCGGGGATCGGCATCGGGTTGGCTCGAGAGATCGGCGTTCACTTCGAGGATTGGGGCCGCGACCTGGCGACGATCCTGATCGCTGTCATCGTGATCAACCAGATCATGGGCCCGCCGATGTTCAAGTGGGCGGTCGGGCTGGCCGGTGAGATCCGGCAGAAGGCCGGCAGCGGGCTCGACGCACCGCAAACCGCGTTCATCTTCGGCAGCCCTGCCGGGGCCCCGATGATGCTGGCCAACCAGCTGGTCGCCCGAGGATGCCAGATCACGCTGGTCACTCTCGATGAGGCTTCCGAGCACGAAGCGGGCACCGAAGCCCAATCGGGAGCCACCGTGATATCGATCCCGGAGATCTCAGCACAGACCCTCGAGGGCATCGAGCTGCAGCGAGCCGACGTGGTGATCGGCCTGATGAGCGACGACAACAACCTCGCACTCTGCCAACTCAACCACGACCGCTTCGGTGTCGAAAAGGTGGTCGTGCGGTTCACCGAGAAGATCGAGGAGGGTCGTCAGTGGCACGAACGGGGTGCCATCGTGCTCGATCCCAAAACCACGCTGGTCACGCTGCTCGAGCACTTCGTCACCTCGCCAACGGCCACCTCGATCCTGTTGGGTATGGATCCCGAACAGGACGTGATCGAAGTCGTCGTGACCGACACCCAGCTGATCGGTGTGCCGATTCGCGACCTCAAGCTGCCCCTGGATGCACTGATCCTCTCGATCTCCCGCGACGGCCACACCCTGATCTCGCACGGGTACACCGAACTGCAGCTCGGCGACCAGCTGACCGTGGTCGGACCGCCGGAAGTCCTGCCCGAGGCGCTGCTGTACTTCGAGCGGTGAGTGTCAGCGGGCGGTCGGCGGCTTGCGGTAGTCCAGCGGCGGCTTCTGGCCCTTTTGCATCAGGGTGCGATAAGGCTCGCGCCCGATCTGTCGCCGATGGTCGGCTCGAGCGGCAGCTAGCACATCGGGGTCGGTATAGAGATCCCAGGCGGTGGCGGCCAGCACACGGGCAGCCAGGTGCATCCCCTTCCGCGCGATTGTCGTGCCGCCGCAAGCGACCGCCTGCCAGCTGTGACCCGGGGTGCCGGGGACCCAGCAGGAGGTCGAGAACCCGGTGGTGGGGACCGCCCACGAGACGTCTCCCACGTCGGTCGAGCCGCGTCCGATCTCACCCTGAAGGCTGATCACTCGACGGATCGAGTCCAGGGTCCGTGGCCGAGGCAGCTGCTCCCGCAGCCGCAGTGCGAACTCGGTCTCCTTCTGGGTGTACTTCAGGTCGGCCAGTTCCCTGAGATTGCCAAGAGCGACTGAGGAGAGCGCGTTGTTGGGGAGCACCGGGTAGATGCCGCCCTCGAACTTGATCTCCAGCTTCGTCTCGGTCGCCAGGGCCCCGGCCCGGGCACACAGCACCAGCCGCTCGTAGAGCCCGCGGACGACATCGGCCCGAGGGTGACGGATGTAGTAGTAGACCTCGCCAAAGGGCGGCACCACGTTGGGGGCATCGCCGCCGGCGGTGATCACGTGGTGGATGCGGGTCAGGTCGGGAGTGTGCTCACGCAGTAACTCAGCCGCATGGTTGGTCAACTCGATCGCGTCCAACGCGCTGCGGCCCTGCTCGGGAGCCCCGGCGGCATGAGCGGCCTTGCCGTGGAAGCGGAACTTGACGGCCATCCGGGCCAGCGACGAACGGTCGCCGGCCGAGTTGGTGCTGCCCGGATGCCAGTGCAGCACCGCGTCGCAGTCCTTGAACAGACCCGCCTGGACCATGAACACCTTGCCGCTACCTCCCTCCTCGGCCGGGCACCCGTAGAAGCGGACCGTCCCCTTCAAATGGCCCGACCTGATCTGCTCGGCAATTGCGATCGCCGCCGACATCGAAGCGGCACCAAAGAGGTGGTGGCCGCAGCCGTGCCCATAGCTGATGCCCTCGCGAGGGGCCCGCTGGGGAGTGGCCTGCTGAGACAGGCCCGGCAGAGCGTCGAATTCGCCCAGGATCCCGATCACCGGCTTGCCCTCGCCGAAGGTCGCCGTGAAGGCGGTGGGGATCTCGGCCACGCCGCGGCGGACATCGAAGCCGGCCTGCTCGAGCATTCCCGAGAGTAGCGCTGAGGATTTCGTCTCCTGGTAGCCCGGCTCGGCCCAGCCCCAGATCTTCAACGCCGCCGCCCAGGTCGATTCACCCCGCGAGTCGATCGACTTGTACAGAGACGGTTTGTCCTGGGCTTCCAGTGGAGCCGACAGCAGGCACAGCATCAGCGCAATCACAAACCGGGTCATGGTCATCTACCTCGAACAGCCTGTTTAAGAACTCCAGGAGCAGGGGTCAGATCCGCCTGCGGCGGACCACGGGCGGGGCCTGACCCCGCCCGTCCCCTGTACAGCCCAGCCCAAACTACAAACTCGCCAGCGGACCCACCGCCGCGGTGCTGACCGCCGCCAGAGGGTACTCGGAAAGCAACTCAGCCATGTCCTCAACGGTGATCCCCCGCACCGTGTCCAGATCCTCCTGCACCGAACGGTACCGGCCCAGGTACACCCAGTTGCTGCCCAACGCACCCAGGCGGCCCATCGGACGTTCGCTGCGGAGCACGATCGAGGAGGCGATTCGGTTCTGAGCCTGCTCGAGTTCGATCAAGCTGACTCCGTCGCGATTCACCTGCTCGTAGACCGCGTGGATCCGCCGAAGGTTCTCGTCGACCGCCTGCGGAGGACAGCCCAGGTAGGTCAGCCAGGTGCCGGTGCCGTCGTAGTCGTTGTAGCCCAGATCGGCACTCTCGGCGTGACCCGGATCGACCAGTTCCCAGTACAGCCGGCTGCTGCTTTGGTCGCCCACAATCACGCCCAGCAAATCGGCGGCGTACCGCAGCGGATGATCGGCCGGGGGGGCCGGTGCCAGTTGCATGACATGCTGCTGAAGCGATGCGGGACGCTCTACCACCTGGGTCAGGCCGCCGACCGGTGGTGGCGAGGTGTCTCGCTGTGTCCGACCCTCGGGAAAACCCCCGCAGTGGGCCTGGACCAGCTCGCAGACCTCGTCCCAGTCACCTCGTCCGGCGACCGCCAGCACCATGTTGCCGGTGCGGTAGTGGTCGGTGTGGTACTGTCGCATGGCGTCGGCGGTCAGAGCCGAGACGCTGTCGCTGGTGCCCAGGATCTTGCGGCCGAGCGGGTGAGTCGGGAAGTGAGCCTGCATGGCCTGTTCGTAGGCGGTGAACGTCGGCTGGTCGTCGTACATCCCGATCTCCTCAAGGATGACCTTCTTCTCCATCTCGAAGTCATCGCCGCGGAGCGAGGGGTAGAG
>CAUZEQ010000361.1:0-4341 GCA_963578885.1 Planctomycetota bacterium
TATCTCGCGGCCCCGCATCCCCGTCACTCTCCGGCAACTGGTCGTCTCGGATTACAACTTGTTGAAGTCCGGACCCGAATCCTGCAGGATCTGGTCGAGGTCGGGCGCCCCGTCGGCCAAGGCGACGTTGCCGGCGATGTCGAGGTAGATCTTGTCGTTGAGAATCTCCTCGACCACGATCTCCATCGGGTTGTTCGTCACGATATCGACCAACGGACGGGCTCCCCGATTGAGTGCCACCATCCGCTTCTGGATCAGGGACGACAGTCTGAACCGACCACCGACCTTCTCAACAATCGCTTCTTCTCTGAACGCATCAAGCATGGCTTTGTGCCTCCCACGCTGACAGGATTTCCGTGATTTCCAGTACCGCTTTGTCCAGGTCATCGTTGATGACCCGGTACCGATACCTCCGAGCTTGCTCGACCTCACCGCTGGCCGTGGCGATCCGACGTGAGATCGCCTCGGGCGACTCGGTCCCCCGTGACTCCAATCGACTGCGGTATTCCTCCATTGACGGGGCTAGCAGGAAAATCGTCAAGGCATCGGGGTATCGATCCATCACCGCCAGGGCCCCCTCGACGTCGATTTCGAGCAGGGCCCAGGCCGATTCGAGGTGGGCTCGCTGGAGTTCCGCTGCCAGCGTCCCGTACCAGTCGCCCACACCGTACACCTCGGCACACTCGACAAACTCGCCCCGCTCCCGCTTTGCCGCGAATTCCTTGTGGCTGAGAAAAAAATAGTCCTTACCGTCAACCTCGCTCGGACGCGGCCGTCGCGTCGTCGCCGAAACCGTCTCGCGGACCCGCACCGGACTCTCGCTGAGTAACCGATCCACGATTGTCGACTTGCCGCTGCCGCTGGGTCCCGAAAGGACCAGCACGCGACTGACAGTATCGGGAACCTCGATCGCCACCTCGGCTCACTCCACGTTCTGCAGGTTCTCTCGAATCCGGTCGATCGCCAACTTGATCTCGACCACCCGGCGAGTAATCTCGATGTCGTTGGCCTTGGATCCGATCGTGTTGGTTTCACGAAACATCTCCTGGCCAAGAAACTCGAGCTTGCGGCCCTGGGAGGCCTCGGCGTCGAGGATCTGCTGGAATTGTTCCAAGTGTGCGTCCATCCGTGAGACTTCCTCGTTGATGTCACAACGGTCGGCAAACAGGCTCACCTCGCGGATCACGTCCGACTCGGATATCACCCCCCCCATCCCTTCCAACGCCTTGCTCACCCGCTCGAGCAGCTTCTGGCGATACGATTCCGCCACCCGCGGAGCCAGGGACCGGACCGCTTCGAGTTCGGTGACCACCACGCTGCACTGCCGCCGCAGATCGGCCTCGATCGCCAGACCCTCCTGCTGACGGAAACCGGCCAGGTGTTCCAGGGCCCCCTGCAAGCACGTCTCCAGGCCCGGCCACAACTCGTCGGGGCCGGCCGAGCTACCCCGGTCGTCCCGGATCACACCGGGCAAACTCAACAGTGTCTCCAGCGTGACCTCGCCCGGCAGATCCAGACGCTCGGCGACCTCGCGGAACTGCACCGCGTACTCACCCAGCAACCGCTCGTCGGCCAGAGTCTTCGAAACGCCGGTTGGTGTATTGATGCGGGCGAAGACGCTGACCGTGCCGCGGCCCACCCGATCCCGCACCACTCGCTCGACCCGCCCCTCCAGCGATGAACACGAGTCGGGCAGCTTCGAGACGATTTTCAGGTAACGGTTGTTGACGGTCCGTACCTCGACGGTGAACAGATCGTCATCAGCCTGGTGTGTCGCAGCACCAAATCCCGTCATGCTCAACAGCACAATCGTCTCGCCTGCTGATCCACTCGTGCCGTCAGTCGCCAGACTTCTTCGCAGCCGGTTTCTTCTCGGCCGGTTTCTTCTCGGCCGGCTTTTTCTTCACGGCCGGTTTCTTCGCAGCCGGTTTCTTCTCGGCCGGCTCTTTCTTCACGGCCGGCTCTTTCTTCACGGCCGGTCCCTCAACGTCCTTGTCGGTCGAATCGCCTGCAGGGTCTCCGGGAGCATTGAGTTCCGGGAGTCCGGTGCCGACGTCGTCGTCCATGATGGTCACCAGGGTCGACGCTTCCCTGAGTTTACGGATGGCGTTCTCGGAGGTCTTGACGATCTGGACGGTGAAGCTCCAGTCGCCGTCGGGGATCGTACCGCCGTCGTACTCGATCTCGACGGTGGCACGAAGATCGGTCGTGTTGGCCTTGAACGTGAAGGGCTTGTCTTTCAGATCCACCCGATGCAAAGCCTGCACCGAGGCGGGCACGCTGGCCCTGAGGGACACCTCGACGTCTTCGGACGGCGTTGCGCTGAGGTGGATGGGCACCAACAGCTTCATGCTGCTGTCGTCACCTTCCCACCTCGAGATCGCCGTGAGCAACCTCACCTCGAGTTGATCGAACGTCGAATTGCCGCGATCGGCCCGCAGTGTGATTCCACCGAATCCGGCAAGCAGCACCCAGAGCACGGTCAGCACGACGGTGATGCCGGTGAAGGCATCCCCGGCTCGAGCCCCGAAGGCACTCTGAGCACCCATGCCACCCAGCGCTCCGACCAGTCCCCCACCACGGCCCTGCTGCAGCAGGATGATCAGGATCATCAGCGAGCCATCGACCGTCAGCGCCCAGGCCAGTCCCGTGCTGGGGCCTCCGATGAGCCAACCGATCAGGAAGCACAATGCGGTCAGAACCAGGAAGAGCATGTAGACCTTCCAGTAGTTCTTGAGGTGTTCGAGCAGGTCCTTCACCAGGTCGTCTCCGTCAACTGCATCACGCGAAGCGAGGGATTGAGTCGTGGGTGGGCGAGGATTCGAGGGATTCAGAGGCCGCTGGCGGCCTCGATGATCGCGAGAAACGACTCGACCGACAGGCTGGCTCCCCCGACAAGAGCCCCGTCCACATTGGGCTGGCTCATCAGGTCAGCGGCGTTGTCCGACTTGACGCTGCCCCCGTACAGAATCCTCGTGGCCTCGGCCACATCGGAATTGTAGCGAACCGCCAGTTGGTTGCGAAGGTGAGCGTGAGCCGATTCGGCCTGCTCGGTGGTGGCGGTCAGGCCGGTGCCGATGGCCCAGAGAGGTTCGTAGGCCACCACCAGCCGATCCACCGCCTCGCCGTCGACCTCGCCCAGCCCGGCCAGCAGCTGCCGAGACAATACCGCCTCTGTCTCCTCCGCCTCCCGCTGCCCGCGGGTCTCCCCGACACACAGGATCACCTGCAGGCCCGCCGAAAGCGCCGCGGTCACCTTGCTGGCGACCAGCAGATCGGTGTCACCCATCAGCTGCCGGCGTTCGCTGTGGCCCAGGATCACCCAGCCGCAACCCACTTCGACCAGCATCTCGGCCGACACCTCACCGGTAAACGCTCCCGACGACTCGCACCAGGCGTTCTGTGAGGCCAGTTGCACGGCCGAGCCGCGAACCACTTCGGCGATCTCACCGAGCCAGACGAACGGCGGAGCGATCAGTACGTCGACCGGGCCCGCCTCACCGTGCCGCTCAACCAGACCACCAGCCAACTCGAGCGCTTCGGCCCGGCCGGTGTTCATTTTCCAGTTGCCCGCAACCAAAATCCGCCTCATGACACCCCTCTCTGTCCCCAACACGCTCCCCTGCCCGATTCCTCCAGCCAACCCGCACCCTGCTGCTGGCAGCCGCGGATCCAGCCGATCAAGCCGATCGAGCGGATCCGCCCGACGCGACCGGGATCACCCTCTCGAACATCTCGGCCAACTGCGCCAGGCCGGTCATCACCTCGGCATACTCTTCGGGCAACAGCGCCTGAGGCCCGTCGCTGAGCGCCTCCTCGGGACAGGTATGCACCTCGATGTGCACGCCATCGGCTCCGGCGGCAACCGACGCACGGGCCATCGCGGGGATCAGCTCGGGACGACCCGTCGCGTGCGACGGATCGACGATGATCGGCAGGTGACAGGTCTGCTTGACGTTGGGCACCATGGCCAAATCGAGCACGTTGCGGGTCGAGTCTTCAAAGCTGCGGATGCCCCGCTCGCAGAGAATCACCTGCTTGTTGCCCTGGGCCAGGATGTACTCGGCCGACATCAACAGGTCTCCCACCGTGGCACTCATGCCCCGCTTGAGCATCACCGGGCGACTGGTCTGGCCGACCTCGCTGAGCAGGTTGAAGTTCTGCATGTTGCGGGCGCCAATCTGAAACACATCGGCATAACGGTCGACCAGCTCGACCTGGCGAGGATCCATCACCTCGGTGATCACCGGCATTTCCAGCTCGTCACCCACCTCCTGCAGAATCTTCAGTCCCTCCTCGCCCAGGCCCTGGAAGCTGTAGGGGCTGGTGCGTGGCTTGAAG
>CAUZEQ010000362.1:0-4289 GCA_963578885.1 Planctomycetota bacterium
CACCCTTCTGTGGGTTGCCTCGCGATGTCACATCGGCAACCAGGCTCTTCATCTCCTGGGTTGAGAGCCTGGTCGGTCCGGTCTTCAGGCTGCCGGCGGTTCGGATGGCGGCGACCAGTTGGGGCAGTTTCCGTCCCGAGGCGTCGATGAGCCTGAGGATGAGCTTGGCGTGGTCGGGCGCCATCTTCTTGCCCTGTAGCGATGCGGCCAGCAGTGCCGGCCCGTCCTTGCGGGCCAGGAACGCTTCGATGACGCCGGTGGGGTCGGCTGAGCCCGGGTCGGTGCCGAGGGCCTTGGGTAGCAGCAGCGCGGCGGCCTTGGGGTCGATCGAGACCAGTGCGGCGACGGCCTGCAGCCGGCCTTCCGGCGAGGGCAGTCCCACGGCCAGCTCTTTGAGTTGCTCGTGGCTGGCCTGGCCACCCAGTGCCGAGAGAGCCGAGAGCGTGGTGGCCCGCAATTCGCGGGATGTTTCGCCATCGATGGCCAGCCACAGTATCGGGGATCTCAGCGACTCGAGCTTCCAGAGCCCGGCGCAGCGGACTGCGGCCCTTTGGACCTGAGGCGATTCGGCTGCGAAGAGTGCCTTGATCGACTCGAGCGACCCGGACGGCTTGACGTTGCGGGTGGCGGCCGTGCGGGCGAGTGCATCGAGCAGGTTGGCCGCCTGGGGTGCGGGGGTCTCCGCATCGAGGGCCATATCCAGCGCGATTCTCAACTGGGCCGGTCCGCCGAGGTCGGCCAGCAGGGCCACCGCGCGGTTGCTGTCGGTCTCGGACAACCCCCCCCGGCTCAACAGGCCGAGCACCGCGGGGACGACCGCGGCGTCCTTGATGCTCGAGTAGATGAAGAGTCGTGCGGTGTCGTCGAGCTGATTGCTGAGCAGCGGGTTGCCGTTCTTGAGTTCCTTGAGCCAGTCGGAGCGTTGTTCCCAGGCGGTCAGCCACAGTGCGTATTCCAGCGGCGTGTCGCGGTCCAAGGGCAGGGCGGCCATGGCCAGCGGCAGCACATCGCGGCCTCGGCGAGCGACGGCCCGGACCGCCTCGAGCCGGACTTGAGGATGAGGATCACGGATCCGCTGGGCCAATGAGCTCTGCGACAGGTCACTCCAGTAACCGGCCACCCGGCAGGCTGCGGCCCGCACGCGGGGGTCGTGAGCCGCCAGCAGTCGTTCGAGCAGTTCCGGGGCGTGGGTGTTGAGTGCCTGGAAGGTCCAGAGCACTTCCAGCGCGGTTGATTCGCCCTGGGGGTCGCTGCCCTCGGCGGAGTCGGGTGGATCGAGCCCGTCGAGGAGCCGGTTGAGAGCGGCGAGGATTTGCGGGCGGGTGCCGTGCGGCCGTTCCTGCAGCACGCGACGCGAGTGGCGTCGGACCCAGAGTTCCCGGGCCGAGAGGTTTCCGACCAGTCGGGCAATTGAGGCCTTCGGCAGGTTCTGCCGTTTGACCAGCGGGCGTCCCTTGGCGGTGACTCGCCAGATCCGGCCGTGGACATGGTCACGTCGCGGGTCGCGGAAATCGACCTCGCCGTGCTGGATGATCGGGTTGTACCAGTCGGCGATATAGATCGCTCCGTCGGGACCCATCTTGATGTCGATCGGTCGGAAGGCGACGTGCTTGGTGCGGATCAGGTCGGGCATCAGCTTGGCCTGGTAGCTGGATCCGCTGGGGGTCAGCTTGAACCGGCAGACCCGGTTGGATCGGAAGTCGTTGGTCAACAGGTCGCCTCGCCAGTCTTCCGGCAGGTGGGTCCCGCTGGTGATTTCGAGTCCGCAGAACTTGGGGCTGCCGGGGTTGAGTCCTCGGAGGATCCGCGGCACGCCGCGGGCGGTGAGGTAGGCCGCACCGGGCACCATGTGGTTGATCCCCTCACCACCGGCCCCGTCGGTCACGAACGACTGGCCGAATCGGTCGTGGTGGTGTCCCCAGCTGTTGACCCATCCCCGGGCCAGCACGTCCAGCCTCATCGTCTCGGGATGGAACCTCCAGATGCCGCCGGCATTGAGTCGTCGGATGCCCCAGGGTGTTTCGATGTGGCTGTGGATGTAGATCGACTGATTGAGATACAGGCGTCCATCGGGTCCCCAGCGGAGGGTGTGCAGGATGTGGTGCGTGTCTTCGGTACCGAATCCCGAGAGCACGACTCGGCGGGTATCGGCTTTCAGGTCGCCATCCGAATCGCCCAGGTGCAGCAGTTGTGTCGAGTTGGCGACGTAGCAGCCGCCGTCGCCGGGGACGACACCGGTGGGGATCAGCAGCCCGCTGGCGAACACGGTGGTCGTTTCGGCCCGTCCGTCACCGTCTTTGTCCTCGACGACCAGGATCCGGTCGTTGGCCTTCTGGCCGGGCTTGATCTGAGGATAGGTTGCGGAACTGGCGATCCAGAGTCGACCGGCGGCGTCGAAGTTCATCTGGATCGGCTTGGCGATCTTGGGGTCGGAGGCGTAGAGGTTGACTTCGAAGCCGGGCGCGACCTGGAACGACTTGCGTTCGATCTCGGGATCCGGTGGCGGGATGTCCTTGAGATTGCGTTGGGCCAGGGCGGCCGGCGCGGTGGCCCCCAGCAGGCAGGCCACCGCAAGCAGGATGCTGCGAGTGGTGCGGAGGCGGTGGCTGCGGTGGTGGGTCATGATGGGCGTGCGATTCGGTCGGTTCGGTCGGTTCACCGGGCTGGTTTGATAGTGATCCGGTGGAGGACCCGGTTCTTGAGTCGGTCGATGGTGGCCTCGGCGGCGGTCACCAGTTTTTCGAACTGGGCGACCTCCTTGGCGTTGTTCCCCTGCTCGTGCTTGCGGAAGCCAAAGAGGTAGGTGGTGTTCTGAGGCCGCCAGCGGTGGAAGTAGAGTCGGTTCTTGGCGATAACGGCTTTGCGAAGTGTCTCGAACCCGGCCGGGGGTCCCGTCACCGCCTCCGCAATGCCGGCGGCGAGATAGTTTGCGGAGAACTTGCCAAAGTCGTGCTGGTCGATCGTCACCCTGTAGCGGCCTCGTGGCAGGCCAAGGACCCTCAGGACGAAGCGGCCCGGACGCACGGTCAGCTCGAGCCGGCCATCGCGGTAGGTGGCCCGGGACGTGGCCAGCGGGCCGATGACCCGGGGAGGCTGCTTGTCCTTGAGCTGGACCGTCAGCGGACCCAGTCCGTGCAGTTGGTCGAGAATGCCTGTTGCGAGCAGCTCGTAGCCGATGGAATTCAGGGCCCGGCCATCGACGGTGAACTGCGTCGGTTCTGCGACGAAGGACGGTCTCAAGGAACCCAGGAACGGGGTGTTGAGATCGAAGAGCGAGTGGCGGTTGGTTCGAGCGAACTTGGCCAGGGCCGCGTTGTATTCTCTGATTTGCCGGTTGCGGGCGACGGGTGAGGCGAGTCTTGAGCGGGCAAACGAGGGTACGGCGGGGGCGATGACACCATTGACGACCACACCGAGCCGATCGGTGTTGACTCGACCGAGGCCGGGTCGCTGTTGCGGGGGGATCGTGAGGATCACGACGCGGGTCGAGGGGGCGCTGCGGGAACGCAGGTCGGCGATCAGCTTGCTGTATTGCTTGAGAAACCGCGGCAGAGCCTCGGGTCCGTCAAACGACTCGTTGCTGCCGTAGCCGAGAATCAGCACGGTGGGTTTCAGTCGAGCGACGTGCTCGAGCAGTCGCTGGTAGCCCTTGGCGGGGGTGTCGAAGAGGCCTCGCGATTCGGCGAACACCGTATCACCGCTCCAGCCGAGGTTTCGGAAGGTGAGTTTCAGGGGGGCGAGTCGGGCCAGCAGGGAGGTTTCCAGGTGACCGAACCGCTGGGCTCGCTCGACGAGGGTGTTTCCGATCAGGACGACGCGATCGCCGTCGGCGAAGCGGAATCGAGCGGCCGGTGGTGGTGCGGGACCGTCGGCTGCCAGCGGGACGCTCAGCACGATCAGCAGTGTCGGGATGCAAAACAGGCTGGTCAACGGGTGTCGGGAGCGGTCAAACATGGCCGCATGGTATCGGGGGGATCATCTGATTGACAGTGCCGAGGAAACAGGGCTATAGTAAGCTCGAGTCAACACATATGCCGATACCTTGATCTATCAGAGGATCGATCAGAGGATCGATCAGGGGAGCGGCAGGCTGCTCTGCGAATCGGGTCCTTCGGTGTCGAAGGCGATTGGCGGGGCGAGAACTCAGGATTGCGTCAAGGAGAGGCCCGATGCTAGGTATCACCGGACACAATGGGCGGGACTTGTGCGACGGCGTTTCGCGTCGCGACATTCTGAAGGTCGGCGGCACGGCCGCGTTTGGCCTGAGTCTGCCTGAGATGCTGCGGTTG
>CAUZEQ010000363.1:0-4275 GCA_963578885.1 Planctomycetota bacterium
CTGCCAGGCCGGCAAGGACGTCTACGTCGAAAAACCGCTCTCGCACAACATCTCCGAAGGCCGCAAGCTGGTCGAAGCGGCCAGGAAGTACAAGCGGATGGTCCAGCACGGGACCCAGGAACGATCCAGCAGCGGACGGGCGAGTGAAATTGCGGCGTTGCACAGCGGCAAGTACGGCAAGCTGACCGTTTCCAAGGGCTACTGCTGCAAGCCTCGCTGGAGCATCGGAAAGAAGACCAACGAGAAACCGCCCGCCGAACTCGACTTCAATGTCTGGCTGGGACCCGCACCCCAACAGCCCTACCACGGAAACCTGGTCCACTACAACTGGCACTGGTTCTGGGACACCGGCAACGGAGATACCGGCAACCAGGGCGTGCACCAGATGGACGTGGCCCGCTGGGCCATCCCCGGTGCCACGCTGCCCAAGCGAGTCCTCAGCATGGGCGGACGATTCGGATACGACGACCAGGGCCAGACTCCCAATACCCAGGTCACCGTGATGGAGTACGACGAAGCCCTGCTGCTGTTCGAAACCCGCGGACTGGTGGGCAAGCACAAGAGCATGGGGCGGATGGTGACCAACGAGTTCTACACCACCGAGGGTGTGATGCGGAGCGGAACGTTTTATCCCAAGAATGGAGGCAAGCCCGAGAAGGTGCAGGGGCCCAAGGTCGAGGTGACCCCCGGAGGCGCGTTTGGCAGCTTCATCCACGCCGTCCGCAGCCGCAAGATCAGTGACCTCAACGCCGACGTGCTCGAAGGTCACTACTCCAGTGCCCTCTGCCACCTCTGCAATATCTCCTACCGACTCGGGGTCAGCGTTCCCTTCAGCGGCCGCGACAATCTGCTGGGCGACAACCCCCAGGTCAACGCGTCGATCGACAAGGTCCGAGACAACCTCGAAGTGATCGGCGAAAAGCTCGCCGAAAACACCTACCACCTCGGACGTCCGCTCAACATGGATCCCAAGACCGAACGGTTCATCGACGACAAGGCCGCCAACGCAGCCCTGACTCGCAACTACCGCAAACCCTTTGTGGTTCCCGAGACGGTCTGAGCGACATACCGGCGATGAACCCACCGGCGATGAACCAGGCACGGACATGTCCGCTGTGTGGCGGTGGCCTGGCCGAGTCCCCAGGTGATGAGCCTCGGTGGACCTGCCAGGCCTGCGGCGCCGAGTGGCTCGATGCGGACGAGAGGGACGCCGGGGACGAGACAACCGAGTCCCCCGCGGACGACTCGGACACGTCGGTCGCCTCGGTCGGCCGCTACCTGTTCTACGGACTCTCGCTGCCGGAACGAGCCCTCCGCAGCTCGATCGGACTGGCCGCCGGTGCGGCTCGCGAGACGGCCGAACTGCTCGTGCCGCGAGCCTTCCAGGACTCAAAGACCTACGGCATCGTCGTCCGCAACTCGCTGCGGTTCCTCACCTCAGACATCGGTGGAGTCACCTCAAAGACCGAGGAGGACGAGGAACCGGCGGTCGAAGGCTACCTGGCCCGCAAGGCGGTCGGAAACTTCGTCGACATGGCCGGCTGGGCCACGCTCTCCTGCTCACCCGTCTGGCTGATGGCCGTCGTCAGCGACGTCGCCTACGGAGCCCGCAGCTACACCCGGGAGCTGGCGACCGAGTTGAAGCAGAAGGGGCTGATCGATGAGAAATCGACGATCGACTCGATCGATGATCTGCTGGGTGCGATCCAGAGTGCCACCGGCGAGACGGCCGGGCTGTTCGATACGCCACCGCTCTCGGTCGCCGACCTCAAGGCCACACTCGAAGCCACCCGCGAAGCACTCAAGAACGCCAACATCACCGAGTTGATCCCCGAGAGTGAAGTCGAGAGGCTCTGGAGCGAAATGAAGCAGGTGGCCGGCGAAGAGAACGTCGGGCTGCTGGGCGTCTCGGGTGCCGTTACCATGCTCTCGCTGCAGAAGATCGGCAACGTCGGCAAGGGGGCACTGACCGGAGTCCAGGTCGTCGGCGGGCTGCTCAATCGACAGGTCATCAGCCACTACACCGAATCACTCACCACCATCCGCGAACACGGCTTCTACAACACGCTCAAGGACACCGCCGATCCCTACATCGACGCCGTCTGGTCCAACTTCTCGATCGACCGCGAGACCTGGACCGAAGCCCTGCTCAGCGGCCGCGCGATCGGGCAGGGATTCAGCAAGGTGGCCGGCTGGTTGGGCCGAGCCGGGGGCCAACCGACCGAGGAGGCCGCCGATCAGAGTGTGGCCGAAGTCGACGAGACCGACGAGACCGACGAGACCGACGAGACCGAAAAGACTCCAGAAGAGAGCCAAGGCGAGGACGCATGACCGACCAGGCACTCTGGGCACCCTGGCGACTCGATTACGTCAAGAACCCCGACAAGGACGACGGCTGCTTCCTGTGCCGCTGCCGCGACGATGATCCGTCACAGGACGCGTCCAACCTGGTGATCGACCGCGGACACAGCACCCTCACTCTGCTCAACCGGTTCCCCTACAACAACGGGCACCTGCTGATCGCTCCGCTGGAACACGTCGGAGATCTCGAGGAGATCTCGGGTGAGGCGTTGGGTGAGTGCGTGGCCCGGTTGCAGAAGTGGACCAGGCGATTGCGGGAGACGATGTCGCCGGAGGGATTCAACATCGGCCTGAATCTTGGACGAACCGCCGGTGCCGGCCTGCCCGGGCACCTGCACTGGCACATCGTGCCCCGCTGGAACGGCGACACGAACTTCATGCCGGTGCTCGGCGATGCCAACCTGATTCCGCAGTCGCTCGAGTCGCTGTACGAGCTGCTGACGAGCGAGAATCCTGCCGGCTGAAACAGCTGGTGGAATTCAGCTCCCCAGCCCCCTATCATGAACCTGCTGCCCCGCCTCCCTCTGCACTCCCGCGGATTCTTCCGCGATCTCCCTCACGCACCCCGACTCGACGATCCCCCCGGATCGCTTCGATGACCCCGCCCCGATTCTCGACAGACTCACTCAGGCTACGGCCCGACTCAACATGCTGATTTTCATTGTCCGAGTCCTGTATTTCATGGTCTGTGCCGGGGCGCTGAACAACTTCATCAACCAGCCCACGCTCGACCTGCCGTACTCGACCGCGATCTTCCTGTTCCTGTTCCTGCTGTTCGTCACGCAGGTCTTCACGGTCATCGACGTGGTGATCAAGCAGAAGCGGATCGAGGTCATCTCGTCGATCTACTTCGGGCTGCTCGTCGGTGCCCTGCTCAACTACCTGATACTGCAGGCCCTCGAGCCGTTCCGGGATCAACTCGCCTCGATGAAGATCACCGGCGACGAAGCCAGTTCGGCACTCGACGTGATGTTCATCATCGAGTTGCTCTCACCGCTGATCCTCAGCTACGTCAGCATCTCCTTCCTGCTGCAGACCAAGGACGACTTCCGCTTCGTGATCCCCTACGTCGAGTTTTCTCGAGAGCTCAAGGGAGGTCGGCCGCTGGTGCTCGACAGCAGCGCCCTGATCGACGGCCGCATCGCCGACGTCGCCGAGACCCAGATCATCGAATCGCAACTCATCGTCCCCTCCTTCATTCTCAAGGAGATCCAGGACATCGCCGACAGCAGCGACAAGAACCGTCGGATCCGCGGCCGCCGTGGTCTCGACGTGCTCGACAAGCTGCAAAAGAGCGCCAGTGCCGAGGTGACCGTCTACCGCTCGACCGCCACCGACCGCAAGGACCTCAGCAACGACCAGCGGCTGGTCGAGCTGGCCGTCGAACTCGGCGGCCGCATCGTCACCAACGACTTCAACCTCAACAAGGTTGCCAACCTGCAGGGCGTGGCCGCGATCAACCTCAACGACGTCGCCAATGCCCTGAAACCCCGCTTCGTCCCCGGAGACATCCTGCATACGAAGATCGCCAAGGAAGGCGAATCGGCCGGACAGGGCGTCGGATTCCTCGACGATGGCACGATGGTCGTCTGCGAACAGGCCGCCGTACTGATCGGCAAGGAGATCGATGTGATCGTGACCAGCGTGCTGCAGAACAGCGCCGGCCGCATGATCTTCGGTCGCCAGTCCGACTCGAATGACGCGGACTAGCCGCGGCTGTTGAAAAACACAAGTTTGGGGATGGGACGGGGTCAGACGCCGCCCACAGAAAGTCCCGCTCCACCCAGGACGGCACGCAGGCGGGGCCTGACCCCTTTTCAACCAGCACTCGTTGCAACTCGAAGAAGGGGTCAGGCCCCGCCTGTGAAACGCAACAGGTGGAGCAAACCCCGTTGTGGGCGGCGTCTGACCCCA
>CAUZEQ010000364.1:0-4253 GCA_963578885.1 Planctomycetota bacterium
CGAAAAGAAGACGGACCCGGCGGTGCGGGTGATCCGTTTTGAGATCTGTGCCCGTTGGCCGGGTTGCTGGAAGTAGATCCACGAGAGTGCCTTGTGGGCGGCGACGACGTCACCGGATTGGATCAGGGCGTCGATCTCGGCGAGAGTCTTCGGCCCGGCCGAAAACCTGGTGGCGGCGACCGGTTCGATGCGAGGTGCTCCGAGGGGTGCAGCCGGATCGGGCGTGACCGAAGCGACAACAGGCCCGGGTGCTCGAGTCCCGGCAGGCTGCCAGCGGGCCACTTCGGGTTCTCGTGCGGCCGAGGCCGCCGGGAACGATGAGGGGGAACCGGCGATCAGTGGCGGTGCACTCGAGGCACCGACAATGGGTGGCTCGAATTGTCCGGGCAACTCGACGTGAGATTCGAGTTGCGCGGCGCGGCGTGCCTGGGCGAGAGGCGTTTCGGTGGCGAGCCTGCCGGTTTCGGCCGGGGCCACGTCAACCGGCCACCAACCATCACGCCATCCCAGCCAGCCGACGACAACCAGGGCCAACATACCCAGGCACAGGACACCGTTGCTGGTTCCGCCGTTGGCTCGTCGATGCGCCATACTCTGGGCTCCTTCCCCAATATGCAGCCGTCGCTGCGGGCGGGGATGGTAGCAAAGCGGGTCGGACCCGGCGATGGGAATCGCTGAACGCTCAGTTGGCGCGAACCACGTAAGACCCCGGCAGCCTGCGGACCAGCCTCCTGAGTTCCAGGGCGGTCAGTACGGCCAGGGTGGTCGATGTGTCCAGCGGTGAGCCTCGAAGCAATTCGTCAAGGTGCCGCGGGTCGGGCCCGACGATGCTCAGGACCTCTCGCTCTCGTTCGTCGAGATTCAATTCGCGAGGTATGTGGATCGGAGGTGCCGAGCCGACCTGCAGGGGCTGCATCATGGGCCCCAGTTCTTCAAGCACGTCGTCGACGCAGGTGACCAGCTTGGCGCCGTCTCGCAACAGATCGTGGCAGCCCTGGCTGGCGAGGCTGTCGACCTGGCCGGGCACCGCCAACACCTCGCGGCCCTGCTCGATCGCATGCCGGGCCGTGTGCAGCGCGCCGCTGCGACGTGCTGCCTCGACGACGACAACCGCCAGCGACAGGCCGCTGATGATGCGGTTCCGCTGAGGGAACAGGCCCGGCAGAGGGCCCTGGTCGAGTCGAGCCTCGGTGAGGATGGCTCCGAATCGGGTGATCTCAGAGGCCAACTCGGCATGCTCGGGCGGGTAGATGCGGTTGACTCCCGTGGCAAGCACCGCGATGGTTCGACCGCCGGCGGCCAGGGCAGCCCGGTGGGCCACACCGTCGATGCCCCGCGCCAATCCACTGATCACCGTCAGCCCCGCACGGGCCAGGCCCCCGGCAAGCAACTCACACATCCGCCGCCCGTAGGCCGTGCAGCGGCGGCTGCCGACGACCGCCACCGATACCTGGTCCACCGGTTCGAATTGGCCCTTCACATACAGCAGGTCCGGCGGATCAGGGATCTCCTCGAGCAGCGGCGAGTACAACTCGTTACCACGCTCGATCAACGAGATGCCCTCGGATTGGCACCGCGTCAGAATCTCGCGAGCCTGGACGCGGCTGATCGCCTGGCCGATCCCGTCTGCAACACCGTGCCCAACACGCGGCACCTCGAGCAGCCGACGCCTCGAGGCAGCCAGGATCTCGGTCGCTTCGCCCACATGCTCGAGCAATAACTGAAGCACTCGCGGCCCAATGCCGGGTACCAGCTGCAGCCTGAGCCGGTCGAGCAAGGCCGCTTCGTTTTGTTCCGAACAATTCACCATCCGGTGTTCTCCTCTTCGCGTCGTGCGAGTCGAACACCGCAGCTACCAAATTCTACCGACCCGACCCGTGGCTGGGTATGATCCTCTGCGAAATCCCCTCCGATTCAGGGCATGACATCCCAAGACCTTGCACGCACTCCAACGACAACACGAGGCTGGTGATGGAGACAGGTGGACGAGACTCTCTCGATGCAACACCGACCGAGGCGGTCGGATTGGTTGGCGTCGGACTACTCGGCCAGGCCATCGCCTCGCGGCTGCTCGCCGCCGGGTACTCGGTCATCGGCTGGGACACGAGTGATGCGGCTCGTGAGGATCTGGTCGAGATGGGAGGAACCGCCGCGACGGACTGCGGCGAGGCGTTGGCCTGTCGACGCGTGCTCCTGAGCCTGCCCGATGACACGGTGGTGGCCGAGGTGCTCGAGGAGTCCGGCGAGGCGTTGACCGCGGGGACGACGCTGATCGACACCACGACCGGCGACCCGCTTCGCCAGGCCCGGATCGGACGGCGGCTGGCCGAGCAGGGAATCTCGTACCTGGATGCGACGGTGGGAGGATCGAGCCGGCACGTGCGCGAAGGGACCGCGGTGGTGATGGCCGGCGGAGCGACCCAGGCGTTTGCCGGCTGCAAAGACCTGCTGGATGCGTTCACGTCGCGGGTGTTTCACGTCGGGGACTGTGGCAGCGGCTCGAGCATGAAGCTGGTGGTCAATCTCGTGCTGGGACTCAACCGAGCCGCACTGGCCGAAGGACTCGCACTGGCCGACGGCTTCGAACTCGACCCTGTGCTGGCACTGGAGTGCTTGCAGGCCGGCCCGGCGTGGTCTCGCGCGATGGACGACAAGGGGCAGAAGATGATCGAGGGGGACTTCGAGCCCCAGGCCCGGCTCAGCCAGCATCTCAAGGACGTCAGGCTGATCATCGCAGCCGCAGCGGACCTTGATGTCGTGCTCCCATTGTCGCAATCGCACCGGGGACTGTTGGAAGCTGTCGAGGCGGCGGGGTTTGGCGATGACGACAACAGCGCGGTGATTCGCGCCTGGGGCCTCCACGGCGACGGACCGCTTTGGGACGGTTGACCCGCCGGTGGCGGGTCGCCGGGGCCCCGACGACAGGCCGCGGGTTTCAGCGTCGCGCGGCTGGGTTGCAATCTCGCAGGCCGTGGATGTAATGAGGCGATGACAGTCTTGTGGAATCGCCTGGGTCGTGAACGTCCAACGCGTCCTCGGTCCCGTTTCAGCCTGCTGACGGTGTTGGTGCTGCTGAGTTGCACCGGGTTGGCTTCAGCCGCGAAGCCCAACGGCGTGGTCTTCAAGCCCGGCAAGGGCCGGCTCGAAATTCTCGTCCGTGGGCGGCCGTTTGCCGTCTACGTCTACTCGGACAAAAAGATCCAGCGGCCCTACTTCACGGCGGTCAGGGCACAAAACGGACAGCAGGTCACCCGGCATCACCCTCCACGCCCCGGAGTCGACTCGACCGACCACGACACGATGCACCCGGGCATCCACCTGGCCTTCGGAGACCTCGGGGGCAGCGATTTCTGGCGGAACCGCGGACGCGTGGTCCATGAACGGTTTGCCGAGATTCCCTGGTCGGGGGCTCGGCAGGGGTCCTTCGCCGTTGTCAACCGGTACCAGGTCGGGTCGCGGATCGTCTGCCGCGAGGTGTGCCGTCACCGGGTGATGATCCGGCCTCACGGGATCATGCTGACCTACGAATCGAAGTTCTCATCCGAGTCTGCAGACTTTGCATTCGGTGACCAGGAAGAGATGGGACTGGGCGTGCGGGTGGATCGCGAGTTGAGGGTCAAGGGGGGTCGCGGGTCGATCATCGACAGCGAGCGCCGCCGCAATGAAAAGAACGTCTGGGGTCGCCAGGCCCTGTGGTGTGGCTACAGCGGTGTGAAGGACGGACAGCACATCGGCCTGGCCCTGATGCCCGATCCCGGCAACTTCCGCAAGAGCTGGTTTCATGCCCGCGACTACGGATTCCTGCTGGCCAACCCCTTCGGACGCAAGGCGTTCACCCGCGGCAAGCCCAGCCGCGTGAATGTGCCCAGGGGGACAGTCTTTCATCTGAAATACGGAGTGCTCGTGCATGGCACTCCGGCCGATAAGCCGGTCGACCTGAAGGCGGCCTACGCCGATTTCCTGTCGGTGATCGGCCGCAAGTGAGGTCGTTAGGCTTGGGGCCGGTGGCGGTGAGGCGTGAAGCGGGACTGGGTTGATGAAGTTCATTAGAAGGATGTGACCACCGATGAGTGACACGGCTCGACAGAGTGAAACGACAGTCCGCTGGGGGATCCTCAGTACGGCGAAGATCGGCACCGAGAAGGTGATCCCGGCGATGCAGCAGGGGGCCTTGAGCGAGATCACCGCAATCGCCTCGCGAGACACCGACCGCGCCCGGGCCGCCGCCGAACTGCTGGGAATTCCGAACAGTT
>CAUZEQ010000365.1:0-4232 GCA_963578885.1 Planctomycetota bacterium
GGGGACTCGACCTGCCGATCAGTGGAGCGCCGATCCAAGAGATCACGGTCGCTCTCGGCTCGCGACACGTCGCGATCGTCGGAGACGACTACGTCGGCATGAAGCCGGCACTCGAGGTCGCGGTGGGCGATTCGGTCAAGCTCGGGCAGCGGCTCATGGGCGACCGCAAGAATCCCGGCGTCGTGTTCACCGCGCCAGGGGGTGGCACGGTGGTCGAAATCAACCGCGGCCCCAAGCGGGTGTTCGAGTCGCTGGTGATCGAGTTGTCCGCAGGCGAGGACGAGCCCCTCGAGGAGTTCGAGCCGGTCGCCGAGCCGGTCGCCGAGTCGGAGATCGAGGCGATGTCGGGGGCGCGGGTCCGCGAGACGCTGGTCGCTTCGGGCATATGGACGGCATTCCGGCAGCGGCCCTTCAGCATCGTGCCGGCGATCGACAGCGAGCCCACGGCGATCTTCGTCACCGCGATCGACACCAACCCGCTGGCCGCCGACGTGGCGGTGGTGCTGGCGACCCGTGAGGCGGATTTCGTGCTGGGGCTGAGGGTGCTGCGGCGACTGGTCGAGAAGCCGCTGTACCTGGTGACGGCTCCCGGTTCGGATGTCCCGGGTCGGGACGTGCCGGGTGTGGTTCACGAGACATTTTCCGGGCCCCATCCGGCCGGGTTGCCTGGCACGCACATGCACTTTCTGAGCCCGGTCAACGAGCAGCGCGTGGCCTGGCACATCGGCTACCAGGATGTGGCGGCGATCGGCAGCCTGCTGAGGACCGGGCGGCTTGATTGCCAGCGGGTGGTGGCGCTGTGTGGACCGGCCGCGAAGCAGCCGCGGCTCTTGAGAACCCGGCTGGGGGCCGGGCTGGCGGAGCTGGTCGAGGGGGAATCCGAGGGTGAGTCGGTCCGGGTGATTTCCGGCTCGGTGCTCTCGGGACGGACCGCCACCGGCACGCAGGCCTACCTGGGCCGATTCCACGACCAGGTCTCGTTGTTGCCCGAGGCGGTCGAGCGGGAGTGGCTGGGCTGGCAGAAACCCGGCCGCGACAAGTTTTCGGTCACCCGTGCGTTTGTCGGTTCGGCGCTGTTTGCCGTGGAACGCCTGCTGGGCCGGTCGTCGCCGACGGATCGCTACCGGTTCAACACGTCGCAAAACGGCAGCGACCGTGCGATGGTGCCCATCGGCAGCTACGAACGCGTGATGCCGCTGGACATGATTCCGACCTACCTGTTGCGGGCGCTGGTGGTGGGGGACACCGAAGCGGCCCGGGCACTCGGTGCACTGGAATTGGACGAGGAGGATCTCGCCTTGTGCACCTATGTCTGTCCGGGAAAGTACGACTACGGGAGCCTGCTGCGGCAGAATCTCGAAGAAATCCGACACGAGGGCTGACGCCCCAGCATGCAATTCGCTCGACGCATTCTCGACAAGCTGCACCCCCACTTCGACAAGGGGGGTCGGTTCGAGCGGCTCTACCCGCTCTACGAAGGGGTCGACAGCTTTTTGTTTGCGCCCGGGACTCGCGCCAGCGGCCGCACACACCTGAGAGATTCGCTGGATACGAAGCGGATGATGAGCACGGTGATCGTGGCGCTGTTGCCCTGCGTGGCAATGGCGCTCTGGAACACCGGGTACCAGGCCAACAGCGTGCTCGAGGCCGACGGTGTGCTGGCGGAGGCGGCGGGTGCTGGGTGGCGAGGGGCGGTACTGCTGGGGTTGGGGCTGGAGTTCAACTCGAGTTCGCTGCTGGCCAACATCATGCACGGCGGGTTGTACTTCCTGCCGGTCTACCTGGTCTGCAACGTGGTGGGTGCGGGTTGGGAGGTGATCTTCTGCTGCCTGCGCCGGCATGAACTCAACGAGGGCATGCTGGTGACCGGGATGCTGTTGCCACTGACATTGCCCCCGTCGATCCCGCTGTGGCAGGTGGCCCTGGGCACGAGTTTCGGGGTGGTGATCGGCAAGGAGGTCTTCGGGGGCAGCGGGCGGAATTTCCTGAACCCGGCGCTGACGGCCCGCGCGTTCCTGTACTTCAACAACGCCACGTCGATGGTCGGAGACCGGGTGTGGGTGGCCGTAGACGGGCACACCGCGGCGACCCCGTTGGGCGAGTTGGCCGCCGCGGAACCCTCGGCCGCCGGGGCGACCATCGACGGCTGGTCGTGGTGGGACAATTTCCTGGGGCTGACGTCCGGTTCGATGGGCGAGACGTCGACACTGGCCTGCCTGCTGGGCGCGGTGGTGCTGATCGGCACCGGCATCGGCTCGTGGAGGATCATGCTCGCGCTGTTGGCCTCGGCCACCGCCTGGACCCTGGTGCTGGACCTGGTGGGCAGCTCGACCAACCCGCTGTTCGCCCTGCCGCTGCACTGGCACTGGGTGCTGGGCGGCTTCGCATTCGGAACCGTCTTCATGGCAACCGACCCCGTGTCGGCCTCGATGACACGCACCGGCCAGTGGTATTACGGGGCACTGATCGGGTTCATGACGATCCTGGTCCGGGTGATCAACCCGGCCTACCCCGAGGGGATCATGCTGGCGATCCTGTTTGGCAACGTGTTTGCACCGCTGATCGACTACTTCGTGCTGCAGGCCAATATCAGGCGGCGTCAGAGACGGGGGGCCGACGATGGCGCGTGAATCGACTCGGCACACGTTCCAGGTCGCGCTGCTGCTGTGCCTGGTCTGCTCGTTCGTGGTCTCCCTGGCAGCGGTCTCGCTTCGCGAGCGGCAGCAGCAGAACCGCGAGGCGGCTCGAAACCGAAACGTGCTGATGGCGGCGTTCCCCGGGGAGCTCTCAGACGAGGCGTCCTTCACGGAGTTCTACAAGCAGCGCGGCGTGGCGGGTCTCGAGGAGTTCTTCGATCGCTTTGTGGATCTCCACGCCATCAATCTCAACTCCGGAGAGACGGTTGCCGAATTTGATGCGGCGGCCTACGACCAGGTGCTGGCGGCCCGAGATCCCCAGAAGAGCAGCGAATTGGACCTGAGGTCCCAGCGGAGGCGGGATGTGGCGGGGATCAAGTCGCGAGAGGACGTGGGGTGCGTCTACCTGGTGCGGGGTTCCGAATCGGGTTCGGGGTACGAGACGATCGTGCTGCCGATTCGTGGTTACGGGCTGTGGTCGACTCTGAGGGGATTCGTGGCGATCGATGCCGTGAGCCTCTCAGACGGACCGGCCTCGGCGCGGGTACGGGGGCTGACCTATTACCAGCACAAAGAGACTCCCGGGCTGGGAGGCGAAGTCGACAACCCCGGCTGGAAGGCCAAGTGGCCGGGGAAGCGGATCTTCGACTCGAAGTGGAATGTGAAGTTGAAGGTCTCTAAGAGTCCGCGCGGAGCGCACGACGTGGACGCCCTGACCGGAGCTACGATCACCTCCAACGCCGTCTCCAACATGCTCGCATTCTGGCTGGGCCCCGACGGGTACGGCCCGTTTCTGAAGAAGCTGGCCGCAGCAGGGTCGGCCGGCTCGTTGGCGGGGAAGGGAGGAGCCGGTGGCTGAACCCACACCCCGCGACGTGCTGGTCGATCCGTTGTTCGACAATAACCCGATCGCACTGCAGGTGCTGGGCATCTGCAGCGCGTTGGCGGTGACGACGCAACTGAAACCGACATTGGTGATGTGTGCGGCGGTGATCTTCGTCGTGGCCTTCTCCAACGCCTCGGTCTCGCTGATCCGACATCACATCCCCAGCCGGATCCGGATCATCGTGCAGATGACCGTGATCGCCTCGCTGGTGATCGTCGTCGACCAGGTGATCCAGGCCTACGCCTTCTCGGTCAGCCAGCAGCTGTCGGTCTTTGTCGGGCTGATCATCACCAACTGCATCGTGATGGGTCGCGCCGAGGGCTTTGCCATGAAGAACGGCGTGAAGCTGAGTTTCCTGGATGGGCTGGGCAACGGGCTGGGGTACAGCCTGTTGCTGGTGCTGGTGGCGTTGATCCGCGAGCTGTTCGGCAGCGGCAAGCTGTACGGGTTCACGGTGCTGCCGCTGTCGACCGAGGGCGGTTGGTTCGAGCCCAACGGGTTGCTGCTGCTCTCGCCGAGTGCCTTCTTCCTGATCGGCCTGGCGATCTGGGCCCTGCGGACGTGGAAACCTGAACAGGTGGAACGGAGTTAGTCGGCGATGGGCGTCGAGCATTACCTGGGACTGTTGCTGAAGGCCGTGTTCATCGAGAACCTGGCGTTGGCCTATTTCCTGGGCATGTGCACCTTCCTGGCCGTGTCCAAGGACGTGC
>CAUZEQ010000366.1:0-4220 GCA_963578885.1 Planctomycetota bacterium
ACTTGATCGCGGCGTATTCCTTGCGGGGTCCGCCCCAGATGCCGATCAGGAAGTACATCGGCAGCAGCATGACTTCCCAGAAGACGTAGAACAGGAAGAAGTCGGTCGCCATGAAGACGCCGAGCATTCCGGTTTCCAAGAGCAGGAACAGGATCAGGTAGCCCTTGATCTGCTTGGTGACGCTCCACGAGGCGACCATCGCCCACAGCGAGATGAAGCTGGTCAGGATCACCAGGGGCAGGCTGATGCCATCGAGTCCCAGCTGGTAGTAGATGTTCCAGTTGGGGATCCAGTCGGCCTTGACCACGTACTGCATGTTGGCATTGCTGATGTCGTATCCGGGCAAAAGCGCGATGGTCAGGAGGAACGTGACCGCGGTTACCGCCAGTGCCGTGTACCTCAGCGAGTCCTCGTTGTCCTTCGGCATCAGCACCAGCGCGATCGCGCCGAGTGTGGGTGCGAAGATGATCAGGGACGGCAGCAGTGTCGGGATGTCCATGGTGTGTCAGCTTCCTGGTCGGGGGCTGCCCGTTACGCAGAGGCCGTTGGTCAGGTCTTGGGAAAGAGGGGGAAGAGTGCAAAAATCAGGACGAAGAGCGTGACGACGCCCAGGGCGATGAACATGACGTATTGACGCAGGCGTCCGGTCTGCACGGCCTGCAGCGAACGGGCGACCTCCTGGGTCTTTTCGGCCACCCAGTCGATGGATCGGTCGACCACACCCTCGTCGAACTTCCTGTCCCAGGCCGACACCGTGATTCCGGTACGGGCGATCCGGTGCACGATTCCATCGAGCACGCGGAGATCGAAACGGGCGAACCACGAGGCGATGACGTGGACGGGTCGGACGAACATCGCGTCGTAGAGTTCATCGAACCGCCACTTCTCGACGAGGAACTCGTGAGTCGCGGCGAACTGGCGCTTGATCAGGGCCGGGTCGGGCTGGCGTCGGCAGTACATCAGGTAGGCCAGCAGGGCTCCGAGACCTGCGACCAGCAGGGCCAGCACGCCGGCCTGGCCATGGTACTGGGCAATGTCTGCATGGGTGGGCAGGTCGATGCCTGATCCGGCGACGTCGGTGACTTGGGTCTCGGAAGCGCCCAGCAGGTTGAACAGCGGCCCGCCCTCGCCTCCGATCGCACAGAAAATCGCGAAGAAGGCCAGGATCAGCAGCGGGGTGGTCATCACCCTGGGCGATTCGTGGCAGTGGTCGTAGAGTTTCTGGTCACGCGGCTTGCCGGCGAAGGTGTAGAACCAGAGCCGGAACATGTAGAAGGCGGTGAGGCCGGCGGTGATCAGCGGGGCGAGGAACAGCAGCGAGTGGATCGGGTTGAGGCTGGCGTAGGTGAGAGCGGTGGCGACGATCGCGTCCTTGGAGTGGTACCCCGAGAAGGCGATGTCCCAGCCGCCGGGGAGGCCGGGGATGATCCAGTGCAGCGGAATCGCCAGCCCGCAGATCGCGATCACTCCGACCAGCATCGTGTAGGCGGTCACCGGCATCTTCTTCCGCAGCCCGCCCATGCGGGTCATTTCCTGTTCGTGGTGGCAGCCGACGATGACGCTGCCGGCGGCCAGGAACATCAGCGACTTGAAGAAGGCGTGAGTGATCAGGTGGAACAGCCCGGCGATCCAGCCGCCCAGGCCGATGGCCAGCATCATGTAGCCCAGTTGGCTGATGGTCGAGTAGGCCAGCACCCGCTTGATGTCGGTGGCCACCACCGCGATCGTGGCCGCCACGAACAGCGTGATCGCGCCGGTGTAGGCGATCGTCAGCAGCACCTCGGGCAGGAAGACCGGGAAGAATCGCCCGGCGAGGTAGACTCCCGCGGCGACCATCGTGGCCGAGTGGACCAGGGCCGAAACCGGAGTCGGTCCCTCCATCGCGTCGGGCAACCAGGTCTGCAGCGGGAACTGGGCGCTTTTGCCCACGCAGCCCGCGAAGATACCCAGCCCGGCAGTGACCAGCAGCCAGTAGGGGATCGAAGTGTGCGATCCATTGGCGCGTGCGAAGGTGATCACCCGTTGCGTGTCGTTGGTCTCGACGACGTGGACCTTGCCGTGATCGTCGCGAGCCATCTCGAAGAGGCCGGGCGGTTGGGGCGCATCGGCGTGGTCGTTGTAGGACCTGAAGTTGAAGGTGCCGAATGAGGTGATCAGGATCATCAGCCCGATGACGAAGCCGAAGTCACCGACCCGGTTGACGATGAAGGCCTTGTTGGCCGCGGTCGAGGCCGAGTGGCGTTCGACGTAGAAACCGATCAGCAGGTAACTGCAGATGCCGACCAGCTCCCAGAAGATGAACACCATGAAGATGTTGCCGGCCAGGACCAGTCCGAGCATCGAGAAGCAGAACAGCGAGAGGTAGGCGAAGAAGCGGTAGTAGCGGCCGGGCCGGTGCAGGTGCGACCCGTCGGCGGTCTGCACCTGGTGGTCGACGTGATCCTCGGTCCGCTCGTCGTCCATGTACCCGATCGCGAAGACGTGGATGCAGGTGGCGATCAGTGTGACCATCGTGAACATCACCAGCGTCAGGCTGTCGATGTAGTAGTCGATGGCGATCCGCAGTTTGCCGAAGCGGGCGAGTTCGTAGAGCGATCCACTGACGTACTGCACTTCGGTGCCGCCGTGTGAGGCGTGCGCGACGGCATGTTCGGCGGGGTGCGGTGCATCGGCGACAGCGAACTGTGCCGCGGCATGATCGCTGCCGTGCTCGGGGGTCCCCCACAGCGTGAGATCGAAGTCGGAGAGACCGATCAACAGAGCCGCGAGGCTCAGCAGGAACCCACCACCGATGCAGCCGACCGAGAGGTAGGCGGCCAGGCGCGACTTGAAGCGGCCCCCGGGCGCGTGGTGCGACCAGTAGCCGCCGAAGACCTCGACGGCGAAGCCGACGAGTGGCAGCAGCCACGCGGTAATCAGCAGGCAGGCCTTGATGTCCATCGGGGTTCCGAAGTCTCGTGTCTGGTATTCGCGTGTCGTCGAGAGGTGATGGTCGGTAGCCGGATCAGCCCTTCAGCCGGTCGCCCTGGTCGACGTCGATGGTCTGGTGGTTGTTGTAGAAGTTCAAAGCGATCGCCAGTGCGACGGCGGCCTCGGCGGCGGCCAGCACGATCACGAACAGCGAGACGATCTGGCCGTCGAGGCCGAGGTTGGTGTAGCGGGCAAACGCGACGAAGTTGATATTGGCTCCATTGAGCACCAGCTCGACGCCCATCAGCACGGCGATCCCGTTCCGCTTGGTCGCCATGCAGACCACGCCGCTGACGAACATCACCGCACCGATCAGCAGGTAGTGGTTCAGGGTGACTTCCATCGGCTAGGCGTCTCCCTCGGCAGCGTCTCTCGACTCGTGCCGCTTGGCACGAGCCAGGTAGGCGGCACCGACGAGGACCACCAGCAGGTGCACCGAGACGATTTCAAAGGGCAGCAGGTACCCGGTGCGGCTGCCACTGCCTTTGTGCAGGCCGATTTCGGCATCGGCGGGAATTCCGACCAGCCGCAAGCCGATGGCGCGGGATGTGTTCCCGGATTGGTCGCTTGGGGTCGTGGCCACTTCGCGATGGCTCGGCACAGCCTGCCAGTTGACTCCGATCACGGTGAAGGCGAGAACCGAAAAGAACAGCAGCCCCACGGCGGCTCCCAGCAGGGTTTCGCCCGAGGACATCTTGATGCGACGAAAGGGGCCGCTGGCGGTCAGCATCACGCCGAAGATCAACAGCACCAGTGTGCCGCCGACGTAGACCAGCAACTGCGTGGCGGCGACGAAGTCGGCGCCCAGCAGGAAGAACAGCCCGGCGGTGGAGCCCAGCGAGATGATCAGCGAGAAGGCCATGCGGACGATGTCCTGCAGGATCACCACACCGATGGCGCCTCCTCCGGCCAGGATCGCGAAGATGAAGAAGAGTGTCTGTTCGGTCACCGGCCGGCTTCCTCGCTCGAGTTCGAAGCGGCCAGGGGCTGTTTTCCGGACGGCATTGCCGAGGGTGACGCGGCTCCACTGTCGGACTCGAGCCGCATCGTGGGTGCGGCTCGGTTCCCCGTCGGTGAGCCCCAGGTCGTGTGGCCGGTGAACGAGAGTGCCAGGGGCCAGACGATCGCGCCCAGGAACAGTACGCAGCTGATCGGCACCAGGTACTTCAGGCAGGTCATCATCACCTGGTCGATCCTCAGCCGCGGCAGAGTCCAGCGGACCCAGATCTGTACGCAGACCAGCAGCGACG
>CAUZEQ010000367.1:0-4218 GCA_963578885.1 Planctomycetota bacterium
GAAGCGGATGGACGCCCTGGCCCGGGCCCAACGCGACAGCCGCGATGATCTCAAGCAGGCCATGCGGGACCTGAAGAAGGACCTGCTGCAGCAGGACGCCGACCTGACTCGAGACGCGCTGAAGGATCTCAAGGAATACCTCAAGGCGATGCAGAAGGACCTCGAGGCGCTCAAGGGCAAGGAAGAGAACCTGCTGAAGGACAGCCTGCAGGAACTCACCTCCAAGGACCTGCTCGACGCACTGCGTGAGCAGCAAGAGGAAGCCGCCAAGAAGTCGAACAAGAAACTCGACGAGACCGCCGACCTGCTCGACGCCAAGAGACAGAAGCAACTCGACTTCCCCGATCGGCCCTACAAGCCCGAGGACAAGGACTACAAGATCCCGCCCAAGGAGCGTGACACCGACGAGGGTGATCCGACCAAGGAGGACGAGGGCGACAAGAAGAAGGGCGACAAGAGCAAGGACAAGAAGAAGGGTGAAGAGGAGGAGCCCGAGGAGGACTTCTTGCTGCCGGCTCTCGGTGGCCTCCGCGCCGAGCTCGATCCGCGGTTCGAGAAGATGATCAGGGATCTCAAGGAGAAGCTGAAGAAGCAGCAGGAGAAGGGCGAGAAGTCCGATCCCGAGCAGCAGGAACGCAACCGCAAGCAATTGCAGCGGCTCGAAGAACTCGACACGGCCAACCGGGCCGTGAAGAGTGACCAGAAGTCGCTCGATGACCTGCAGGACCAGTTGCAGCAGGCTCAGCAGAAGTCGCAGCAAGACGGTCAGCCGCAGCAGCAGCAGCAACAGGCTCAGCAGAGCCTCGAACAGATGCTGCAGAAGGCCCTGATGCAGCAGGCCAAGCAGATGATGCAGCGGATGCAACAGCAACAGCAGGGCCAGCAGGCGAACCAGCCGCAGGACCAGCAGAAGAACCAGCAGCCGATGCCGCCCCAGTCGACACTCGCCAGCCAGTTGATCGGCAACCAGAAGCCCGATGGGCAGGGGACCGAGCAGGTGCTGGTGGACCTGGGCAAGTTCGACGTGGCGACGCAGCGAGTGATCATGAAGATGCAACCCAAGGAACGGGAAGAGTTGTTGCAGGGATTGCGCGAGGAAGGACCCAAGGCCTACCGGGGCTTCATCCGCGACTACTTCAAGAAGTTGTCGAGGGCCCGGTCGAAGGTGCCGAAGAAATGACTCCGAGTCCGGCTCGTTGAGCCGACCACGGAGGGGGGCGTAGTCCGAGGATGCTCGAGTCGTTGTTGCGGTCGATCGGCGTGGCCGACGAGATGGTCGAAAACATCTCCGAGACCCACGTCGCCTTCCAGCGCCCGTTGTGGCTGTATGCCCTGCTGTTGTTGATCCCTGCCGCCTGGTTCATCTACACCAGGCAGCGGAGCAACCTGGCGACGGTCCGTCGCAGTTTCCGCACGGCGTTGACCGTGACGCGGGTCTTCGTGCTGGCGATGCTGATCCTGGTGCTGGCCAGCCCGGTGCTGAGGTTGACCGAGGAGATCAACAAGAAGCCGATCCTGGCGGTCGTGTTCGATGCCTCGCAGAGCATGCAGCTTCCGGCGGGTCCGTTCGCGAGCGACGAAGAGCGTTTGGCGGTCGCGAAGGCTGCCGGGCTGGCCGTCGGAGACGACGGCACGATGGACGCCGAGATCCGCGCGACGATCAATGGCTACGGCCGGGTGCAGTTGGCCCAGGAGGCCGTCGAGGTGGCTCGTGCCGCGGTCTTCGACAAGCTGGCCGAAAAGTACGACGTGCAGTACTTCGCCTTCGCACGTCGGCTCGAGCCGATCGAGTTGAAGTCCGCAGGTGGTGCCGGAACCGGCTCGGAAGCGGACTCGGGGATCTCAGTCAGCCAGCCCAACGCTTCCTACCTCGGAGACGCGGTCCTGGGCGTGCTCGATCGAGCCGCCGGCCAGCGGGTCAGCGGGGTCCTGCTGTTTTCTGACGGCCAGAACACCGGCGGTGCCAGCCCGGCCGATGCCGCGGCGGCGGCACGATCCTACCGCCGCGATGGGGCACCGGTTTATGCCGTGCCGATCGGTTCGACCGCCGACATACAGGACGTTGCCATCATCGACGTCTACACCAGTGGGCTGGTGGCCAAGAAGGACACCGTGCGGGTGCACTGCACGATCGAAGCTCACGGCTTCGACGGCCAGACGACCAAAGTCGAACTGGTCGCCCACTCGCGCGAAGGCGAAACAGTGCTGGCGACCAAGGAACTGGTGCTCAGCGGGACCGAGCAGCAGCAGGTCGAGTTGACCTTCGTGGCCGAGGAATCGGGGCCGCAGTACCTGGAGGTGCGGGTTCCCGAGCATCCCAACGAGAGTCAGCAGCTGCGGGCCAACAACCACGACGTGGCCTATGTGCGGGTCAGCGAAAAGAAACTGAAGGTGCTGCTCGTGGACGGACGACCCCGCTGGGACTTCCGCTTCCTGAAGAACGCGCTCAGACGAGACAACGGAGTGGCCGGGCGGCTCAGTACCGATGACCCCGAGGTGGTGGTCGAAACCGAGTGGCGGCGGCAGCCCGCAGCCGAACAGGTCAAGGCGCTGCCGGCGACGATTGAAGAGATCAGCGAGTACGACGTGATCATCCTCGGAGATGTCTCGCCGGAACTGCTCACCCGCGAACGCGAAGACCTGCTGATCCGCGCTGTGCAGGAACACGGGGTCGGGCTGATCGTCGAGGCGGGGCCCGAATACATGCCTCACGCCTACGGGGCCGACTTCCAGGAACTGCTGCCGGTGGTGGTCAAGGAGGGCGTGGCCGGCCGCGAGGCGAAAGTGTTCGAGCCGTTCCGGATGGAAGTCTCGGCCAGCGGCTCGGTTCACGAGGCGATGCGGCTGTACGAGGACATCGGGCGGAACCAGGTGGTCTGGAGCCGGATGCCGGAATACTACTGGTGTGCCGCCGTCGAACGACCCGCAGCCGGAGCCGAGGTGCTGGCCTGGAACCCGTCGGTGCGGCTGGCCCAGGGCAAGCTGCCGTTGATCTCCTGGCACCTCGCCGGCGAGGGCAAGGTGATGTTCATCGCCACCGACTCGACCTGGCTGTGGCGACGCACGGTCGGTGACCGCTTCTTCTACAAGTTCTGGGGCCAGAGCCTGAGATCGATGGCGCCGCGGGACGAGTCGGGTGGGGCGAAGAGTTTCATCGAGGTGCGGCCGGTGAGGGTGCAGCCCGGTGAGGAGGCCACGATCGAACTGACCGCGTTTGCCGACGCCGAGGGGAAACCTCGCGAGGAACCGGAACTGGTGGTGGCCATCAACGGGCCCGCAGGAAGTGAATCGATCAAGCTGCAACGCGACCCCAGGCAGCCGGGCCGCTACCGCGGTAGCTTCCTGCCGTCCGAGGCGGGCAAGCACGCCGTGAGCTTCACGCCGCCCAGCGGTGACCCCGAACAGGGGGCCGAGGCATTGCTCAACGTGATGATCGCTCCCGAGGAATTTCGGCATCCGCAGCTCAACCGCGCCACGCTCGAAGGACTCGCACAAGCCACCGGCGGTTCCCTGATTCCCCTCGATCAACTCGGATCACTCGAACGAAAACTGACCGGAAAAACCCTGACCACCAAGCGGCAGGACCAGGCCACGATCTGGGACAACTGGCTGGTGCTCGTGATCCTGGTGCTCGTCTACTCGATCGATGTCGGCATCCGTCGCCTGATGGGGCTCTCCTGAGACCAACCAGCCGGCACACCCAAACGACCCGCTCAACGACACAAACGACACAATCATCGGACAACTCATGCAGCTTCCTCGCATCACCCACCGCTGGCGGACCGCAACTGTGCTGGGCGGCCTGGTGGCGGTCGTGGCCTGGGGCGTTTTCGTTGCCGGCTCGACCCACACGGCCCGGGTCCAGGCCCAGCCCAAGAAACCCGCCGCCAAGTCGGCGACGGCCGACATCCTGACCGAGACCGAGATCATCAAGCGGGTGACCGGATCGCTGGATCGGTCGGTCAAGTACCTCGAGGGGGTCCAGATCCGCGACGGGTCGCCGATGGACGGAGCCTGGGACGACTGCAACGCTCCCAATGCCATGGCGATTCTGTCGATCATGGGCCGGGGACACGTGCCCGGCCGGGGCCCCTACGCCGATGTGCTCGATCGGGCCAAGAAGTACATCCTGAGGACGCAGCAGGACACCGGACTGTTCAAGTCCAAGCGGATCCCCGGCTCCGGACCCATGTACTCGCACGGATTGACCACCCTGTG
>CAUZEQ010000368.1:0-4174 GCA_963578885.1 Planctomycetota bacterium
CGGTTTGTCGGAGAAGCCGCAGCCGACATGGTCGACGGCGATCACCCGGTGATCGCTGGCCAGGCCGCGGATGCAGCCTCGCCATGCGAAACTCCAGGTCGGATTCCCGTGCACCATCAGCACGACGGGCCCGCGACCCTCGTCGACGTAGTGGTAGCCGACGCCGTCGAGGTCGAGGCGATGAGATGCGAAGGGGTACTCGTCTTGGAACCCTCTCCGAGAGGGTTCTGGCCACGGTTCACTCATGAGCGGTCACCTCGCCGGCGGCGACCAGTGTGAGTGCCTCTGCGAGGCGATCGATATCGTGATCGGAATGAGCGGCCGAGAGGCTGATTCTGAGTCGTGCGGTTCCGGCGGCGACCGAGGGCGGTCGGATGGCCGGCACGAAGTGCCCGTGTTGTGCCAGCAGCGAGGAAGCCTCGACCGCCGCCGCCGCGGACCCCAGGATCACCGGCACGATCGGTCCGTCCTCGGAGTGGGTTTCGAGTCCGAGCCCGGCGAGGTGTTGGCGGAGCCGGTTGCCGAGTTGTTCGAGGTGGTCCCGACGGTTGGGCTCGCGGTCGATCAGTTGCAGTCCCAGTTCGGCTGCGGCGCAGGTGGCGGGGGGCAGGGCGGTTGAGAAGACCTGGGTCCGGGCGTGGTGCCAGAGGTGGTCGATGAGTGCGCTGCTGCCGGCGACAAAGCCGCCGGCGGCTCCCACGGCCTTGCTGAGGGTGCCGATTCGCAGCGTGACCCGCTGTTCGATCTCGAGTCGTTCGCAACTGCCTCGGCCCGATGGCCCCAGGACCCCCGTGGCGTGTGCCTCGTCGACGAGCAGCATGGCGTCGAATTCGACTGCGAGATCAGCCAGTTGCACGAGCGGCGCGATGGTGCCATCCATGCTGAAGAGCCCATCGGTGATGATCAGCCTCCGCCTCGCGTCGGCGGCCTCGGCGAGTTGTCGTCGGAGTCGATCGAGGGATTGGTGGTGGTAGATGTGCAGTCGGGCGCGGCAGAGCCGGCAGCCGTCGATCAGGCTGGCGTGGTTGCGCTGGTCCGAGAACACGGCATCATCGGGTCCCATCAGTGCGGTGATGGTGCCGAGGTTGGCGGCAAAGCCCGACGGGAACAGCAGGACAGCTTCGGTCTTCTCGAAGCGAGCGAGAGATTCTTCGAGCCGGCAATACTGGGGGGACCGTCCCGAGACCAGTGGGCTGGCACCGGCTCCGACGGGGGCCGCGGCGGCGGCCTGGGCGAGCCTGGGATCGCGTGCGAGCCCGAGGTAGTCGTTGGACGAGAAATCGACGAGTTCCTGTCCGTCGACGCGGCTGTGTCCCGGGCCCAGCGATTCGACGACGCGTCGAGGCCTGAGCAGGTGCTCGCGCTTCAGGTCATCCAGTCCCTCGGTCAGCCAGGCCGGATCGCGAGTCATGCGGGCGGGTCCGGTTGGCTATTCGAAACCGTTGTCCACCAGCCAGCGTTCCGCGTCCAGTGCGGCCATGCAGCCGGTCCCCGCGGCGGTCACCGCCTGGCGGTAGCAGTCGTCGGCCACGTCTCCGGCGGCGAAGACGCCTTCGATGCTGGTGTTGGTCCGCCCGGCGGTTGTCCAGACCACGTACCCGGCTTCGTTGGTCTCGAGTTGTCCGTCGAGGAAGTCGGTGTTGGGGGTGTGTCCGATGGCGGCAAAGTAGCCGGTGGCGTCCAGTTCGGTGGTGTGGCTGTCGTCGAGCGTGCTGCGAATGCGGACGCCGGTCACGCCATCCTGGTCGTTGCCCAGTACCTCGTCGACGACCGAATTCCACTCGACCTCGATCTTCTCGTTCTCGATGGCCCGCTCGACCATGATCTTGCTGGCACGGAAGGCGTCACGCCGATGGACGATATGAACTTTCGAGGCAAACTTGGCCAGGTAGGTACTCTCTTCCATCGCGCTGTCGCCTCCACCGACGACGACCAGCGGCTTGTCGCGAAAGCGGGGCAGCGCGCCGTCGCACACGGCACAGGCCGAGACGCCGGCATTCTTGAACCGGTCTTCACTTTCCAGGCCCAGGTAGTTGGCGCGGGCACCGGTGGCGATGACCAGCGAGAGGGTTTCGATCTGCGATCCGGCCAGGGTTGTGAGTTGGAAGGGGTGTGTGGAGAGATCGACGGAGACGACGTCGTCGGTGGTGATCGTGGTGCCGAAGTTGATCGCCTGCTGCTTCATCAGTTCCATCAGTTCCGGCCCGCTGACGCCCTCGCCCAGGTGCGGGGCCATGTAGCGTCGCTTGTCGTCGGCGATCGAGTTGTCGAGGTAGGCCCCGAGGTCACCGGCGGGGAAGCCGGGGTAGTTCTCGACCTCGGTCGTCAGCGCCAACTGGCCCAGCGGCAGTGTACCTCGCTGCCGGTTCTCTTCGGTGATGGCTCCTTCGAGGACCAGCGGATCGAGGCTGGCGCGGGCGGCGTAGATGGCGGCGGTCCATCCGGCCGGGCCGGAACCGATGATCACAACTCGCTGGGCCACGGGGAGCGTCTCCTGCCAATCGGTGCCGGGGGTGGCTGGGGACCAGCGACCTTAGCCCAGAGTCTGATGGCGTACAACTGATGTGCCATCCTGCGGCAAGGCTCACTGCTCGTGATCGTCGGGGATGATCGGTTTGGAGGCGTCGATCCCCAGGGCGCAGGCCCCGGACAGGATAAAGGCGAACAGGCAGACCAGCATCATGTTGTTCCAGTCGCCGAGTGTCGGGTTTTCTCCCAGCACCGCGTCGTAGATCAGCGGGCTGCAGGCGGCACCGATATTGCCCCACATGTTGCCCCAGCCCAGCACCGAACCGACGTAGCGGCCGCCCACGTCCTGTTTGAAGGCCCAGTTGGCCGGGTTGCCAAAATCGACTGAGAACGAGACGACACAAAAACAGACGGTCATGGCCACCGCCGAGTTCAGTGGCGAGTCTTCCGGGAAGGTGGAGAACAGCAGGCAGCACCCGTAGGCGGCGGCCCCGGTGATCTTGGTGGCGAACAACGGCCAGCGACGGCCCCACTTCAGCCCGATGCGTGCCGTCAGCAGGTCGGTGGCCTTGCCGCCGGTGAGCATGCCGATGGTGCCGGCGGCCAGCGGGATCGATGCCAGCAGGCCCCGTTGCAGGATCGGGACGTCGTGGACGTCGGCGAGGTAGCGAGCCAGCCAGGTCACCAGGAACATCCAGGCAACATTGCCTCCCAGTTGCATGAAGCAGTCGCACCACATGCTGAAGCTCTTGATCAGCGGCATCAGCGGAGCGGCTCCCGTGGCGTTTTCTGCACCCGCAGCGTCTCCGGTCCGGCCCTCGGCAATCCGGTCGAGCTCGGACTGGTTGCAGCGAGGGTGCTGGGTGGGATGGTTGCGGATGATCAGCCAGTAGATCGCCGCAACCAGGAACCCGAGGCCGCCGAAGACGTACATCACCGGCCGCCAGCCGGCCACGTAGATCTTGCGAATGTCCTCGCGGAAGCTGGCTTCGAGCAGAAGCCGGTGGAAGCGGCGACGCTCGGCTATCGAGAGACTCCCGGATGAGACCTGCCCGGCCTGGAGATCCTGTCCCTGGCGGGGCAGGTTGACGGCCTGGTGGGTCGGCCCGTCGAAGAAAGCCGGGTTGTCGAGCAGCGAGTTGAGAGCCGCGACCAGAGACTCGGTGGTTGTGGGTTCGAGAGTGACCGTGGTGGGGTCGGCTGTAATCGGTTCGTCTTGTTTACGCTGAGTGTCCCGCCGGGTGGCCAGTTGATGGTAACGGCTGGCGGTTTCGAGGACGGCAAGACGATCGGCCGGCTCGAGCTGCAGGACGACGAAGTCCCAAGCCCGCTGCTGGGGTGTGGCAAGCTCCGCGGCTGGTTCGGAGGTCGAGGCGGCTTGCGAGGTGGTCGCGGGTGGCGTGCCTGGGGGAGGAGCCAGGCTGTGACAGAGCCGGCCGGTGTGGAGGATGTCGGCAGGTTGCAGCAGGTCACTTGTGCCGTCCGAGGAGATGGGGACGAAGAGCACCATCAGGAAGGCGGTCAGCAGCGGGGCCAGGGCCCCGCCGCAGCGGCCGCCCAGGGCCACCATGGAACTGGCCGCTGCGCGACCCGTCAGAGGGATCCACTTGCTGATCACTGAAGCACTCGTCGGATAAGCACCCGCCTGGCCCAATCCGCAACCGGCCCGCATGATCAGCAACCCGAAGAGCCCGGAAACGACTCC
>CAUZEQ010000369.1:0-4156 GCA_963578885.1 Planctomycetota bacterium
ATCATGACGCCCGAGTTCGCCAGCCTCGTCAACCCTACGCTGCATTACGTGCTGGGTCTCGTCAGCCGCCTCAAGCAGCAGGACGCCAGCGTCGATCTCCGCAGGGAGCGAGATCACATCCGAGGCGAACTCGAAGCGGCGGCCGCAACCGCAGACAGCCATCAGTCTCCGGTCAGCGGCGAGGAATTCCAGTTGGCCAAGCAGGGACTGATCTACTGGATCGACGAGGTGCTGACTGTGGCGGAGCCGAGTTGGCAGACCATGACGCTCGAATGGCACTACTTCCAGTCGCTGGACCGGGCCTGGAAGTTCTACGTCGACGGCGAGAGACAGGCTCTGCGATCGAGCCCCGATGTCATCGAACTCTGGTACCTCGTCCTGGTGCTGGGCTTCGAAGGCGACATCCGCAACGCCTTCGACGAACACCTCAACGAAACACTCTCGGCCGAATCCAGTGACGACGAGCAGCGGCAGGAATGGGCCCGCAAGCTCGAGAGGCAAATCCGCGAGCACAGGCCGCAGGACCTGCAACCGAGGCAACTCGAGGGAAACGTGTTGACGCTCACGGGAGGCCTGCACCTGAAGACGGCGGCCGGTTGGAGCCTGACGCTGGTGGCCGTGGCTGTGCTACTCTCGCTGCTGCTGTGGTGGCCAGACCTGTTGGGGTGAGTCCAACCCGGGGTAGTGAGGAATCTGCCGGTGTCGTCATCTGCATCCGATCCAACTGGTAACGCTGAAGAGCCGTCGTACCATTTCGAGGCCGAGTTGCCTGCCGAGACAGGGAAGGTCGAGGAGGAACGGTTGCTGCTGGAGGAGGTCTTGCGGCAGACTCAGGCCGCGTTCGATGCTCACGAGACCGATGAGCTCTCGGAAATGGGCCCCTTCCTGGAAGTCGCCCGCCAACACGCCGGCCGCGAACTGACTCTCGAACCGGTGCTCGTCGACCTGGTCGGTGCCGCCCTCGCCGAGACGATCGGCCCGCTGCCCGATTCTGCCAGCCAGCAGGCAGGGATCCCGCTGCGGATTGCCACCACGCTGTTCGAAGACCCGAGTTGCTACGACCGCCTGGTCGCGTTCTGGTCGAGACTGCTGGCGGCTCAAAAATGAGCACAAGCACCAAGACCACCGACCAGTTGATCGAGGAGTGCCAGGGGCTGGTCAAGTCGCTGGCCTGGAAGGCTCGGAGGGGATTGCCTCACAGCGTCGATATCGACGACCTGATCGGCTATGGCCAGGTGGGGCTCTCCGAGGCTGCCAAGGCCTACGATCCGACCCGAGGAGTGAAGTTCTCGACGTTTGCCTACTACCGCGTCCGCGGTGCCATCTTCGACGGCCTGACGATGATGTCCTGGTTCCGCCGCTCACCGAGCCGCGACGTCAAGTTCGACCAGATGGCCAACGAGGTTCTCGAGGAGCAATCCGCGGAGGCGGGCCAATCCGAGGCAACCAGCCTCAGAGCAGACGCGCGCTGGCTCAAGGAACTCTCGGCCTCGCTGGCCGTCGTCTACCTCGCCGGCGATCGGCCCGACGGCCAATCGGACATGCAGGTTGTCGACCAGTCGATGCCGACTCCCCAGTCGGAGGTGAGCCAGGATGAAGTGCACCTCCGGCTGGCCAGCCTCGTCGATTCGCTCTCGGGACAGGAAGGGGCCCTGATTCGGGCAGCCTACTACGAAGGCCTTTCCCTGACCGATGCAGCCCGCAGAATCGGCGTCAGCAAGTCCTGGGCCAGCCGCCTGCACGCACAAACGCTCAAACGGCTCGCGCATTCACTGCGTCGAGCAGGTATCGTGGAATGAGGTCTTTTCGGCCTGAGCCGACGGTGTCGACGACGCCGGGACGCGCTGTCCGCGGGCCAAGTCAGGCACCCTCGAGTACGGGACAAGACGATGGCCACAGCCGAAGCTCTGGATTTTGAAGGTCTGCTAGCACCGATTTCCGAGGACGCTCCCTCGGGCGAAGAACTCCGGACAGCCGATGCCGAGGCCTACTGGGAAATCAAACGGCTCCGCGATGCCGCCCGCAAGGACGAGAACGAGTCGCCGGGCGGGGGGAGTGAAACCGCCACGGCGCCAGAGTGGGTCGAAGTGTTTCAGCTCAGCGAGAAAGCTCTCGGCAAGTCCTCGAAAGACCTCCAGATCACCGCTTGGATGATCGAAGCCCTGGTACGACTACGGGGATTCTCCGGGCTGCGGGACGGGCTGAAGCTGTTCGGAGAACTGTGTGGCCACTTCTGGGACGACATTCACCCGCGACCCGACGAAGACGGTATCAGCACCACCGTGGCACCGATGGCTGGACTCAATGGCGAAGACGCCGATGGGCCACTGGTCGTCGCCATCAAGCGGATCGCGATCACCCAGGGCGAGTCCCAGGGCCCCTACGCCCAGTGCCACCTCTCCCAGGCCTACGACCTGGATCTGAAATCTGAACTCCGCGATCAACGACTGGCAGACGGTTGGGTCAGTCGTGAAATGTTTGACGCCGCCGTCGGAGAAACATCTCCGGAATTCCTCAACTCGCTTCTCGACGACGTCGGCAGTTGCCAGGACACTCTCGCCGAGATGGCATCGCTCCTCGAAGAGAAGTGTGCCCGGGACGAGACTGGAATTCCGCTGGCTCCATCGACAGCAAGGATCCGGGAGGCCCTCGATGACTCACTCAGGACAATTCGCGGCTTCGCCGGTGAGGTGCTGGGCGAGGAGTTTGCGGATGAGGACGGGGACGGCAATCCGGGACACTCGAACCCCGCCTCGAGCGGAGCCGCTGCCGGAGGCGGGGTCACTTCCCGGGCCGAGGCCTACAAGACCCTGACGGAAGTCGCCCGGTTCTTCCGCAAGAGTGAACCGCACTCGCCGGTGTCCTACGCACTCGAGCAGGTCGTCAAGTGGGGCAAGATGTCGCTGCCCGACCTGCTGACCGAGTTGATTCGAGATTCCAGCGCCCGCGAAGCCATGTTTCGACATGTGGGGATCTCTGACTCCGAACCGGCCGACGACCACTCCAACTCCGATGACGAGTGAGTCGGGTGCCTTTCTGCGGCGGATGGCCACAATTCCGACGGCCTTTGTTGCAAGGGGCGACTGACTACTAGAGAATGAGAGCCTGCTTGCCCGCGAGATTCCCAAGGCATTCGAGCAATCACTTCAATCTACGATCTCTATAGGAAACGGCACAAATGGCCGAGAGTGTACACGAAAAGCTGAAGCGGGTGCGAAAACCTCGGGTCCACATCACCTACGACGTCGAAACCGAAGGTGCCGTTGAAACCAAGGAACTTCCGTTCGTGGTGGGAGTGCTGGGCGATTTCTCCGGAGATCCCACCCAGGAACTCAAGCCGATGCGGGATCGGAACTTCGTTCAAGTCGACCGTGACAACTTCGACGAAGTCATGCAGCGAATGACGCCCGGACTCAACCTCCGAGTCGAAAACACCCTGAAGGATGACGGCAGCGAGATACCTGTCGCCTTGGAATTCAAGTCGATGGAAGACTTCGAACCGTCCAAGGTGGCCAGCCAGGTCGAGCCGCTGAGCAAGCTGCTCGAGACCCGAGACAAGCTCAAGGAACTGCTCACCAAGGTCGACCTCTCGCCCGACTACGAAGAGGTTCTGCAACAGATCCTCGAGAACACCGAAAACCTCGAACAGGTCGCCGGAGACCTCGGCGTCGAGGCTGAAACGGCTACCGATGATGATGATGATGCCGACAGCGACGAGGGAGATGACTGATGAGTACCGGTGACGAACAACAAGCCCAGCAAGGGGCAGCCGAAACCGAATCGCAGCAGGCCAGCCTGCTCGACCAGGCGATTGCCAATACCAAGTCCGCGACTCCCGACCACGCCAAGGAACTGCTGGAAGTGGTCACTCGCGAAGCGATGGCCGGAACCGTCACGTTCGACAAGGACGTCACCCGGACCATCAACCAGGCTATCACCAGGATCGATGCCACCGTTTCACAACAACTGGCAGCGATCATGCACTCCGAGTCGTTTCAGAAGCTCGAGGGCACCTGGCGCGGACTGAATCACCTCGTGATGGAGAGCGAGACCGGCACCGGTCTCAAGATTCGACTGCTGAATGTCTCGAAGAAGGAGCTGTTCAAGGACGTCGACAAGGCCGTGGAATTCGACCAGAGCCAGGTCTTCAAGAAAC
>CAUZEQ010000370.1:0-4087 GCA_963578885.1 Planctomycetota bacterium
GCATCTGCACGAACAGACCCCCGAGGCGGCCGCCGCAGAGATCGACATGGACGGCCAGGAGCCTGTGGCTGGGGACGGGGCAGGGGCAGGGGCAGCGGATGGGGATTTGCTGGAGATTGCTGTCGAGAGGCTGCAGCGCAATCCCTATCAGCCTCGCAAGGACTTCGACGCCGAGGCGATGAATGAGCTGGCCAGCAGCATTGGCCTGCATGGCGTGCTCAGCCCGTTGCTGGTGCGGCCGGCTGCGGCGAATCGATACCAGTTGATCGCCGGCGAGCGACGCTGGCTGGCGGCCAAGGCGGCGGGCCTGGAGATGGTCCCCTGCCAGGTGCGGCACTACAGCGATCGGCAGGTGTTCGAGACGGCGATGGAAGAGAACCTCAAGCGAGAGGATCTCAATCCGCTGGAACAGGCCGAGGCCTTCCGCCGTTACCTCGACGAGTTCGATGCCACGATCGACGAGTTGGCGAGTCGTCTGAGCATGAGTCGGTCGGCGGTGAGCAACCTGTTGAGGCTGCTCGAATTGACCGGTGGCGTGCAGCAGGCGCTCTCGGACCAGAAGATCACCGCCGGTCACGCTCGAGCGCTGGTCACCCTGGAAGAGAACGAGCAGTTGAGCCTGTGTGCTCGGATCGTCGAAGAGGGAATGACCGTGCGGGCGACCGAGGCTGCGGCCAAGGCGATCCGCACCGGCGTGCTGCCTCCGGAGGTCAAGATCATCGATCCTGATGATCCTGATGATCTGACCGGGAAGAAGACGTCACGTGACAAGCCGCCCGAGCTGAGCAATCACCTGCTGCAACTGCAGGATCATCTCCGCCGCCAATTCGGCACCCGAGTCGAGATCCGGCTGGCGGACCTGCAATCGGGTAGAATCGTGATCCCGTTTAGCGACGCCGACGCATTTCAGCGTGTGGTCCGGGTGCTGGAGCGTCGAGCGGCCTGAGGCGTTTCACGTGAAACGCCGGTGGGGGGCTTCCAGCGGTAGAGGTGGAAGATCATGGGCTGGTCGCGGCGAGCGGGGGGTTGATTGAGTCGGACCTGGAGCCCCGGGATGACTTCGAAGCTGTCCAGGTGCCGGTAGTCGCGGAATGCGTCAGGGGAGGGTGGCCGGCCGTCGAGCGCGTGCGGTCCGACGGCCAGGAAGACGGGGATCGCCGGAGGCTGCTCGCCGGGGCGAATCACGGCGAGTCCGCCAGCGGGTTGCATCAGCAGTCGCCTGGGTGAGCGGTTACTGAGCTGAAAGAACAGGGCCGGCTCGCCCCAGACCCTGATCACCACGTTGCCATCGGGGGCGTGAGTGGTGACCTGCGAGACGAGTTGATCGGCGAGTCGTGCGATGGCGGTGCGGGGTTGCAGGGAGGGGATTCCCCGTGAGGCGAACCGGGTGGGAATGGCGACCAGCATCAGGACGGCTCCGATCGCAGCGGCAAGTGCCAGGCGTCGGCCGGGTTGGGCGTGCGAGTTTTTGGTCACATTGGCCACATCAGTCACATCGGTCGCTGTCCAGCGGGCGAGCTGTTGGCCCAGCAGCAACCAGCCGGCGACGAGCCAGGGGAGGATCAGTCGGGGGTAGGGGTGATAGAGCGGGGTGGTCAACGTCATGGCGATCCACCAGGCGGCGAGCATGGTCCAGGCCAGCGGTCTGCCGACGTGGGCTTCGTCCCTCTGTCCCCGCAGTTGGGCCAGCCCTTCGCGCAGCGCCATCACGGCGGCGACGAGCACCAGGACGGAGAGGGACATCATGGCGGCGAGGCCGGAGGCGGCGATGGCCACCAGCAGTCGGTGGCGGGTGGCCTCTGAGGAGACGTTCCACGAGCCACCTGCGATCAGGCAGCAGGCGACGGCCACGCCGAATGGGGTCAGGGGGCTTTCGAATGCTGCGAGGTGTTGGGCGTGTGCGATGGCCGAGTCGAGCCATCCGCGGACTCCGACGATGAAGCGGGCGTGGTTTGAGGCGACGGCCGTGTAGCCTCCGGTGTCCCTCAACGCGACAAACAGCGGAGCGATGGCGGCGGCGGCGACGGCGGTGAGCAGGGCGAGTCGCTTGAGCCAGTTGCGCCAGGGCGAATCGGCTTGGCGAGCAATGAGCGGCACGGCGAGGATGCCGGCCAGGGCGATGGCCAGCGGCAACCAGCCGGTGTACTTGGTCCACCAGCCCGCGGCGGTGGCCAGGCCGGCGGCGATCAGCGTGAGCGGTCGCCCTTTGAGCAGGCCACGCTGAATCAGCCACAGTGCCAGCACCAGCCAGGTGATCCAGGGGGCGTCTGTCAGAGCGGTGCGGCTATAGAGGATGTGGACGTCGCTGAAGAGTGCCAACAGCACGGCGGCCCGGGCGGCAGGTTCCCCCAGCCAGTCTCGAGCGAGCAGGCCGAGCAACGGGACCAGCAGGATGCCGGCCAACAGCGAGGGGGCGATGCTCGAGAGGTCTGAGGTCTCGAGCCACACGTGGAACTCCTCGATCACCCGCGGCAGTCCGGGAGGTGCGTAGAGGTGGCGGTCGGGGTAGGTGTCGTCTTGGTCGGGACAAAAGACGTTGGAGGCGTAGACACCCTCGTCGAAGTGTTCGATCGCCATCCGCGACGGCAGGGCGGTTCGCAGCAGGGTTGCCGAGAGGGTGGCGAGGGCCAGGAAGATCCACCACGATCTCGAGGAGCCAGAGGATGGCATCTCGGGTGGGACCGGAGCTGCGTGGGCGGTCGTGTTCAACCGAGGAGGGCCCGTCAACGTGGCAAGGGGTCGCATGGCGTTTCACGTGAAACGCTCGGAGCGCATCATAGCGTGCGAGTGTCCTCCGGCGGAGGGGGGATGATCAGGCCGCAGGGGGCTGGTCTTGAACATGTCAGGTGAAGAGGCAGCAGAGATGTCAGAGACGATCGAGCGGTACGACAGGGCGATGGCCCACAAGGACTCGGGTGATCTGGGGGCTGCGGTCCGGGAATTGGCGGCGATCATCGAGGATGAGCCGGATCACCTGCTGTCGCATTCGGCCCTGGCCGTGTACCTCGAGAAGCTGGGTCGAGCCGACGAGGCGGTGGCTCATGCCCAACGGGTGACGGAGCTGGATCCTCAGGACGCGTTTGCCTGGACACAGCTGGCGGTGATCTGCCAGCGGTGTGGCCAGAGCGAGCAGGGTGACCGGGCGATGGCCCGGGCCCGGAGTCTGGCCGGAGGATCGGCCGGCCCCGGTTCGCCTCAGCCGCAGCCGCAGCCGCCGGCAGGCGAGGCAGGTGGGTCAGGCGAGGCAGGTGGGTCAGGCGAGGCAGGTGGGTCAGGCGAGGCGGGTGGGTCGTTTGAGGTTTGAGTCGTGGGGATCGTGGGGTTCGGTTGTGGATGGGTCGGCGGTTGGATGTCGATCAGCGCATCGGCGTCGAAGCGTCGGCCGTCGGTGGTGTCGAATCGGCAGTGCAGCAGCAGTCGGTTTCTGGTGGGTGGTGTTTGCCAGTTGAGCTTGAAGAGGAAGCCTCGAGAGAGCACGCTGGCGAGCCAGTGCTTACGGCATTCCCCGGGAGTGAATTCCCAGGACCCGATCTGGCGTGAGTCCTTGGGAGCGGCCGGATCGGTGAGCCAGAGTTTCAGTGTACCGGGCAGCTTGACCGGTTCGAGGTCGTTGTCGAGGGGTTGGACCATGACGACGAGTTGATCGTCACCGGGAATCCGGTCGGTATTGCGACCTCCGGTCAACCAGGTGTTGATCGCGATGTGGTCGATCCTTGCCAGCAGTTCGGCCTGTTCGGGGCGGACCAGGGAGTGGGACGCTTCGAGCAGCAGGTCTCGCTGCCGCCTCAGAGCGTTCCGTTCGGCCTGGACCGATTCGAGGGTGCCGGCTTGGTCGGTGAGCTGATCCTGCTGGTCCCTCAGTTGGGCTTCGAGCTGTTCGACGCGTGCGGGAGTGCTGCAGCCGGCGATTGAGCCGGCGATTGAGACAGCCAGCAGCAGCGGCAGCCAGTTCGGCGGTCGCGTCGGGGTCCCGTCCATGGGTATTCCGAGCGGGTGCAGAGAGTTGAGGGCGGTCGTTCAGTCGCCGTCGTCGGTGTCGGCTTCGGCTTCGGCTTCGGGTGCGGTGTCGGGTGCGGTGTCGGCTACG
>CAUZEQ010000371.1:0-4042 GCA_963578885.1 Planctomycetota bacterium
CCCGAAGTTCTGTACGGCCACCACGACGGCCGGCTTGCCGTCGACAGACGTGATCGGGTTGTTGGCCAGCACGGTGGCTCCGGGCTTGGCCCGAGCGACCAGGCTGCAGCCGGCCAGCTGCGCCGCGGTGTCCCACAGAATCTTGTTCTGCACGCGATCGGTTTGGACCTGGAAGATCGGGTGAGCCATTCCGGCGGCGGTCAGGTCCATCGTGAACGGCTCATCGGCCTGGTCACGGTCCCCGGCAGCGGCAAACTCGACCGGCAACACGTCGGCCAGCGGCGTGGTGGCGAAGCCGTTGGGTCCAAATGAGCGGTATCCCCCCAGCACCAGGATCGCGTGACCCTCCTGGCCGGCCCAGTCGGTCAAGGTCTGGTACTCGGCGGCGCCCAAGAAATCCGCTTCCATGTCACCCAGGATCACCAGGTCGACGGTCTCGAGTTGAGTCGGCGTGAGCAGGATCTTGGAGGCGTCGGGGTTGGGTCGCTGCGGGTTGGCGGTCCGAACCACGGTGACCAGGTTGATGTCGGGGTCGTCGTCGAGCCGCTTGCGGAGGAACGTGAATTCGTAGCGGAGGAAGCCTTCGATGTAGAGCACCCCGATGGCCTCGGCATTGACCTGCAGTGCGAACTGCTCGACGTTGTTCTCGAGTACCCGCTCACCACCGGCGGCCTCGGCCTTGACCCGGTACACGAATCGGCCCGCCACCGATGGCTCGAAACTCAGCACCGCCTCGACCTGGTTCGATCCCGCTTCGAGAATCACCGTTTCGCTGGCCTCGGGCTGGTCACCGCTGAGTGTCACAGTCACCTCGACCCGCCGATCGGACGGTCCTCCCGACCGCACCACCGGCACGCGGACGGTGACCGTGTTGTTGACGAGTACCTGTTCGGGAGCCTGGGGGGTTCGCAGCGAGAGGTCCAATTCGGCGGAGGATCGATCGGTGGGGAATCCGATGGCGTGGATCGGAGTATCGCTGTCGGCCAGTTGCAGGATGCTGTCGCGGCCCGAGTTGTCCATGCCGTCGGTGATCAGCACGATTCCGATCAACTCGCGACTCCGCAATCGACTCTCGACTCGACCGACCGCCTGCACGATGTCGGTCACCGAGGCCACCGGCTTGGCGGGGGGAGCAGCCTCGATCGGCTTGCCGTCGATCCCGAACAACTCGACCTGCACCCGGGCACCCTCGCCCTCCTCGACCTGCCGCTTCAGGCGGGTGACCGCCTCGAGAGCCCACTCGTAACGTGACTTGCCTCCGGTGTGAGCCAGCGACATCGAGCGAGAATCATCGAGCACGATCGCCAGCCGACCCGGATCCGTCAGCGTCGTGGTCTGAGTCCAGACCGGGCGAGCCAATGCCAGCAACAGCGCCAGGATCCCCGCACCACGCAGAGCCAGCAGCACCCACGTCAGCCGACGCTCGGTCCGCTGGAAAATGCTGCGGTACACGACAAACAACAACGCCGCGACCGCTACGATCCCCAGCAGCCAGAGCCAGACCGACTGAACGTTTTCGAGTTGGAGCATGGATTCGTCGTTGAAGATGTTGAGTGATGGTGCCGGGACCCGCTCAGGGACCACCACCGTCGAAGAGGCCGATCATGTCGATGTGGAAACAGGAGCTTCGGCGGGTTCGGAGGATTGAGAAGCGGTCTCTGAGGCCTCGAGCGATTCGCGGGCCTCGGCCAGGGCATCGAGATCGCCACCGAGTGAAATGTGGCCGGTGGGGACGACGATAGTCCGAGGATCGCTGCGGGGCTTGAGATAGTGTTTCGAGGTGATCCAGTTGGCGAGAGCGGGTTCGAGGATGGCGATCAGCAGCACAATCCACATCAGGATCTCCCACAAGTCGCTCCGCGACCGACCGACCCCGGCCTGGGCTCCCAGCTCCACCGCGTCATCAGCCACCTTCAGCCGTTTGGATCCGATCCAGGGAAGCGCCTCGGCAAGAGGACCCGTCGGGTCCACCAGGTTCTCATCGGTCAACTCGATCGACCTCAGATCACTCTCGCCAGCTTCCAGGTTCACCGCAAACGCACGGCGGCTGCCGTCGCTGCCGGCTTCCTCGAACCGGTAGATCCCCGGCTGTTCGGTCTCGCTGAAGGACACCTGCCGCAACGTCGGATCCGACAACGCCTCGAACACACCCACCGTCCGGTCCGGCTTGATTACCTGGATCCTCCGAGACGGGCTGCCGACGGGCACCGCCTGGCGAATCTCCTGGCCGGTGCGGAAGAAATTGCTGGAGGAAGAGGAGGTGGTGGTCGCTGCGGTGTTGGCTGCCTGGGGCTCGGCACTCTGGCCGCCGGCTGACTGGGCGAGGTGACCGACGAGTCGATAGACGAAGGGCAGGAAGGCGGGTTGAACGGGCAGGTTGGTCCAGTCGCGATCGCAGCTGGATGCGAACAGTGCGACGCGTCCTCGACCGTAGGTGTGTTCGCACAGCAGCGGGTCACCCGACTCGGTGGCCATCAGCACACGTCCGCTGGGCACCGGTTCCAGGCCCCAGTAGGCGGAGAACTTGACCGAACCCAGTCGCCCGGTTTCTCCGGTGACGAACCCACTGAGTGCCGGGTGATCCTCGGCGAATTCCCCGACTCCGGCCACCGGAGCCTGGTCGCCGCCCACGGCCGGGTTGCCCTTGGCAGCGGTACCGATCAGCTTGGCCGGCAGCAGGGCTCCACGAGCCGATCGTGCCAGGCTGTCGTTGTAGAAGCTGGGTTCGACCTGGTTTCCCAGGAATACCAGCAAGCTGCCGCCTCGATCGACATACCTCTCGAGTTTTCCGACAGCGGCCTCGGGCAGGGTCTCGACGTTAGCCAGGATCACGAGCCTGACGTCATCGAGCGAGGCACCCTGGAAGGCGTTGGCCCTCACGCTGGTCACCTGGATCGGGCTGATTTCGGCTCCGCCGGCGGCGAGTGCGGCTCTGAGGAAGAAGAGTTCGTCGTTGCGTCGGATCGAGGAGGGGGCACCGTTGACGGCAACGACGTTGACGGCATCGAGCACTTCGAAGCAGAAGTAGCGTCGGTTGTCGGCGGTCAGTCGTGGGTCATCGACCGAGACGTATCCCGCCTGCCAGCCACCCTTGTGAAACGTATGGTGCAGCGTATGCACGCTCCAGCGGCCCGGTTCCAGCGGTTCGCTGACCACCTGCTCGGCCACCTTGCGGAACCCCTCTTCGTCGGCATCCTCGGCATCGGCTTCGGCCCGCACGTAGAGGCTGATGGTGCAGGGTTGAGCGGATTGGCCGTCGTTTCGGATATGAGGTCGGATCGAGAAGGGGATCCCGGCCATGGGTCTCGAGGCCCCGTACTGCACGGCGGTGATCGCGAGGTTGCTGATGGGTCCGGTGGGTCGCACCGGGACGAAGACGATTCGGGCATCAAACGAGCCTTGGGTTTCGCCTGCGAGCACGGGGGTCGCCAGGCCGCGTTGCTGCAGGTCGCTGAAGACGTACACCTCGTGGCTCGACTCATCCCGCTCATCCAGCATCCTCTCGGCCAACAGCACCGCTCCGGGCAGGTCGGTCCCCAGTGCCTCGCGACGTCCCTCGGCACTGTTGGCCTGTTCGGCCAGTCCCAGCAACCGGTTCTCGATCCCCGCCAGGTCGCTGGTCGGTTCGGGATAGACCGCCTCGGGGCCGTTGGCCCGTCGACCGGCCAAGACGATCGAAGCCGTATCGGAGGGCTTGAGTCCCTTGATGATCTCAGTCGCCTCACGGGCGGCTCGAGACAGCAGGGTGCCGCCGTCGGTATCGCGGTAGTGCATGCTCGCCGAGTCGTCGAGCACGATCACGACGCTGCGGCTGCGGGTCGGGTCGCCGGTGGCGACCGATCCGCTCAGAAACGGCTCGGCAAAGGTCATCGCCAGCAAGGCACACAACGCCATCCGTGCCGCCAGCAGCAGCAGCTCCTTCAAGCGGCTCATGCGGTAACTGCGGAGGAACTGGTCGGTGAGGAAGCGGGTGGTCGAGAACCTCAGCGTGCGGGTCTTGCGGGAACGGCTGAGATGAATCAGCAGCGGAATCGCTGCTGAA
>CAUZEQ010000372.1:0-4034 GCA_963578885.1 Planctomycetota bacterium
GGTTTCCCCGGAGGTCCCGAGCTGCTCATCGTGGCGTTCATTGCCTTGATGCTGTTTGGCAAGAGACTGCCGGAGGTGGCCCGCAACATGGGCAAGGGGCTGACCGAGTTCAAGAAGGGCATCCGTGGCGTCGAGGACGACATCCAGGGGAACACGTCCTACGACCCGGAACCGACCGCCGAGAGACCGATCGCCGAGGACAGCCTCGAAAATGTCTCGGCACCGAAATTCACGCCGCCCGCCTTCGACCTCGAAGGAGGGGATACCGATACCGAGGACACCTCGGGCGAGGACACCTCGAGCGAGAACCCGTAGGGCTCAACGAGCCGCCGCGACCGCCGCCACGTAGGCCTCGGCCAGGTCCCGGATCCGGACCATGTCGCCCGCAGCCACCGCCTGCTTCTCGACCAACGCGCTGCCCAACCCCACCGCGCAGGCCCCGGCAGCAAAGAAGTCGCCCAGAGTCTCCAGGTCGACTCCCCCTGTGGGCAACAGCTTGACCTGGGGCAGAGGCCCGTGCAGGGACTTCAGATAACCCGGGCCGCCGACGTCGGCGGGGAACACTTTCACGATGTCCGCTCCCGCCTCCCAAGCCGTCAAGACCTCCGTCGGCGTCAACGCTCCCGGCATCACCAACTTGTCGTAGCGGCGGCAGATGCGGATCACGTCCAGGTTCACCGTCGGACAGACAATGAACTCGGCACCGGCCAGCATCGCCGAACGGGCACTCTCGGCATCAAGCACCGTGCCGGCACCCAGCAGGATCTTCCCACCCAGGCGGTCGCGGACCGCCGAGATGATCTCGAGCACTCCCGGCACGGTCAACGTGACCTCGATCACCTCGATCCCACCCTCGTATAACGCCTCGGCCACCCCCACCAGCTGCTCGCCCGAATCGGCGCGGATGATGGCCACCACGCCCCCGGACAGTACCCGCTGCAGATCCGATTCCCGACTCATCGCTGCCCCTTAACCCGCTTCGGAGTACTTCTCGGCATACTCCAGCACCCACAGGTCGACGTTTTCTGAAAAGGATTCGAGATCCACCTGGTTCAGCATCTGGTACCGCGCCCGGTTGAAGACCTCCCGATTGCGAATCGTCGCCTTGACCACCAGCTCCACAATCCGCCCCTCGGAAAACGGGCGAATCAGCATCTGCATCCGGCTGTAGAGATTCGTGGCCTTGCCCGCATCGCCCAGGGCGATATCGTCGCGGCTGACCATCGCACCCCATCCCTCGTCGCCGACGATCGATTCGAGTTGAAAGCCGGGGAACTGGTCGACCAGTTGGCCCATGCACGCGCCGACGTGTTCAGAGAGTTCCAGGCGGTACTGCGAATGCAGCGCCCGCGATTCTTCCTCCGAGAGCGCCTTCGCGGCCACATTGCGGCTCCGCGAGTCCCGTGCCTGCTGGCCACGCTCTACGGCCCGCTGCAGTCGTTCCTGGAAATCCAACGTCTCGCCCCCCGCATGCTGCCTGATGCCGATCGCCGCGATTCTAGGACGCCTCGCAAGCCGCCGCAACGACGCGCCAACTCACCACCTCCCCACACGCCCCACCCCCCACACCCCACACCCGCTTGCCACCGACCTGATGACCGCAATAATGGCCACCGAACCGCTCGCTTTCCCCGTCCCGGTACCCAGATGCTCGCCCGAGACACATTCCGAGACATCCTCTCGCAGTCCCACTTCCTGCCGACAATCGCCGTGCTTCTCGGCATTCTGGTCGTGGTTCTGATGACTGGCTACCAGATTCGGACACGTTTTCGGAAAACCCTGTCCGAGAATGCCGCCGATCCGGAAGAAATGCTTGTTCTGTACGAAGAAATGCGGCGTCAAGGTAAGCTCTCCGACTCAGAATTCCGATCCATCAAGAACCAGATCCTGCCATCCCGCAGTCACGATGCCGATTCCGGCACTGACGACTAGGCAGGATCCTGCATTTCAGTCGCCACACGGCCTGCCACCCCGCCTTCTCGGCGCACATCACGAGATCGACATGCCCTCTGGTTCAGACTTCACTCCGACCCACCGCGGCTCAGGCGGCAAGAAGAACGCCAGCTGCTCGTTCTGTCGCAAGAGCTACCGAGAGGTGGGTCCGCTGGTCGAGGGTCCTGACGATGTGTACGTCTGCGGCGAGTGCATCGAGCTGTGCCAGTCGATCCTCGAACAGGAACACCGGCGACGCGGTGACGCCACGCGGCTGTTCACCAACGTACCCACGCCCCGCGAAATCGTGGCCCACCTCGACGACTACGTGATCGGCCAAGAGCACTCCAAGAAGACGCTCGCCGTGGCCGTGCACAACCACTACAAGCGATTGATGCACTTCGAGGAGGCCGACGACGAGGTCGAGCTCGAGAAGTCCAACATCATGATGATCGGGCCCACCGGCTGCGGCAAAACACTACTCGCACGCACACTCGCCCGATTCCTGCAGGTCCCGTTCGCCATCGGAGACGCCACCACGCTCACAGAAGCGGGGTACGTGGGCGAGGATGTCGAGAACCTGCTGCTGAAACTCCTACACGCGGCCGACTTCGACATTGATGCCGCACAACGAGGCATCCTGTTCATCGACGAGATCGACAAGATCGGCAAGACCAGCAGCAACGTCTCGATCACGAGAGATGTCTCGGGCGAAGGCGTGCAACAGGCCCTGCTCAAGATGCTCGAAGGCACCGTCGCCAATGTGCCGCCCCAGGGCGGACGCAAGCACCCCGAACAGCAGTACATCCAGATCGATACCACCAACATCCTCTTCATCTGTGGCGGCACCTTCGTCGGACTCGACGACATCATCGCCAAGCGCAAAGGCCGACGCATGATCGGCTTCGGACAGACCGAAGACCCGCAGGCCGCAGAAAAACAACGGCGAGAACTGCTGTCGGACGTCACCGTCGACGACGTCCTGGAATTCGGACTGATCCCCGAACTTGTCGGACGACTGCCGGTGCTCAGCAGCCTGCTGCCGCTGGGACAGGACGAACTGGTGAGGATCATGACCGAACCCAAGAACTCGCTCGTCCGCCAGTACCAGAAGTTCTTCTCGCTGGAAGACGCCGAGCTGGAATTCACGCCCGAGGCACTCACCGAAATCGCCCGGATCGCGATGACCAAGGACATCGGCGCACGAGGCTTACGCAGCGTGATCGAAGAGACCATGTTCGAGATCCTCTACGATCTGCCCGAACAGGAAGACGGCGGACACTACCGCCTCACCGATGCCATCGTCCGCGGGGAAGAACGACTATTCCCCGAAGACCCCAAGGATGGCTCGGCCGCCGCCTGATGTCACACGTCTCGGTTTGTGAATGCCGAGGTCCGCTGGCTATCATGGGATACGCCCCCGCCGGAAGCCGGCAGCGGCCGGCAACACTCTTTTTCTCGACTCGCTGACCCAGCCCATGGACGTCCGGCTCGAAGTCGTCCACGACAACTCACGCGTGCAACAAGTCCGCCTGCGCCGTGATACAGTCGTCGGCCGCGGCAAAGACTGCCAGCTCAGGATCCCGGTCGCCGACGTCAGCCGACAGCATTGCCGCTTCACGCTCGAGGAACACAGACTCCTGGTGCGCGACCTCGGCAGCTCCAATGGCACACAACTCGGCGACAAGACCATCCCCAGCGGAAAAGATCTCCTGCTCGCCGATGGCGACACCGTGACCGTCGGACCGGTCTCCTTCATCATTCACCTCGACGAAACCGAACCGAGTGACCAGGCCGACGACGCTCAACCCGAGACCCAGGAAGATACCCGCGACTTCACCTCTCTACAGCCAGAACCCGACCCCGCACACTTCATCGCCGATGAGGAACCCGACGACAACCAAGAGGCTTCAGTTGTTGATTTGGAATTGAGCCAGCAGCCGGCCGACGATTCGGCTGAAGAACCCACAGCGGAACCCACTGCGGAACCCACTGCGGAACCGGTTGCGGAACCAGTTGCGGAACCAGTTGCGGAACCAGTTGCGGAACCAGTTGCGGAACCAGTTGCGGAACCAGTTGCGGAACCGGCTGAAGAACCGGCT
>CAUZEQ010000373.1:0-4034 GCA_963578885.1 Planctomycetota bacterium
CCTCTGGCATCCCCAGACTCCCGACCTGGAGACTGTCGATTGGCCGGACGACTGGGCGGAGTCCTGGTAGCGCACCACGCCCGCCGTCGGCGGGTGGGCTGCCGACTACTTGCTGCCCACCGACTCGATCAGCGCCATCGTCGCCCAGCAACTGGCCGCCATCGAGATGAACTGATCCGGGCCGTGCGGGAACCCGCTCTCGAAATAGGTCTGGAACGGTTTGCTCCGGCTCTTGACGTACCAGGACCCGTCCGGCTGTTGGGTCTTCAACAGGTAAGACAGTCCGCGACGATACGCCGGGTCGGTCGTTTTCAGTGCCCCGGCGCGGTGCAGCGCGACCAGCACTGTGCCGGTCGCGTAGGCGTCGCTATCGAGCTGATCGAGCTGTGACCAGCCTCCGCCCTCGTGTTGTGATTCCAACAGCGCCTTGATCGTGGCGTTTCGCGAATCGCCACCCTCCTTGAGGTAGGTCAGCGCCCGCAGCCGAAACACCCGCTCTTCGGTCTCCTTCGATCCCGATTCGACCAGCCACTTGAGAGCCTTCTTGCGGCGCACCGCGACCGTCTCGGTCTGCTCGTCAGTCGCAAACGACCCGAGTCCGCGGAGCACGAGGTAGGTCGTGGTGAAATCGCTGGCCTCCGACGGGGGCCGATTGCTCGAGTGTCTCCAGTAGTCGCGGTCCTTGCTCCAGGCGAGCAGAAAGTTGGTGACGGCGGCGGTGATCTCGTCAGGCTTGCGGCCGGCAGCCTCGAGAGCCCACAGGGCGTAGCCGGCGGTGTCGGCCCTGCCCCCCTGCCCGCGTCCCTCGAGGTAGTTCTTGCGTCCCCGCTCGAGGTGGTTGGCGGTCCGGTCAACCTGTTGCTTGAAGTTCTCCTCGTTGATCTCGAACCCGTGTTCCCGCGCCGAGGCCAATGTCACCGTCGGCAGCGCCTGGTGGTGGCAACTGAAGCACCGGCGTTGCTTGAGCCATTCGGTCGTGCTCCGCTCGATCAGCGCCAGAGATCGTTCGATCGCCGGTCGCAGCAAGAGTGCCATCGGCTTGTCACCGTCGGTGGGAGTGTCGAGCAAGAGTCGATGCGGAGTCTGCTCGACGTTGCCGGCCGTGTCGGAACCCGCGGCCACCAGCCATCCATCTCGCGGCACCGGCAATTCGACCTGCCAGTCGACCACTCCCGCGACACGCCGCGTCACTCGGGCAACCGCCCCGCTGACGATCACCCGCCTGATGGTCCCGTTGTCGTGAGACACACCGCGGACCAGCACGCGACCAGCGGTGCGGACGGCTGAGAGGATCGCTGTGGCCGGCGGCAGGTCGTCGACGGGATCGAGCAGCTTGGGGAACGTGATGTCGCTGACTTCGGCCACCACCGATTGGTCACCGGTCAGAGGAGGCTGCTTGCGGTAGGTGTGACCATCCTCGAGCAGGTGTTTCGCCTGGGTGCTGACGATCTTCGCGTGACGGCCGGGTCCAAAATGATCATGAATGAAATACGGCACCCCCAGCTCGACGAACGGGTCGACTCGCACCGACCCGCCACGGTTGAACACCGGGCGACGCGGATCGCATTTGAGAATGACCACCTTGCGGAAATGGGCTTCGGATCCTCCCGACAGATCGTTGTCGGTCATGTGGATGATCGGATGGTTCTGGCTCGAGTTGCCCATCTCCTCGAGCGTCAGGCCGTCGACGGTGAACGATCCGAGTTGGGCGCTGACGTCGTCCATCCCACGGTTGAACGGTTCGGGGCCGACTCTCGAGAGGTGCAGGTTGCGATACACGTGGTCGACGAAGTACGGGCGATAGACCCCGTAGGCAGCTCGATCGATCCGCAGGCCGTCGAGCAACATCGAGGGGGACTGGAAGCGGACGGCGTAGTGCGTGTTCCAGACCGTGAAGTTCCTCAACACGTGCGGGTGACGGCGGTCGGGACCGGTCCAGTCGATCCCCTTGATCCGCTCGAGCATCTTCTGGTCGCGGATCGGCGAGTCGGGTTGCCGACCTCCGTTGGCGGCGACGACCATCCCCGCAAAGTTCGTGTGCGACTCATTGTTCTCGAACCGCCAGATCCCCAGTGTGCGGATGTCGACAACCCGCTCGCGGCCCTGGGCCGTGCGGATCGGCAGCCGCGGGTCGAAGCGGCTGGTCTTCTGCACGTCGTAGCGGAACCCGTAGTGGTCGTTCTCGGCGGCGACGTTGCCGACCAGGGTGTTCAGCCCGTTGGGCCACCAGAACCCGGCTCCGTCGTTCTGGTCGAACGACAGCACCTGTTCGGGCAACCGCCGGCCGCGGTAGGCCTGCACGGCCAGGTTCCGCTCGAGCAGGTTGAAGACCTCGGTCCCGTCCTCGAGAAAGAACCCGTGCCCGACGCTCTGGTACCCGACGCAGTCGCGAACCACCAGGTACTGCGTCCCGTGGATCGTGATCCAGCGGTTGTGCGAGTCGACGATCGCGACACCGGTCACACTGCTGCCGCGCATCGTATCGCCGACCTTGTGGAAATGAATGGCATAGCGACCCAGCACACCCTCCTTGCCGAGGTGAGCGAACCGGGCGTGGCTGATGCTGCCCCGGCTGAAGCGATGAAAGACGGTGTGCCCGCGGACACCGCCGGGATCGGCGCTCTCGATGACGACGTTCCGCGACAGGTTGGCGACTTCGCAGCGGAATTCGCCGGAGCCGGGATGGGTTTCGGCCAGTGGCCGGTCGAGCGTCAGCATAAGACCGTCGATCGCGGTGATCCGCCGTGCTTCGGTCGTGGCACTCTCGGGATTCCCGCGGTAGGTGCGGCCGGCCCGCCGTCGTTCCGACCCGGTCACGATCAGCTCGTCACCGATTCGCCACCCACTGACCGCCTCGCCGAGGACCAGCCGGCGGTCGCCGGGCCCGGCGTCGGCGCCGAGCTCGACCCACGATCGACTCAGCGGTGATCCGTGAATCTCCAACCGGGCCGAGCAGCAGGCGATCGCCGGAGCGGTGTTGCGATCCATGCCCTCCAGAAAGTGAAGCCGCACCCGCGCGGTGTGACCGGCGGGAATCGGCGACTCGGGCGTCCCGATCAGCAGTGCCGGCCGCGGACCCTTGGGCGCTGCGTGAGGTTCCCCCGCGTCGTTGGTCCCATGAAAGTCGCACGCGAATCCGCTCTCTGAACAGACCTGGCTGTTTTGCACCTTCAGCAACCCGACATTCAGCTCGGTCTTGCGATCGCGAGCAAACTCGAGCGTGCCAGCCACCTGCACCATGCGGATCACGGCCGTGGAAGCGACGTCATAGGTCACCCGCGTCCCCCGGGTGATCAGCACACGGTCGCCCGCCTTGGGAACCCGAGCCGGCTGCCAGGTCTTGGCCTGCGACCAGCGGCCATCGGCGGCAGACCGGATCGTGAAGGCAATCACCGACTTGGCGGACTTGGGCTGATCCGCCGCCTCGAGCATCGTCCAGCCCGACAGCAAGCAGATCGCGACCGCAACACGGTTCAGTAGACAGCTCATGACCGCTCCCTTGTCGAACAAACAACCGCAGGTAGCAACTCGTACGATGTTACCGAGAACTCGAGGCCAACTCTTGACACTTGACGGAAACGTCAAGTGTCAAGAGTTGGCCCCGTTCGTTCGGTACCGGCCTCGGCCCGTTTCGACGGACCAATGGCCAAACCGGCAACGATCGTCAATAATCGGCGCCAACCACCTGCACCCGTAGCTCAACTGGATAGAGCAACGGACTTCGGATTGGTCCACAGGGCGTTGCCAGGCGGGCCGAAAAACAGCAGAAACAGTGGTGTGACTGCGACTTACGACAACACCGGTGTTCGGGGCAAAACCCTTGGAAAGCCCTACTCAACCCCGCCTGCGGGTGTCATGACACCCGCTGTTAGAGCGACGGATCAACGGTCCGTTGCCATCCAGAAACTGACCAAGTCGAGGCCAACTCATCGAGTTCAGGCGGACTCGGATGTTGGAACGAGGTCCGGCTAGGGAGCCCCCTCACCGCGTCCAGCTCAGCGTCGGCTCGGTCCCGACCTGGGCCGACTTTCCGA
>CAUZEQ010000374.1:0-4032 GCA_963578885.1 Planctomycetota bacterium
GGTCTTGGCTGCGGACAAGGCGGCAGAGGCGGCCCTGGCCGAGCTGGTCAAGGATCTCGAATACCTCACCGCTCAAGCGGACTTCCGCACGGTCGAGCGGGGCAACCCGCTGCCCTACAAGTTGCCTCCCGAGAAGCTCAAGGCGGCGGGGCTGACTCGAGAGAGTTGGCGTCTGGAGGTGATCGCGGACCCCGAATCGAACGCGCAGCTCGAGAAGCCTCTGCGCCTGGCCGACGAGACGGCATTGACGTTCGAGGCCCTGATGGAACTCTCCAAGCAGCACTCGGTCAGTTTCCTGAAGACGATGACCTGCAACAACGAGGATGCTCCGTTGGGGACCGGTCTCTGGGAGGGGATTCCGTTGCGGACGGTGATCTGGAAGGCCAAGCCGGTCTCCAACATCCGTCGCGTGTGGTTTTACGGGTACCACAACGAGGATCCGAAGCAGGAATTTCGGGGCTCGTTGTCAATCGGCCGCGTGCTGGAGGATCCTCCCGGCATGCCACCGGTGATCCTCTGCTACAAGCTCAATGGCGACTGGATCTCGGGCAAGCGGGGTGGACCGGTGCGGGTGGTGATTCCGGAGTGCTACGGGTTCAAGAACATCAAGTGGTTGACGAAGGTCTTCCTGACCAACCGCTTCAACGCCAACGACACCTACGCCCGGGGCAACAACGACATCGACAGCTGGATGAAGTCGATGGCCCGGTTCATCAGCAAACCGCGTCGGGGCCAGGCGGGTCGAGCGATCCCGTTGACGGGCCTGGCCCAGTCGGGGATCAACGGTGTTTCGAAGGTCCAGGCCTGGCTGCATCCCAAGGACAAGCCGTTGCCCAAGGATGATCCGTATTTCCAGAAGGCGCCCTGGCAGGACATGGAATTGCTGGGGACTCCGGTGTCCTTCGGCGGCGGATTGCCCGATGGGGTGATCGGCCCGAAAGCCGCCGTACCGGTGCACGGTTTTGACAAGAAGACCGGTCGCCCCTCGTCCTGGCCCCAGGCGTATGCGATGGCTCACTGGGCGGGCCTGTTGCCCGCAGCCGGGGCCGGCCGCTACGACCTCAGGTGCCGTGCCATCGACAACCGGGGTGTTGCTCAGCCGCTGCCGCGTCCGTTCCGCAAGAGCGGGCACAGCAACATCGAGCGGGTGACCCTGATCGTGCGGGACTGACGGCAACCCGGCCAGGAATCGACGGACCCCGCGCATGAAGCTGATCGATCGCCTCGAACGACGCTTCGGTCGCTATGCGATCCCCAACCTGCCCCTCCTGATCGTGATGGGGCAGGGGGTGGTGCTGCTGTTGAGCTGGTCGGCGGGCGATCAGCCCGAGGGGGTGGGCCTGATCAGCGAATGGGAGCTGCAGGGCAAGGAGGTCCTGGCTGGTCAGTGGTGGCGGCTGGTGAGCTTCGTGGTCGTGCCTCCGGGCACGGGAATCCTGGTCCTCTTCGCGCTGTACCTGTTCCTGATCATGGGCGGTGCGCTCGAGAGAGAGTGGGGCGCGTTCCGGTTCAACGTCTACCTGCTGCTGGGCTGGGCCGCGTCGCTGGCGGCCGCGATGATCGCGCCCGAGCAGACTGCCAGCGTGGGGTACCTCGGCAGCAGCGTCTTCCTGGCCTTCGCCTGGTTGTTTCCCGAGTTTCGGCTCTACCTGATGTTCGTACTGCCGGTGCCGATCAAGTACCTGGCCTGGATCACGTGGTTGGTCTACGGCATCAACCTGGTGTCGGGTACTCTGATCGATCAGCTGCTGGTGGTGGCTGCGACGTTGAACTTCGCGGTGTTCTTCGGCGGCGACATCGCCTTGAAACTCCGCGCGGGTCGACGCCGGCAGCACCAGCAGAAGCAGGCTGCGGTGGCCAAGATGACTCCGTTTCACACCTGCAGCCACTGCGGGCTGACCGACAAGGACGACTCGCAGATGCTGTTCCAGTTCTGCTCGGCGTGCGTCGGAGACCACGAATACTGCCAGGAGCACCTGCGGGCTCACGAGCATGTTGTCGATGACTCGACCTAGCCGGTCGCTGCGACGCTCACCCGCCGCAGGCGGGTGAGCCCCCGCCGAAGGCGCGGGCGACGTTTCCTAGCCCGGGGTGGTCCGCCGCAGGCGGATCGGACGTCGCACTCTTCATCACTCCACCAACAACCGAGCCCCCGCCCCTGGTGGGGGCGACATGTACGTGTCGAGAGCACGTGATTGTTGAGATGAGCTTGGTCTCCGTAAAAGGCGCAATCAGATGCCGTCCGCCTTCGGCGGACTCGGCTGGTGGAAAGCAAGAAGACTGAGGAGAGCGGCGTGCGTGCGGAAACCCGGGGTTGACACCCCGGGCTAAGACATGCCGTCCGCCTTCGGCGGACTCGGCATTGGGTACGGCGATGGCACCGATCTCGAAATGACCAGTAATTCAACGGGCCGCTAGTTCTCAAAGTACCCGTTGGCAAAGAAGACCATCACGGCGGCGACGGTCTTCTTACTGCCGAAGCTGCCGCAGCAATTGGACGCAGTGCCCCAGGTCGAGCCGCGCTTGCGGATCGTGCCGCCACTCTCGATCCGTCCGATCGAGGAGCCACGTCGCCTGAGTGTCCCGTCGGATTCGATCCGCCCGATCGAGCTGCCTCTGCGCCGGATCGTGCCGTCGCTGTCGATCGACCCGACCGAGGAGCCTCGCTTGCGGATCGTGCCATTGGATTCGAAGCGGCCCACCGTGCGGCCCTTGATGCGGATCGTGCCATCGTCGTCGACACGCGCCCACGTCGAACCACTCTTGCGGATCACGATCTCCGCATCGGCGTCGGTTGCCACGAGTCCCAGTGCCAGTGAGCACAGCAGTGTCAGTCGTGAATGGCTCATGTCGGTCGCCTTTCGGTCTTGTGGGTGAGGAGGTGGTCGGTGCGGTCTGGTGTGGTCTGGTCACAGGATGTGCACGCGGTGTGCCGCAGCGGCAATTCGCACTCCTGCCGCGAAACTCCGCGATCTGCATGCTGCCGAGCGGTCCGCCGTGCGTATCGCATCGACGACAGGTGTGCTCGTACCGAGACATCCTCGGGCGTAGACTGATCGAGGCTCTGCCGTGCCGAGTGAACCGAGCGGGACCTGGGCCAGACGATGGGTCGTGAGGAAGACGGATGACGGATCACGGGATCGCAGGGCGAGTGGCGTTGGTGACCGGTGGGTCTCGCGGGATCGGACGAGCGATCAGCGAGCAGTTGGCCGCGGCCGGGGCCCGGGTGGGGATCAATTACCTCTCCGACCATGCCTCGGCGGAGGCGACGGTGGCGGCGATCGAGTCGTCCGGCGGCACCGCGATGTCGGTTGCGGCCGATGTGTCGCGGGATGCGGATGTCGAGCGGTTGGTCGAGGAAGTGAGCGAGGCGTTGGGTGCGGTGGATCTGCTGGTCAACAACGCGGGGATCTTTGACTACGGAGGCCATCGCGAGACGACGGCAAAATTGTGGCGTCGGACGATCGAGGTGAACCTGACCAGTGCCTTCCTGGTCAGCTGGGCGGTCAAGGACGGGATGATCGAGCGAGGATACGGGCGGATCGTCAACGTGACCTCGATCGCCGCCCTGAGACCTCGGCCCAACTCGATCGCCTATGCCGCCAGCAAGGCGGGGATGATCGGGCTGACGCGGAGCCTGGCCGAGGCGGTGGCCGGCGACGGGGTGCGGGTCAACGCGGTCGCGCCGGGATTGATCCAGACCGATATCCTGGCCGATGTCGAGCAGGGGGTGCTCGACGAGCTGGTTGAAGCGACTCCGATGAAGCGGATCGGTCAGCCCGATGACATTGCCGGTGTGACGCTGTTCCTGCTGGGTGACGATTCGAACTTCATGACCGGCCAGACCCTGGTCGCCAGCGGCGGCCGCGTGACGCTGCCCTAGCAGCCTGTTGAAAAACATAAGTTTGGGGATGGGACGGGGTCAGATGCCGCCCACAGAAAGTCCCGCTCCACCCAGAACGGCACGCAGGCGGGGCCTGACCCCTTTTCAACCAGCACTCGTTGCAACTCGAAGAAGGGGTCAGGCCCCGC
>CAUZEQ010000375.1:0-4028 GCA_963578885.1 Planctomycetota bacterium
CGGAGCTTCTTCTTCAGCCGGAGCTTCTTCTTCAGCCGGAGCTTCTTCTTCAGCCGGAGCTTCTTCTTCAGCCGGAGCTTCTTCTTCAGCCGGAGCTTCTTCTTCAGCCGGGGCTTCTTCTTCAGCTGGGGCTTCTTCTTCAGCCGGGGCACCATCTTCGGCGGGTGTTTCTTCGGCGGCCCCTTCGTCGGCGGCAGCGTTCTGGTCGGTCTCAGCGTCGTCGTCGACCGGCGCGGCTTCTTCTGCGACGGGTTCTGGCGGCGGCGGCGGTTCCTTGGGTGCCGTCAGCGGCGGCGGCTCATTGCCGGTCCCGAAGCGGTTGTTTTTCACCTTGTCGATCAGCACGGCGACTTTGTCGCTGGGCAGGGCTCCGACCGACATCCAGTAGTCGATCCGTTCCATGTTCAGCGTCACTCGCTGCGACTTGTCGGGGATCATCGGATCGTAGTGCCCGACTTCCTCGATCGACTTGCCGTCGCGAGGCGAGCGGCTGTCCATCACGGCGATCCGGTAGAAGGGGCGGTGTCGGCGGCCCAGCCTTTTGAGTCGAATTCGAACGGCCACGCGTCTCTCTCCTGTTTGATGCTTCTACCGGGTCGAGTGGACCCGGCGGCGTATTGGGATTCGTACCTGGGTATGTCGGTTTGCGTCTGGCGACGCGTTTGTCTGAGGGTGCACCCGGCTGAGTGGTCTTCAGTTGTCCCTGAATGTCCCTGGAGCCGGTACGAGTCGGCGGTGGGGATCGTCTAGTGTGACAGGCCAAGGCCCTAGCGGCGATTCCTCCGACGAGCTTTCCGAGCTTTTTTTCGTTTCTGTCGTTTCTGGTCCCTGGCGGCAGCGGAGTCCAGTGGACCTCGTTTGCTGCGGAGTTTCTCTCTTTTGAGCTGAGATCCGGCCTCGAGCATACCCCCGTCGGACATGTCCTTGACGGCCTTCATCCGGTCCCTCATCCCCATTCCGGCCATCTGCTGCATCATGCCGGACATGGCGTCGAACTGCTTGATCAGGTTATTGACATCCGAGGCATCGTTGCCGCTGCCCTTGGCGATGCGATTTCGTCGCGATCGATCGATCCGGTCGGGGTTCGAGCGTTCGTCGGGTGTCATCGCGTTGATCATGCCCTGGATCCGGGTCAGGTCCGCCTCGGGGTCTTCCATCTCGGGGTTGTCGGCGATCATGCCGCCCACTCCGGGAATCATTTTCATGATTTCCCTCATCGGCCCCATCTTCTTCATCATCTTCATCTGCTTGCTGAAGTCGTCGAGGGTGAATTTTCCCTCGAGCATCTTCTGCTGTTGTTCCAGAGCCTCCTCTTCGTTGATCTGTTCCTGGGCCCGCTTGACCAGTCCGACGACGTCTCCCATCCCCAGGATCCGGTCGGCCATCCCTTCGGGCCGGAACTCCTCGAGTCGATCGAGTCCTTCGCCGACGCCGATGTACTTGATCGGGACTCCGGTGACGGCCTTGACCGACAGCGCGGCTCCGCCTCGGGTGTCGCCGTCGAGCTTGGTCAGGATCACTCCGTCGACTTCCAGTGCGTCGTTGAACGCCTTGGCGCTGTTGACGGCGTCCTGGCCGGTCATCGCATCGCAGACCAGCAGCACCTGGTGCGGTTGAATCGTGCGGTCGATCTGCTCGAGTTCCTTCATCAACTCGTCGTCGACGTGCAGTCGGCCGGCGGTATCGAGGATCACGACGCGGATTTCGGGGTTGGTTTTGGCCTGTTTCAGGCCGTTGCGGCAAACTGCCAGCGGGCTGCTGTCTGCACTCTCGGTGTAGCAGGCAACATCGATCTGGTCTGCGATCACCTGCAGCTGTTCGATCGCGGCGGGTCGTTGCAGGTCGGCGGCCACCAGCATCGGCTCGTGGCCCTGCTCCTTGAGCAGCTTGGCCAGCTTGCCGCAGGTGGTGGTCTTGCCGCTGCCTTGCAGCCCGCAGAGCATGACCACGGCGATGCCATCGCGGCGGATCGGCAGCGACGGGTCGACCGGACCCATCAAGTCGACCAGCTCCTGGTGCACGATCCCCACGATCTGCTCGCTGGGCCGGATCGATTTCAGCACCCGTTCGCCGAGGGCCTGCTCGGTGACCCGTTCGACGAACGCGTTGGCCACGTCGAAGTTGACGTCGGCCTCGAGCAGCGATTGCCGGACCTGCCCCAGGCCCTCGCGGATGTTCGCCTCGGTCAACCGCGATCGTTCGATGAACGACAGCGCGCCCTTCAGACCGTCTGTGATGCCTTCGAACATGGACGTCGGGCAGACTGGGTGAAAGAAAACCAACCGGGTCGCCGTCGCAATCAACTCGACAGGACGACAGCGGTTATCACCGGCAAGAGCATCGGCGAACCACCACAGGCTCGACCGGGCCCCACCGAAGGTGTCGAACCGGGAATTCTAAGGCACACCCCGGATCATGACAACGCCTCGGACGGCTCACACGCTCTACAGACGTCTGCTACAATCACGCGTTCTGCACCGTGGAATTGACACCGAACTCCAGCAACGGGTACCGGTTCCGATGGATCAAGCTGCCACATCGACCTCGGGGTCCCAGAACCTCTTTGACGCCGTCTGGGATCAGCACTCGGTGGGCCAGCTGCACTCGGGGCAGACCCAGCTGTTCATCGGCCAGCACCTGATCCACGAGGTGACCAGTCCCCAGGCCTTCGAGATGCTGCGTGACCGAGGCCTGGGAGTGAAGTACCCCGAGCGGACGCTGGCGACGGTCGATCACATCATCCCCACCGACGACCAGGCCCGGCCCTTTGCTGATGGTTTGGCCGAGGAGATGATGTCGGCGATCGAGCGGAACTGCCGGGAATTCGGGATCGAGCTGCTCGGTCTGGACGACAGCCGCCAGGGGATCGTACACGTGGTCGGCCCGGAACTGGGCCTGACTCAGCCGGGCATCACGCTGGTTTGCGGAGATTCACACACCAGCACCCACGGTGCCTTCGGGTCGATTGCGTTGGGCATCGGCACCAGCCAGGTCGCCCAGGTCCTGGCCACCGGCACGCTGGCGATGAACCGTCCGTCGGTTCGCCGGATCGAGGTCAGCGGTGCGCTGTCCGAGGGGGTCTTTGCCAAGGACGTGATCCTGGCGATCATCCGCGAATTGGGAGTTCAGGGCGGGGTGGGCTTTGCCTACGAATACGCCGGCGACGTCTTCGACGCGATGAACATGGAAGAGCGGATGACGGTCTGCAACATGAGCATCGAGGGGGGTGCTCGATGCGGGTACGTGAACCCGGATGCGACGACTCTGGAGTACCTCCGCGGCCGCCCGGCCGTACCCTCGGGTGCGGACTTCGAGCGTGCGGCGACGTGGTGGTTGAGCCTGGCGTCGGGGCCGGATGCGTCGTTCGATGATCATGTCCGCCTCGACGGTGCGGCGATCGAGCCGACGGTGACCTGGGGGATCAACCCCGGCCAGAGTGTCGGCGTGGGTGAGACTCTACCCGACCCCGCTCAGTGTTCGGCCGAGCAGCAGGCGGGTGTGGAGGAAGCGTTAAAGTTCATGGGCCTGGAGGCGGGCCGACCGATCCGCGGCCAGTCGATCGACGTGGCCTTCATCGGCTCGTGCACCAATTCGAGGCTGTCGGATCTGCGCGAAGCGGCCGCGATCGTCAGCGGACGACGGGTGGCCGAGGGGGTCAGAGCCCTGGTGGTGCCGGGGAGCCAGCAGGTCGCCGAGGAGGCCGAGGCCCTGGGTCTGGATCGGGTCTTCAGCGAAGCCGGATTTCAGTGGAGAGCGGCGGGGTGCTCGATGTGCCTGGCCATGAACCCCGACAAGCTGGAGGGCCGCGAGATGTGTGCCTCCTCGAGTAACCGCAACTTCAAGGGACGACAGGGCAGCCCCACCGGGCGAACCCTGCTGATGAGCCCCGCGATGGTCGCCGCAGCGGCGGTCACCGGACAGGTCACAGACGTAAGAGACCTGACCGCACAGACCACCTGACTCGAGAATTGCCCCCCCCTGGCCCCCCCGGCCCCCCCCCCCCCCCCCCCCCCGGCCCCCCCCCCCTC
>CAUZEQ010000376.1:0-4003 GCA_963578885.1 Planctomycetota bacterium
CGGTCGCCCTTCCGGACCGGGCCCAGCATGGTCGGCAGATCGACGCGGAACAGCCCCTTGCCGGCTCCCCCGCTGATCAGGAACACCTTCTCGACGTCGCCACCGGGCTCGGTGGTCACGATCACCGGAATCCGGTTGTGGCCACGGCTGATACCGAGGTCGCTGTCCTGGACCACGATCGAGAGCGGCAGGCCGGGTGTGTGAGTCCGCTTGCTGTTGCGGCCCAGTCGTCCGACGGTCCGCAGCAGGTTCAGCTGGTCGATGTAGCGTTCCTCGTCGCGGTAGACTTCCGAGAGGCTGTAGAGGGCCTGGTTGGCGAGTTCGATCGAGGGGACTCGATCGAGCACTCCTCGGAAGATCGCCCGGGCCTCGTCACGGTCGCCGCGACGGTGTGCCAACACACCGCGGAGAAATTCGGCCCGGATCACCACGTCGAGTTCGCGGCTGTTGGCGAGCTTCTCGAAGACCAGCTCGGCCTGGTCGTAGACCTTCTGCGCCAGGAATGTCTCGCCGATGCCGAACTCGGCCTCGATCGCCTGCGGCGTCTTGGCATAACGGTTCTTGACGGTGGTGAACTCACTGCGGGCCAGGTCGTACCGTTGCGACTTGGCATAATTGTGGGCCAACAGCAGCTGGACCTTGGCCTTGGTCTGGTCGTCGAACTGCTTGCTCTCGCTGTGCTTGACCACCCAGCTCCGCAGGATGTCTTCGACCCGATCGTGGTTCTCGTCGCCCCCGGCGGCGATGTGCCGCCGGCAGACGAACAGCACCAGGTCGGCCGGCACCTCGTCACGGTGCTGATCGAACAGCGCCCTGTTGGCGTTGTAGGCCTCCAGGGCCATTTCCTGGTCACCCAGCCGCAGCGACAGCGCGGCCTGCAACAGCGGCGCCAGCGGGCTATCCTCGTCGATGGTCAGCCCAACGGCTCCGACCCGCGAGTAGCTCTGGGCGACCACGCTGCGACCGCTCTTGCGACGTCCTTCGTCGACTGAGGTGATATTGGCGAGCATCCCGCTGGCCACCGAAGCCGCCGCCATGTAGTCCTCGCGCGTCAACGCACTCTGCACGTAGGGCATCAGCCGATCCCAGTCGGTCGTGCTGTTGCCCACGGTGGTCGTAATTTTCTGGTAGGCCAGCAGCCTGGCGGTGGGCAGCAGCGGCTTGGCGGTCGGCAATTCGAGCAACGCCAGGCTGGCGGCGGCACTGGGCCGGTGCAGGCGGAGATCGCGAACGACGGTGTAGACCTGCCGCTTCAGCGGTTCGGTGGCCTCCTTGTTCCCGCGAACCGTGTCGACCCAGCCCTGGGCCAGGCTCTCGTCGAAGCTCCAGGTCCGGAACGCTCGGCCGTCCTGGCGGGTGCGGCTGGCCCGCACTGTCTTTTCCCACTCGACCAGGTTCGGCTTCTCTTGGCGGAAGTACCAGTTGGCCAACTGGGCCTCGTACGAGCCGCGGTAGTCGGATTCGTGAGTGATCAATTCCTGCAGGAAGGCCGGTTTCTGAGCCTCCTCGAGAGTCGCCAGCACGCGGCCGGCACAGTAGATCGAGTCGTAGTGGTTGCGCTGGACTGCGACATGAGACCGCCAGTAGGAGACGGCCAGGTCCTCGAGCATGTATTTCTTGAGCGTATCGCCGACCTGGTAGGCGTAGGTGAATGCCGCTCCGTGAGCCTTCTCGGTTCCGACGATCCAGGTATGAGCCACTCGGGCCAAATCCGGCGACTTGTTCATGTCGGCGGCGACCATCAGGCGGCGGAAGGTGTCGGAGCTGCTCGAGTTGGCCGTGAGCGTCATCAGGTGCCGGCTCGCCTCGCCGGCCGCTTCGGCCGGACCGTAGTCGGTCGCCGCGGCCAGCCAATCGAGGGCCAACGGGTACTCCTTGGGGAACCGCTTGGCCAGCATCGCGTAGGTGCCCGTCGATCGAGGCCGCTGGTTGCCCGGGGCCTGGTGTCTCAGGTAGTAGGCATGGCGCGAGAGCAGGTTGCGGGCTGATTGGGCCGAGAGCTGTTTGAAGAGGGGTCCGGTGATCATGGCTTCCCGCGCGGTGTCACCCTTGCTGTTGGCCGGCTCGCCGGCGACCCAACCTCGCAGCAACGGATCGGCATCGGCGGTCTTGAGCAGTGCGCGGGCCGAGGCGGCTCGGTTCTTGGTGTCCTTGTTGCGGCGGGCCGAGTCGATCCAACCGGCCAGTACGCCCCGGAAACTGGACAGTTCGGGGACGCGTTTCCGAGAGGCGAGGTAACGAGTCACCTCGGCGTTGAATTCCGCGTCGGAGGTCGCGTTGGCGAACAACCAGCTGGCGGCGTTGGTCGAGTAACTCTCGTTGCTGGGCCAACTCGAGACGATTTGACGCAGCGTGGCACGGGTCTTTTCGACCTGCTTCATCCGATCGCGTTGGACTTCAAAAGCGAGGACATAGCCGAGGTAGGCCTTGTCGGGGTGGCTGGGATTTCGAGTGATGGCATCCAGCAACACCTTTTCGCTGGCGGCATGATCGGCGGGCGTGGCCGGCTTGGCCGGATCGGTGGCTCGTGTGCGGAGGTAGGCCGAGGCGGCCCCGTGCGAGCGGGCCGAGAGGGGCAGCAGCTGGGCGTAGATGCGGTTGGCGTTGGGCAGATCCTTGGCCTGCACGTACTTGTTGGCGAGCATCCCGAGCCGATCGAAGCGGTCGGGACGAGCGGGGTACTTGCGGAGGTAGTCGTTGACGACGGGTGCCATCTGGGCCGGCTTGGCGGCCTGGTTGTTCGAGAGTGCGGTGATGGCCAGGTAGTGCACGTCCTGGCTGTCGGAAAGCGCACGGGCCTTGGCGTAGCTGTCGGTGGCGTTGGCCCACTGGCCCAGTCGACCGTAGTTCTCACCCATCATCAGGTAGAGCTGCCGCTTGCGGGTCGGCGTGGCGGGCAGGCCCTTGGCGAGCAACTTCGTCGCCGACGTGTTGCTCTTGGCCCACTCGTTGCCCCGTCGCCACTGGGCCACCGCCTGCCATCCGGACTCCTCGGCCGAGATCCCCTTGGGGAATGCGGCGAGCAGTTCTTCGGCGAGCGTGGCGGCCTGACTGTAGACCACCTTGTTGTTGACCGCTGCGTAATGTGTGACGGCGGTCACGGCGTGGCGTCGTCCGAGTGCCGAGGCGGGGCTGCGACGGTAGACCACTTCGTGAGCGGCTCCCGAGGCACGGCGGTCGGTCTTGCGGTCGAGCACCGCGGCAAGACGGATCTCCACGTCGGCCGCAGCGGGGTCCTTGGGATAGCGTTCCAGCCACTGGCGGGCCGAGGCGATGAAATCGCTGTGGCGGCTGGCGGCGTCGAGCCCGTCGATGAGCTTCAGCAGCACGTCGTGGTGACGCGTGTCGGAGGGGTGCGAGGCGACGAAACGGCCAGCGACCCGGATCAGGCCAAATAGACGTCCGTGCTGGTGGTAGAGGTCCACCAGCTTGACCATCGCGTCGGCGGCTTCGCTGGAAGTGTCCTTGAACTTGCCGAGTTCTCCTTCGAGCCGGGTCGCCTGCTGGCTGATCGCGTCGATCTCGCCCCGGGCCTTCTCGGCATCCTTGGCAGGCGGCTTGGCGTCCTGGGCGACCAGCACGCCGGCCAGGCCCACCGCGATCAGGATCACCGGCCATGTGGCCCGGTGCCCACGAACCCACTCCGACAGCCGATTGGTCCACCGCGTCTTGCGTGTACTGGTCATCGTCCCCACCTCGTCGTGTTTCGTGCCCGTTGGGCTCGTTGGATCAGTTTCGTGTTTTGCATCAGCAGCCAGCAGCTAACGGCCGCGAGAGTTCTCGCAGGCTAGCTTCCGGCTCCCGTCCCCTTGGTCGCTCCCTTGGCAGCTCCCTTGGTTGCTCCGTCGGCGGGAGCGGGTGTCGGCTTGGGCCGGTTGAGTCGCGAGAGCGCATCGGAGATTTTCTTGGCATCGGTCGCCAGGGGGCTCTCGGGGAATTCCTGGATCAACTGGTCGAACCGGCGTCCCGCCTCGGGGCGGCGGTTCATCCGGTACAGGCAGCG
>CAUZEQ010000377.1:0-4001 GCA_963578885.1 Planctomycetota bacterium
GTGGTCTCGGCCGTCATTGCCCTGTCCCAGCGGTGTACGGCCGAACTCGCTGGCCCACACGACCAGTGTCTCATCGAGCAGGCCTCGTTGTTTGAGGTCGTCGATCAACGCGGCGATCGGCTGGTCGGCCATCCGGCAGTTCCAGTTCAGGTCGTAGGCCAGATTGCCGTGCTGGTCCCACGAGGCGTGGACGACGTTGATGAAGCGGACACCTCGTTCGACCATCCGTCGAGCCAGCAGGCAGTTGGCCGAGAAGCGGTGGTAGGTGTCACCGGATTGCATCGAGGCGGTGGGCCGCGGCGTCGGGCGGTTGACTCCGTAGGCTTCCAGCGTGGCACGGGTTTCGCCCGAGAGGTCGGTCAGTTCCGGCGCGGCCGACTGCATGCGGAAGGCGAGTTCGTACTGGGCGATCCGGCTGGCGATTTCCGGGTCGCGGACGTCTCGGAAACGGATCGCATTGAGTCGTCCCAGGGCATCGAGCGTGCGGCGCTGGCTGGCGGGGGCGATGCCGGGCGGATTCGAGAGGTAGAGGATCGGGTCGCCCTGTCCCTGGAAGGGGACGCCCTGGAAGGTCGAGGGCAGGAACCCGCTGGTCCAGTTCGACGAGCCGCCGCTGGCACCTCGTCCGGCCGCCAGCACCACATAGCCGGGCAGGTTCTCTGACTCGCTTCCCAGCCCATAGGTCAGCCAGGCCCCGATCGAGGGTCGTCCCATTTCCGCCTTGCCGCAGCTGAGCAGCAGTTGGCCGGGGTGGTGGTTGAACTGTTCGCCGTGGACGGTTCGGATCAGCGCGATGTCGTCGGCTCGATCACCGATCCGGCTGATCATGTCCGAGTACTCGATGCCACACTCGCCACGCGGGCGGAACGCGGCGGGTGAGCCCTTGAGCACAGCCTTGTCCCGCTTGATGAAGGCGAACTCGGTGCCACCCAGCAGCGAATCGGGCATCTTCTGGCCGTCGCGGCTGTTGAGGATCGGCTTGGGGTCGAAGAGGTCGACGTGGCTGGGTCCTCCGGCCATGAAGAAGAAGATGCACCGCTTGGCGGTAGGGGCGAAGTGGGGCGGGTCGATGGCCGAGGGGGACTCGTTGGCCCATAGCGAGGCCAACGCGATGCCGCCCAGGCCGGAGGCCGAGGAGGCGAGGAATTCGCGGCGGGTGGATTCGAGGGTCTGCATGGGATGTAGGTCAGGCTGTGCCTGACTGTCTAACCGGTTGGTTTGGCGATCGGAATCAGGGGTTGGAGGAGGGGATGTCAGGCACAGCCTGACCTACTCGCGGTTGAGGAATTCGTCGAGATTCAGCAGTGTCCTCGCCACGGAAATCCAGGCGGCCGTGCTTGACTCGCGGCCCCTCGGTGTCCCGGGCCTGCCGATCACCTGACTGGCCTCGTCGAGGTGGCTGGCAAACCACGCCTGTTCGTCGGCGTGCAGCTGTGCGAGGATTCCAAGTTCTTCGGAGGAGAGTGGTCGGGAGAGTGATGCGAGGGCGGCCCGGTTGAGCCGATCGGCTGGCGATGAGGCACCCGAGGCGATCCGCTGTCCCAGGGCCTGGGCACATTCAAAGAAGACCGGATCGTTGAGCGTGGTCAGAGCCTGCAGCGGGGTGTTGGACCGATTGCGTTGGGCCAGGCAGACGTTGCTGCCGGGGCTGTCAAAGATCATCAGGCTGGGGTAGGGGTTGGTCCGCTTGAAGAGGATGTACATTCCGCGTCGGTAGCGGTCGGGTCGGTTCGAGACGATCCAGCGGGTCTTGTACTTGTAGGCCAGTTCCTCGGTGCCCAGCGGCTTGACCGGGTGGATGGTCGGGCCGCCGACAGTCCTGTGCAGCAGTCCCGCGGCGTGCAGGAACAGGTCGCGGATGATTTCGGCTTCGACCCGATAGCGACCCTGGCGTGCCAGCCAGAGGTTGTCGGGATCGTCCGAGGCGAGGCGGGGTGTGAGGTGGGACGACTGGCGATAGGTTGCGGAGGTGACGATGGTCCTGACCAGGGCCTTGCGGTCCCAGCCACTTTGAGTGAACTCGACGGCAAGCCAATCGAGCAGTGCGGGGTGAGTGGGCGGAGTGCCCTGGCTGCCGAAGTCGTCTCGGCTGGAGACCAGGCCGCGGCCGAACAGGTGGGCCCAGGCGTGGTTGACGGCGACGCGAGCCGAGAGCGGGTTGTCGGGTCCGACCAGCCAGCGGGCCAGATCGAGTCGATCGGGGGACGTGTTGCGGGGCTTGAGTGGAGGAAGTGAGGAGGGTGTGCCCGGCTGCACCGGCTGGCCCTTCTGCTTGAAGTCGCCTCGGAGCAGCACGTGAGTCACCTTGCGGTCCTTCGCACGTTCGGCGATCGTCATCACGTATGGCTTGGGCAGGTGCCGTTTCTGGACGCTGACCTGGGCCATGGCCTGGCCCGTGTCGTCGTGGCGTCCCTCGAGGGAGTTCCAGAAGTCGGCAGCGGCCTGCTGTTGAGCGGGTGAGAGCCCCGCGGCGGGTTGGGTGAGCAACCTGGCGAGGGAGTCGGAGAGGCCAAGCTTGCTGAGCTGACTGGCGATGTCGGTGGTCTTTTGGCCGAGAGATTTCTGCCAGGCGGCGAGGTTGGCGTGCTTTCTCATGGCTGCCAGCGCACTGCGGCGGGCCTTGAGCGTGTCCTGCTGCTGCTTGACCTCAGCGAGTGCGGCCTGGTAGATCGCGCGGTCGGCCGGTGTGCCCTCGATGTCGATGTTCTTCTCGTCGATGTTGTTGAAGAACGCATAGAAGGAATAGAAGTCGCGCTGCGGGATGGGGTCGTACTTGTGGGAATGACATTGAGCACATCCGAGCGTGAGGCCGAGCACCGAGGTGGCGGTGGTGTTGACCCGGTCGACCGTTTCGCGGTTGCGGTAGTCCTGCTTGTTGATCCCCGACTCGTTGTTCTTGATGTTCATCCGGTGTAACCCAGTGGCGATCTTCTGCTCGAGCGTGGCATCGGGCAGCAGGTCGCCGGCGAGCTGTTCACGGATGAACTGGTCGTAGGGCTGATTGCGGTTGATCGAGTTGATGACCCAGTCGCGGTATCTCCAGGCATTGGGCCGCACGTCGTCACGTTCGTAGCCGAAGCTGTCGGCGTAGCGGGCCAGGTCGAGCCAGTGTCGACCCCAGCGTTCACCGAAGTGGGGCGAGGCGAGCAGCTGGTCGACGAGTTGCAGGTAGGCGTCGTCGGAGGGGTTGGCGACGAATTGTTCGATCTGCTGTTGGCTGGGCAGCAGGCCGACGAGGTCCAACGAGAGGCGTCGCAGTAGCGTGTGGGGGGTGGCCTGTTGCGAGAGTCCGAGTTGACGGGGCTGGAGGCGGGCGATCACGAAGCGATCAATCGCCGAGCGGACCTGCTTGCGGTGCTTCCGAGGGACCGTGGGCGGCCGGGTGCGACGCGGTGGGACGAATGACCAGTGCTTTTCGTAGCGGGCACCCTGGGCGATCCAGGTTTCCAGCAGAGCAATTTCGGCGGGGGTGAGTGGCGGGGCGTTGTGCGGCATTCTCAGCTTGGGGTCGCTCGAGCGGACCCGCTCCAGCAGGTGGCTCTGGTCGGGTCGACCCGGGACGATGGCACGGTGATCGGAATCGGTCCGAGCCGTCGCCGGACCCTGCTCGTGCAGCGCCAGTCCGCCTTCTTTCTCGGCCGGTCCGTGGCAGGCGAAGCACTTGCTGGCAAGCAGGGGCCTGATGTCGCGGCTGAACCGTACCGTCGGAGCTGGCTTGTCGGCTGCGGTGTCGGCTGCGGTGTCGGCTGCGGTGGCTGCGGTGTCGGCTGCGGTGGCTGCCAGGCAGGCGAGCAGCATCGAGAGTCGGAGTGTGATTTGCGGTCGGGTCATTTCTTGTGAGCCGGTGTAGCCAGCTTGCGTTGGATCAGCCAATCGACGAATGCGAATCGCCACTTGTTGATCGGGGTTCCGAGGTCTCGGACTCCATACCCGTGTCCTCCTTTATCGCGGATGAAGGTGGTGCAGGGTACCCCGGCTTTGCGGCAGGCGTCGGCAAACAG
>CAUZEQ010000378.1:0-3998 GCA_963578885.1 Planctomycetota bacterium
AGATCTACCGGAATCTCCGGTCGACCAACCGCACCCGCGACCTGGGGATGATGGTCGCCGAGAGTGACCGGGTGGTGCGGCGGATGATCGAGAGCGACTGCGAGATGGTCTCGCTGCTGATCAGCGACCGCAAGCTGGCCCGCAATGACGACTGGATCCCGCCGGACCTGCCGGTTTACGTATTGCCCGAGGAGTTGGCGACGCGTCTGGTCGGCTTCGATTTCCACGCCGGGCTGCTCGGCTGTGCCCTGCGTCCCCCCTCGCCCCTGCTCGAGGAACTCGTCGACACCGACCGGCCGGTGCAGACCTTCCTGGCCTGCCCGTCAGTCAGCGATCCCCAGAACCTGGGAGTGATCATTCGACTGGCGACCGCCTTTGGCATCGACGGTCTGCTGACCGACACCGGCACCGCCGATCCCTTCAGCCGCCGCACGCTCCGCGTCTCGACCGGCTCGGCTCTCAGGCTCCCCATCCGGCTCTGCCAGGACCTCCCCGGCGACATCGCCCGGCTGCGTGAGCAGTGGGGTTTCGCCACCGCCGGAGCCGTCCTCGACGAGCGGGCTGTCCCGTTGCACCAGGTCACTCGGCCCGATCGACTGGTGCTGATGCTGGGCAACGAGACCACCGGCCTTTGCGACTCGATGGCCGAACTCTGTGATCAGCTCTGGACCATCCCCATGACCGACCGCGTCAACTCGATCAATGTCTCCGCCGCCGCCGGCATCTTCCTGTACCACCTCAGCCGCCCGGCTACACTCGATCCATGACCGACCGCATCACCGCCGCCCTCCCCGAGATCGAATCCGAACTCGAACAGCTCGTGCTCGACGACCGACTTCCCGGCCTGTGCGTCGGGATCGTGGTCGACCAGGAACTGGCCTGGTCCAAAGGCCTGGGCACGCGAGACCTGGCTACCGGCGAGCCGGCCGATGAGCACACCCTGCATCGGGTCGCCTCGATCACAAAGACCCTGACCACCGCCGCGGTGCTGCAGCTGCGCGACGGTGGCGGCCTGTCGCTGGACGACACGCTACAGAAGCACATCCCCGAGTTCGCCTCGGCCCGGGAAGTCGCCGGACGTCGCGACGATGTCACGCTGAGGCGGCTGCTGACTCACCGAGCAGGACTCGTCACCGAAACTCCGCTGCCGACCTGGTCGGCATCCGAGTTCCCTTCTCGAGACGAAATCCTCGCGGCTCTCCCCGACACCGAGATCGTCCTGCCCGCCGATCATGCCTTCAAGTACTCCAATCTCGCCTTCGGCCTGCTCGGCGAGGTCATCGCGCGAGTCTCGGGGCAGGACTACTTCGAATACGTTCAGCAGCATCTGCTCGACCCGTTGCAGATGACCGACAGCATCTACTGGTTGCCCGAGGACCAACGCGCCCGGTTGGCCGTGGGCTATTCGCCGGACCTGTTCCGAGACCAACTGAAGCCGGCCCCCTACGTCGGCCTGGGTGGAGTCGCCGCCTGCGGTCAGCTGCACTCGAGCGTCGCCGACCTCGCTCGCTGGATCTCGCTTCAGTTTCGCACCGCTGATCGAGCCGTCTCGGGCGACGTGCTGGATGAAGCGACCCTCCGCGAATTCCATCAGCCCCTGTACTCAGAGCCCGACTGGTCGGCCGCGCAGTGCCTGGGCTGGCGGTCTCTGCGAGTGGGCAACAACGTCTATCACGGTCACGGAGGAGGCATTTTCGGCTTCTCCTCGCAGATCCTCTTCACCGGCCAGCACCGCATCGGTGTCATCGCCCTGGCCAATCTCTGGCCCTACCCGCTGATCCAGTCGATCACCATCCGCATCCTCGAACGCCTGCTGGGCAACCCCGACCCCCCGCCGCTGGAACCGCCGGCACTCAACCCGTCCGAGACAACCGCGTCGCGACCCTCCGCGGCCGAAACGTCCGCCGATTCCCTCGACACCGACGACAAAGCCGGCCTCTACGTGGCCGAACCGGGCGTCCCGGTCCACGTGGCGATGCGAGGCGGAGACTTGCACCTGGAAATCTCGCCGCTGTGGCCCTACCCGTTGCATACCGGAGGCGTTCTCGAACCAACCGACGACGACGCAACGTACCGGGTCCGCGGCGGCCGAGGCGCCGGCGAACTGGCGATCTTCGAAACCAACGCCTCCGGCCACTCCACCGGCTTCACACTCGGAGGCTTCGCCTACAAACGCGTGATCTAACCTCCAACAACCCCGAAGGGGTTGCATCCCATAGCCCAGGGTCAGCCCGCCCCCCGGGCGGGCGCCACCCTGGGTCACCCCACACCCCGATTCCCCCACACCGGCACGCAACCGATCAATCGCTGTTGGTACATTGATGACGACACCGATACCATGAATAGCCACCCGCCCCAAAAGCCCCAGACATGCTCAACGTTCTCGGCAACCTGAAACGTGCCTGCGACGGCGTGACGCGTCGTGACGCGATCACCGCCGGAGGCTTGTCGTTGCTCGGCATGCGATTGCCCGAGTTGCTGGCGGCCGAGAACCGGCAACCGGCCGGTTTCCCCGGCCAGGGCCCCGCCAAGAACGTCATCCTGGTCTACCTCTTTGGCGGCCCCCCGCTGCACGACACCTTCGACCCGAAGTTCGGGGCGCCGAAGGAGATCCGAGGCGAATTCGGCGCGACCGCGACCGATGTGCCCGGCGTGCACTTCTGCGATCTGCTGCCACAGGTCTCGAAGTGGATGGGCCGCTCGACCCTGATCCGCTCGGCCCGCCACCACACCAACGACCACTCGGCCGGGCTGCTCTATACCATGACCGGCAAGCCGGCCGCGAAGGTCCAGCCGTCAGTGCCGATCCTGCCCACCCAGGCCCCGAGCATGAACTCGGTCGTCGAGTACCTCTCGAGAAACGAACAACGCGACCTGCCCGCTTCGGTCTGGATGCCCTGCTACACCGGCTGGGGCCAGAGTTCGATCCGGCCCGGTCTCTATGGCGGATTCCTCGGACGACAATACGACCCCTTCATCACCAAGTGCCGGGTCCACAGCGACAAGGAAGCCAAGTACGCTCATCCCGAGCGGATCAAGGGCGAGGTGCTGCTGCCCAACGTCGCGCTGCCCGAACAACTCACCCTCGATCGGCTCGACCGGCGTCGCAGCTTGACGGCTCAATTCGGTCGCGAGGTCGATCGGCTGGAGCGATCGGGTGCCGTCGAGGCCTTCGACCGCAACACCCGTCGTGCCTACGACCTGCTGACGGCGACCAACCGCCCCAACAGCCCCTGGCGAGCCTTTGACGTCTCGTCGGAAACACCCGGCCTCCAGTCCCGCTATGGCGACAACCTCTACGGACACTCGATGCTCGTCGCCCGTCGACTGGTCGAGTCGGGCGTGCGGTTCGTGACGGTGACGTGGGAGGTCTTCGAGAAGGCCAAGATCGATCTCGACGGCTGGGACACTCACCAGCGCAATTTCAACATCCTCCGCGACCACCGCCTGCCGGTCTTCGACCAGGCCTACTCGGCCCTCTGCGAGGATCTGGACAACCGCGGCCTGCTCCAGGACACGCTGCTTCTGGTGATGGGCGAGATGGGCCGCACGCCCAAGATCAACGGCAAGGGCGGCCGCGACCATTGGTCCTACTGCAGCAACATCCTGATGACCGGTGCCGGAGTCAAGCACGGCTACGTGCATGGCAGCTCCGACCGAATCGGCGCCTATCCCAGCGATCGCCCCGTCGGCCCCGAAGCGTTCATCGCAACCGTCTACAAGGCGATGGGGCTGGACACCACGATGTCGATCTACGATCCGGCCGATCGACCGTATCCGATCGCCCAGCACGGCGAACCGGTCGAGGATATCCTGGCCTAGCTCGTGGGGGTCCGCGTTCGCCACGGCCCATTTCCGCTGATCCTGCACCAGAGAGTCTCACCATGGAACTGCGCCCCCTGGGCTCAAGCGGCCTGCTTGTTTCTCCGATCTGCCTGGGCACGATGACGTTTGGAACGCCGGTCCCCGAGGCCGATGCGATCCGGCTGGTCCACGAG
>CAUZEQ010000379.1:0-3985 GCA_963578885.1 Planctomycetota bacterium
CACCGGCATCGTCACTCTGCTGGCGACCCAGGCCATCATCAACACCGGGATGACGGTCGGGCTGATGCCGATCACCGGGATGACCCTGCCGCTGGTCAGCTATGGAGGATCGAGCCTGGTGGCGACGGCGATTGCGCTGGGGCTGCTGATCAACGTGGCGATCCGACCGGGATACGAAGTGACCGCCGAGCCGTTTCGGTTTGCGGCTTAGGGACTGGCTCCGCAGCCCCGCCATAGGCGGGGCGGAGGTGCCTGTCCCGGTTTGGGGAACCGGCCATCAGGCGCCGGGACAGGCACCCTTCTCGGCTGACGCCTCGAGACGAGCCAGTCCCTGGGCGCAGGCGTTTGGGCGGTCGGGACAGGCACCCTTCTCGGCTGACGCCTCGAGATGAGCCAGTCCCTGGGCGGCTACTTCTGGAAGAAGTCGGTCGGTCCACGCAGCGTGTAGTAGGGGTATTGCACGATCGCCGGCGGCTGGTTGGCCGGCGGGTAGGTCATGCCCTCGGGCGCCCGGTACTCGAACGTGTGATAGTGACTACCGCGGAACGCGCCTTGTGGCTGCTGGCCGCCATGGTTCATCACGCCGTAATCAGTCGGTGCGAACTGGGCTTCGGTCATGGCATGATTTGGGGCTTGATTCGGGGCCTGGCCCCTCACGATGCCTCGAGGATTCTGGCAGCCAACCGCCAGCGAAACACTCAGACCAACCACCAGGCCCAGGACAATTCGAGTCTTCATCTTCGGGTAACCCCCGCGGTCGCAAGACCGGTTGAAGTGAGTGGCACGCCGCACGCCGTAGGTTTCTTATCGGCCGCCGCGGCCCTTTGAGGCCACAGAATGCGGAGAATCGGCCTAAACCGGACAGGTGTTCCAGGCCATCGATCTTGCGGAATCGCTGCGATCGAACTAGATTACCGCGCGCCGACCGGGCCACGGTCAGCTTGAAACTGCCGAGACAGAGGGCATTTAGCGTGTACGTCGCCGTCACCTCCCGCTGCCTGGGTGATCTTCCCTTCCTGGAAGCCTGCAGCCTGCTGGCTGATTATGGCTACACCCGGATCGAATTCTGGCTGGATGAGAACAGTGATCATCTGAAGCCGTCGGAGGTGGTGGCCGACCTCGAGGGGTTCATCACCCGGTACCGGTCGGCATCGAGACTGACGCCGGTGGCGTTTTGTTTCGAGCAGCCCGTCGATGTCGAGACATTCAGTGAGATCACCCGGTTGGCCAAGCTGATGCGGGTCGCCCAGATCACGGTCCCTTCGAATCCGCTGGGAACGCCGTTCAATGCCGAGATCGAGCGTCTGCAGGACCTGTTGCAGATCAGCAATGCAGCTGGAGTGCAGTTGTCGATCCGCACGCGGACCGGCCACCTGACCGAGGATGCTCACACCGCCGTGGAACTCTGCCAGGCCGTCAACGGCGTGGGACTGTCACTGGACCCCTCGTACTACATCTGCGGCCCACATCACGGTGAGTCGTACGACCAGGTCTATCCCTACGTCTATCACGTCTACCTGCGAGACACGACGCCCGAGGAGATCCAGGTCCAGGTGGGCCTGGGCGAGGTCGACTACAGCCGGTTGATCAGCCAATTGCGTCGCGAGGACTACGAGAGAACTCTGTCGGTGGATTTCTTCCCCGACCGTTACGGCGATCTCGATCGGGCGCTTGAGCTCAGGAAGATGCGGATGCTGCTCGAGTCGCTGCTGATGTGAGCCGGCTCTAGAAGTCGTTGGGGTTTCCGAAGAGGTCTCCCCCATCTCCGGTGCCGCCCTTCAGTTCCGAGCGTTCGATCCGTTCGATCGGTGTCAGGTCCTCATCGGGCTCTTCCCCTCGCCCGTCTGCTGCCGGTCGATCCTTCAGGGCTTTCAGCGACAGCGAGATTCTCTTCCGCTCGGAGTCCACTTCGAGTACCTGTACGTCGATCGATTGGCCTTCGCTGAGCACATCAGCCACACGGCGGACCCGGGTGTGTTCCAGTTCGCTGATGTGCACCAGCCCCTCGATTCCGGGTTCCAGTTCGACGAAGGCGCCGAAGTCCATGATGTGGGTGACGGTGCCGCCGACCTGTTTGCCAACGGCAAACGAGTTGGCTGCTCCGGCCCAGGGGTCGCCGCTGAGTTGTTTCATGCCCAGGCTGATCCGGTTCTGCTGGGTATCGATCGCCAGGATCTTGACCTCGACCGTCTGCCCCTGGGTCAGCACCTGATCGGGGTGATTCAGTCGCGACCAGCTGATCTCGCCGATGTGCAGGAACCCGTCGAGACCTCCGAGATCGACGAAGGCGCCGTAGTCCTTGAGCGTCTTGACGGTCCCGCTGCGGATGTCACCGACCGAGAGCTGACTCCAGATCTCGGCCGCGGCGTCCTTGTATTCTTCTTCGAGCAGTGCACGGCGGCTGACCACCAGGTTGCGTTTCCTGGAGTCGACCTCCATGACCTGCACCGAGAGTTTCTGGCCGATGAAGGGGTCGAGATCCTCGACGTAGGACCGGTCGACCTGTCCGGCCGGCATGAAGCCTCGCAGTGATCCCACCGACACTTCCAGCCCGCCCTTGTTGGACTTGGTGACAACGCAGTCGCACTTCATGCCCACGGTCACCGCGTTCCAGTCGCCTCCCACGCGTCGTCGCCCTCGAGGCAGGTTGAGCTGGATCAGGCCCTCGTCGGCGTCGTATCGGTCGACCGACACGTCGATCACCTGCCCCACCTCCGGTTCGCTCTTTTCCCACTGCCTGCGAGGCACGATGCCGGTGGCTCTCATGCCGATATCGACAAAGACATTTTCCGAGTCGATGGCCTGGATGGTCCCTTTCAGCCGGGCCCCTTCCTCGAGATCCTCTTCCGACTCGACCCGCTCCGAGAGCCCCTCTTCACCGTCGACATCGACGTCGGTGTTGACCAGAGCGGCGAGGTCGAGCAGTTGAGCGTCGTCGCTGGCCAGTGCGGCTTCGATTTCGGCTTCGAGTTCCGAATCGAGGTCGTCGTCGGGGGGCAATTCGACCGGTGGTGCGGCGGCGGTTTGGGCCACGGGCGGTGCTTCGGCGGCGTCGGTGGCTATCGCCGCCAGTTTCTCCTCGATCGACGGTTCCCCCTCGTCCTGGCTCGTCACCGGCTTGGTTCTCGACGGAATCGGTCGAGCCGTTTCGCCACCGCTGGGGTTCAGTTTCGGTCGCCCGCTGTCCGGTTCCGAGACCTCCTGGGAGGGTGCCTCGGTCGGCCCGGCAACGGGTGTCTCGTCGGACGGGTTCGGCGTGGTGTCATTCACGGCAGCAGGCTCTCCTGGAGCGAAGTCGATGTCCCGGCTGGGGCGGGTTACTTCGATGCCTTCTTCTTGTTGCCAGGTGGGGTGGAGACCTTGACGCACCTCAGGCCGATCGCGTCACTCATGACGTGATCAGGAAGCGGTACCCGAGCAGCACTTCTCAGCGACGGGTAACGGTCTCTCCACGACCCACTACGGATGACCCGCAGGGCAGACCCTTTCTTGAGGTCCCAGGCCCCGCTGTCGCCTGGGGCACCCTTGTAGTCGGCGTGCCAGGCGTCGAGGACAAATTCCGAGAGGTAGCCGTGCATGTCGTACAGGCCCCAGGGGTTGGGCTTGAGTGCTCCGACGGGTGGATCGTTGCCCGAGGCGTTTCCGGTGTGCCAGCCGTAGGGGTCCAGCGTGGAGGCCTTGTTGCCTGAGTCGCCTTCGGCACGCGCCTTGGCCCCGAAGCTGTAGGCGGTCGTCGTCCCCGCCCGGCAGCAGTATTCCCACTCGGCCTCGCTCGGCAGGCGAATGACCTCGCCCGCCTTGATCAACTTGGCCTGCTGCATCATCGCCGTTGCCCGCTGACAAAACGTCATCGCCTCTCGCCAACTGAGCATCTCGACCGAGTTCCTCGGGCCGGTCCACTTGCTGGGGTTGCTGCCCATCACGGCTTCCCAGAGATTTTGAGGCACCTCGTACTTGGCGATCGAGAAATCTCCGGCGAGCTTGA
>CAUZEQ010000380.1:0-3946 GCA_963578885.1 Planctomycetota bacterium
GCATGCCGCGGTCGACGTCGGCGATGTGCATCGAGCCGCCCTTGCCCTTGCAGCAGCCGGACGCCTTGCCACGGATCTCGGCCATCATCCCGTTGATTTCCACTCCCTTGGCAATGCAGTGGCCGTGGCCGCGGTGGGTGCTGGTAATGAAGTCGTCGTCATCGAGGTGGGCACAGACACCCACGGCGATCGCTTCCTCGCCGGCGTACAGGTGTACGAAGCCGGGGATCAGTCCGGCGGCGAAGTCCTCGTGCAGCCGGTTTTCGAATTCACGGATCTGTCGCATCCGGCGGTAGATCCACAGCAGCTTGTCACGATCGAGATCCACGGCGGTGGCTCCCCTGGTGCCAGTGGTGCATGAAAACTCAGGCCCGTTTGTACGCCTGTTTCGCTCGACACTCAAGCGCGGGGGTGTCTGACCCCATCGAGCGGCACCGGCCAGGATCCTCAGTCGATGACTTCCCAGACCGGCGCACCGCCGTGGGCGATGTGGATCGGGCGACCCTGCAGGTCGTCGACAGTCAGAGTGGGGTCGACACCCAACTGCTGGTAGATCGTCGCGGCCATGTCGCCGGCGGAGACGGGACGATCGACGGGGTAGGCGGCCTGCTTGTCGGTCTTGCCCAGCACCGTCCCCGGCCGCATGCCGCCTCCGGCCATCACGACAAAGCCGCATTGCGGCCAGTGGTCGCGGCCGGCCTTGGCATTGATCCGGGGCGTGCGACCCATCTCGCCCATCAGCACGACCAGCGTCGTATCCAGCAAGCCTCGTTCGGAGAGATCATCGACCAGCGTGGTGAACATGCGGTCGAGGATCGGCAGGTGGTGCCGGCACATGTTGAAGTTGTTGGCGTGCAGGTCCCAATGGTTCCCGCTGTCGGCCTCTTCCCAGTTGACGCTGATGAAGGTCGAACCCGCCTCGACCAGCCGGCGGGCGACCAGGCAACTGTTGGCCCAAACGGTATTGCCGTAGCGGGTTCGCGTGGCGGAGGATTCCTTCGAGAGATCAAAGGCGGCACGGGTCTTTTGTGAAGTCAGCAGCCGGAAGACCTGTTGCTGGAATTCCGAGAGACTCTCGGCGGCACGGCTGCGGTCGATGCGGCCCAGCCGGTCGTCGAACTGGGCCAGCAGCGACTTGCGTCGATCGAGTCGATTGGCGGTCACCGCCGGGAGTTCTTCGAGCGAGGGCAACAGCGGCTCACCCAGTGCAGGCACCGGCTTGTAGAACTCACCCTTGCCGTCGAATTTCTTGTCCCAGACGGTGAACAGCGGGTCGTAACTGGTGCCCAGGTACCCTCCGTAGGGTCCGGCCCGGCGGAGTCCCTGCGAGAAGCCGGGGTAGGAGGGCATGATCACGTAGGACGGGACGTCGCGGCGGCCGAGGCCGAAGTGGCGGGCGACCGACATCATGCTGGGGTGATCGGACTTCTTGGCAAAGTAGTTCTCGCGGTCGCTGCCGCCGTCGAAACCGGTCAGGACGTTGTAGGGGTTGTGGCTGTTGTACTTGTGCGAGTAGGTCCGGATCAGCGTCAGCCGGTCCATCATCGCCGCGGTGCGAGGCAGCAACTCGCAGATGTGCAGGCCGGGGATGCGGCTGGAGATCGGCTGGAATTCCCCGCGGACGTTGCTGGGGGCCTGGGGCTTGAGATCGAAGGTGTCCTGGTGCGGTGGTCCGCCGAAGAGGTTGATCAGGATGACCGACCTGGCCTTGCCCTCGGGCAGCGCACCACCGGTGTGGCCCTGCTGTCCGGCGGCGTGCAGCAGCGTGGGGAGTGAGACTCCGGAAAAGAGACTGAGGCCGCCGACGCGGAGCGCTTCGCGACGGGTCAAGCCGTCGCAGGCCGTGCCTCGGTGTCCCAGAACCCTGAGCATCTCAGTCTCCTGTCTCTACTGTTCGGCCTGATCCATCCCAGGCGGCCAGTCCTAACATAACATGCCCGCCGCGGGGATCTCAGTCGGAATTGCTCATCAGGTGTCTTCCGGTGGGTCGGGACCTCTGGGCGTCTGCTCGAGACCTTCGGCTCCCTCGATCTTCTCTGTCAGCCGATCGAGCCGCACCCCCAGCTCCTCCTGCAGCTTCTCGATTTCCTCGGACTGCTCTCCGAGGAACAGCGAGGTCAGTGTTGCGGTGAACACGCCAATCAGGACCATGCCCATGACGACCAGGATGGCGGTGAGCACCTGCCCGCTGGCGGTCTCGGGATTGTGAATGTCACCGAAGCCGCCGGTGACCACCGTGGTGAAACTCCACCACAGGGCCAGAGGGTACGACGAGACGGCGTTGTCTCCGTCGGCACCGGAGCCCGGCGGCGAGGATCCTTCGATCTGGTAGACCAGCAGTGCACCGAGCACGGTGACCACCACGGCCCACCGCAGGGTTCTCTTCATCAGCTTCACATCGATCACGCTCTGCAGCTTGTCCATGCCCCGCCAGAGCAGGAAGAACAGTCGCAGAAACCTCAGGAATCTCAACAGGCGGAGGACTCGAGCGAATCGAGCCAATCGGGCGACCCGGCCGAATCGTGCCAGCTGCGCTTCACCGGGGATCGGAATTGAGGTCACGAAGTCGACCCAGTGGTGTTTCCAGACAAATGCCTTGGACTCGGCACACGAGAGTCTCAGGAAGAACTCACTCATGAAGACCACGCAGCAGATCGCGTCGACGACGAAGATCGTGTCGCCGGAGAGCCAGGTGGGCCGCTGCGAATCGGGTCCGGCGGTTGTGTCGTAGACCAGCAGTCCCAGCACGAGGACGATCAGGGTCATCACGATCGTTTCCAGGACGATCAGAGCGGTGCGTGAGCCGAGCCGCGCGGTCATGTTGTCTCGCACGATTCTTCGGTGGATCGTGTCGAAGAGCTTGCGGTCCAGGTCCTCCAGCGACTCCATCTCGGCTCTCAGCCGGGCCGCCTGCGTCTTGACTTTCCCGAGGATCTCGGGCCGGGCCTCCGCCAGCGCCTCGGTGGCGGTCTGTTCGTATTCGAGTCCACGTGCGGCCAGGTCGGAGTACTCGCTGTGAATCGTCGCCTGCATGGCCTGCAGAGTCTCGACCGAAGTGGATTCCGGCCGGATCTGGTCCAGCCGCTTCAGCACGGCCTTGAGTTCGGTCTGCGAGCTGGAGGTCGGGTGGGGCATGAGGGGAGTATATCGGGAGCGGTTTGCCGGATGCCAATTCAGGGGTCCGGTTTTACCGGCTGGGCGGGTTATGGGTCGACGATCACGAACCGGCCCCATGAAACCACCTCGAATTCTCGGCAGCGGCGAGTGGTGGGGGTGATTGAGGATTAGAATCGAGGCTCGAATCGAGAGGGCCTCAACGAGACCACATGCCGAGGCGAACTGATGTTGCGTGACCGGCTGGAATCCCTGGTGAGTTGGCTGCGTCGAGTGATCACTCAGCCGTTTAGTGAACTCAATCGCTGGCAGCGAGCCGTCCGTTTCGGCTATGACCTCGGCCGCTTCGGAGCTCGGCAGCTCAAGCACGACCGCGCCCAGCACATGGCAGCCGCGCTCTCGTTCCGCACACTCTTCAGCCTGTTGCCGGTGCTGGTGGTCGCCACGTTGCTGGTCAAGGGGCTGATCGGCCTGGAGCCGTTCCTGGCGATGGCCGGAGAGTTGCTTGCCTCGGTCGGCCTCGACACGATCCGCGTCGTGCCCTCTGACGGTGTCACCGAGGAATCCCAGACGATGAGTGTCTGGCTCAAGGACCTGTTCGGCCAGGCGGCCGAGGTCGACCTGGCGGCCGTGCACTGGATCGGCGTCGCCTTGATGCTGTACGCGGCGTTGTCGCTGATGGTCACGATCGAGAACTGCCTGAACGTGATCGTGCGTGCTCCGGTCGGCCGCCGCTGGAGCCGTCGGATCCCGTTGTACTGGTTTGTGCTGACGGTCAGTCCGCTGCTGGTCGTGCTGTGGTACTACGTCAACCATCGCTTCGACCAGTGGA